>DAOLIO010000230.1:0-4735 GCA_035328505.1 Azonexus sp.
TTTGAGTCCAATCTTCGTGATCCGTGTTGATGCTACGCAATTTTGGTTCAAATGCTTGCGATGTCGCGTCACGTCAACCAACTGTGGTTGCCGACATGATCGTGCCCGGATAAGCACTTCAGGGTTCGAAGCACACGACGACAGATTCATGAAGTCAGCCGTCGCCAAGGTGGTTCGGGCGGACTTATGGTTGGGTTCGCCGCTGGACAGTGTTGTCCTCGCCGCGTAGCATCGCGGCCCCGTCAGCAAAGCTTCGCGATGTCTCATTTCTCTTACGCCCGCGCCTGCGGTATTGACTTTGGTACCTCCAACTCCACGGTTGGCTGGTTAAGGTCGGGGTGCTCGACATTGCTGCCGCTGGAAGATGGCAAGACGACGCTGCCCTCGGTGGTTTTCTTCAATGCGGAGGAGAACAGCGTCAGCGTTGGTCGGGCTGGACTCAGGGAATATCTTGAGGGTTACGAAGGCCGCCTGATGCGCTCGCTGAAAAGCCTGCTGGGCAGCAGCCTGATCGATGGCCGGACGGATGTTCAAGGCACGGTGGTTATTTTTCGCGATCTGCTGACGCGCTTTATTGCCAGTCTGAAGACGCGTGCCGAAGCGCAGGGGGGACGTGCCTTTGATCAGGTCGTCTTGGGGCGGCCAGTGTTTTTTGTCGATGATGACCCGGCGGCAGACCGGGTGGCCGAGCAGACGCTGGCGGATATCGCTCGTTCTGTCGGCTTCAGCGACATCAGTTTTCAGTACGAGCCGATCGCTGCGGCCTTTCACTATGAGACGACGCTGGCTCACGAAGAACTGGTGCTGGTCGCGGATATTGGCGGTGGCACATCTGATTTTTCGATTGTCCGGCTGTCGCCGCAGCGAGCCAAGGCGGCAGAGCGCTGGAGCGATGTGCTGGCCAACACGGGTATTCATATCGGTGGGACGGATTTCGACAAGCATCTCAGTCTGGCATCGGTAATGCCTTTGCTGGGGCATCGTAGCCTGCTCAAGAGCGGGCGCGAAATGCCGGCCAGCATTTACTTCAACCTGGCGACCTGGCACACCATCAATTTCGCCTATACCCGCCAGGTCTGGGCCGACCAGCAAAACCTGCTGCTCGATGCAATGTCGCCGGAATGCCTGAATCGTCTTCTGGCGCTGATCCGGGAGCGGGCCGGGCATTGGCTGGCGCATCAGGTCGAGCAGGCCAAGATAGCGCTGTCGGCAGGGGATACCGCCGTTCTGCCGCTGGATCGTTTTGCCCCGGGCGAGCAAGCGACACTGACCCGCATCGCATTCGACCTGGCGACTGAAGGGCTGGTCGAAAAAGTCGAAACAACCGTGACCCGCTTGCTGTCCGATGCCGGTCTTGCGGCAAGCGGTATCGGTACCATCTTCTTTACCGGCGGCTCCAGCGGAATACCGCGCCTGCGTCAGCGTATCGCAGCCCGTTTGCCGCAGGCCAGGGTGGTTGAGGGGGACCTGTTTGGCAGTATTGGCGCTGGGTTGGCGGTGGATGCGGCCCGTCGCTATGGCAGCACCCCGCATGTAGCGTTCAGCGCATGACGGCCAGGCTTGATTTGTGGCAGGAGGCGCAGACTGCTGAGGTCCGTGGGGAACTGGACAATTTGCTCAGCTACAAACCGGAGATGGCTTTCCTTGAAGGATTGGCGGATGCCTTGCCAGTCATACCCTGCGGAGGTCTCGTTGATCTGTACTACGATATTTTCTATGGCTGCAAGCCCGTATTCAATATGGCGGTCAGGCAGTTGCACGATCCAGATGAACTGACGCAATTTTTAATGTTGGCAGAGCGTGCGCTGGTTGATGAAAGGGATCTCGATGCGTTCACGGCATGCTGGCCGGAAGAAGCAGATATCGATGAAATCATCTTCTGGCTGAAGCGTCACGCATCGATGAAAACGACCTGACAGAGCGCCCTGTCGCTTGGGTGCCGTGGTCCGTACTGTCAGATTTTCGGTGGTTCTGTCAGCGTTTCGGCCAGCATTGTTTCCTGGCTGAGGGTGAGCAGGGCTGCGGCCTGGGCTGAGCACTCGGCGGAGATTTTGGGGTCGAGGGCCTTGAGCCAACGTTTTGGAATGCTGTTCAGACCATAACGTGCGCCGGCCAGCATGCCGGCGATGGCGCCGGTAGTGTCGGCATCGCCGCCGCGATTGACGATGTCGATCAGGCAATCCTCGAATGTTTCCGTCGCGAAAAATGACTGAAGGACGGCCTGCATGGTTTCGACGATATAGCCGCTGGGGTTGTCGCAGCGTCGACGGTCGTAGATGAAAATGGGGTGAGTCCGGACCAGTTTGGCGGCGTGCTTGCGCTCGACTTCGATGGTATCCAGGCCGGCCAGCAAATCCTGAACCATGAAAATCAGCGTCTGGCAGGCTGCATCGGAAAGCGCATTGTGATGGGTGACGTGCGCCTGGGCATTACTTGCAGAAACGGTCGTTTTTTCCGGTCGACCGTAGCAGGCAAGGGCGACCGGCAACACGCGCATGGCTGCGCCGTTGCCAGCGTCATTCTCGGATGCGGGAGCTTCTGGGTTGCCGGTCTTGCGGAACTGGATCAGGCTTCGGCGAACCGTGTTGCCGATGTCGACGGGTTTGGCGCGCATCCAGGCGTCGAAGGCTTCGGCCGCAGCCTGGGCGTCGACCGCACGTTTGGCCAGGATTGATGCGCCGAGTGCCAGCGACATGGTGGTGTCATCGGTAACCTGACCGGCCTTGAGGCGCAGCCAGCCGCCGCCGGTTATATTTTCATGGACGCCGATTTGATGGCGGATTTCGTTGGGGGTCAGGAACTCGACCGTGGCGCCTAGCGCGTCACCCACAGCAAGACCCAGATAGGCGGCGATGGCTCGATCGACATGGGGCGCTTGGGCTGCCGTAACGCGGCGCCTTACAGGAGCGTTTCGGGCGATCAGTTCTCCGGTCCAAAACATTTTGCGTAATCCTTGCAAACCCCGCACGATGGGGCTGGACAAACGTAGATGCCTTCGCGTGAGCAAAACTGGCGGTAGAGGAATTTCTTCCACTTCATGTCGCCGGTATTGGCCCGCGCCAGGGCAGGAAAATTTACCAGCATCAGTTTAGTCAGTTCTTCGCGATTGGCCAAGCCAAGGTCTTGCCAAAGGTGATCGCGACCCGCGCAGGCAGTGGCGACAATGTTGGCCATCAGCAGTTCGGTTGGGCTTTGGCTGGCGCGATGGTCAAGTAACAGTTTTTGCAGATCGCACCATTCGGGAATGGCGTCGATCGCCCGCGCCGGTCCCCGGGCTTTCAGTCCCGGAAAGTAGCAATGGATCAGATTTTGATAGGCGGCAGCGCCCAGCCCGAGATCGGCGGGAAGGCAGCCGTTGTCGGAGAGCTGGCCGGCCATCATGCTCGCCAGCAGCGAACGGTTCGGATCGGCCGCGGCCTTTGCCGAGGCTGGCATGGCCAGCAACTCGGCGAACACCGTGGCTCGATAGGGCAGTCGATCCGGACCGTTCATTGCCGACCCCTTATTTGCTCGGGTACTCGACCAGGATGTCTTCGTCGCGGACGATCATCTGGCAGGCGAGGCGCCACTGGGTGGGCGGGATGTCATCGACGTACATCTGGTCGATCTGGGCTTTGGTGATGTGACCCATTTCGAGCAGGGCCGCAACTTCGCGAACGTTCAACGGGCCGCCCATGGGGCTGCGCTTGTTGTCGACGGACGAAACCTTGACCAGACAGGTGCCGCAGTTGCCTTCCTGGCAGCCGAAGTCAATCGGGATGTGATGTTCCTTGGCAAGGGAAAGGATGGTCTGGGTGTGACTGCCGGCAACGGCATAGACCGTCTTGTCCTTGTGCATGGGGCTGCTGAATGTGATGAGGGCCATTTTTTACGTTCTCCTGAAAAGCGGGTTGATTTGAATTTCTCTGGTTAGGTTGGGTATTTGCTTTTAATCTTGTTGGGTAATCGCAGCGTTCAGGCTGGTTTGACCACCAGTTCGCCGCCGATGATCTGCGCCTGACATGCCAGGCGATGACCGCGTGGTGCCATGTTGTCCTTGAGCACCTGGTCTTCCAGCATGCTGGGAGGGGCGAGATTCTCGCCGCCGGACACGATCTTGGTCAGGCAGGTGCAGCATTCGCCTTCGCGGCAGCCGTAGGTGATCCCGGCACCGACTTTTTCGGATACTTCGATCAGTCGAGTACCGGCCGGCACGGTGACAGTGACGCCGATATCCTGAAAGGTGACTTTGGCTTTTGGCATTGTTTTCCCCCTGTTGTTAGGTGAGCGCGGCCTGCAGTTGGCTAAATTCGACCTCGCGGTGTTCGACCCGGCCGGTCAGGTGACGGGCCAGCTGTTCGCCCAGTTCCCGGCATGCGTCGAGTTCACGGGCGTCCGGTACCAGCTTGATGCGCAAGCCTTCGACCGGGACGCGCAGCTTCAGGCCGCGCAGACGATCTTCGATCAGGCGTACCGCTTCGCCGCTCCAGCCATAGGAGCCGAAGGCGGCACCGAGCTTGCCTTTGATATTGACCGTGGTCAGTGATGAGAGCAGATCCCAGATCGGCTTGACGGCATCGGCGTTGATGGTCGGACTGCCAAAGGCGATGCCATCAGCTTCTTCGACCAGATCGGTAAAGATGTCGGCTTCACCGCCTTCAAGGTCGTACAGCGAAACCCGCACGCCGCCCAGACTTTCGGCGCCGGCGGCGAGTGCTTCGGCCATGCGCCGGGTATTGCCGTAGGCAGAGAGGTA
>DAOLIO010000231.1:0-4723 GCA_035328505.1 Azonexus sp.
CGAGGATCAGCTGACGGACCTTGGCCATTTGCGGCGAGCGGCCGATCAGGCGGGATTCGAGGCTGTCGCGATGGTCGAGCCGGCGGCGCAGGGCATCGACTTCGAGGACGAGTTCGCGCTTTTCCAGCGCCCGGCGGACGACGTCGACGAGATCGCTGGTCGAGAAGGGTTTCTGCATGAAATCGTAGGCGCCGCTGCGCATGGCTTCGACGGCCAGTGTCACGTCGCCATGCCCGGTGATCATGATCACCGGGAGATCGGCATCGAGCTCGACGACCCAGCGTAGCAGCGTCATGCCGTCGATGCCCGGCAGGCGCATGTCGGTAACCACGATGCCGGGGTAGCCGGCGCGCAGGCGGCGCTGCGCTTCTTCGGCCGAGCCGACGGCATCAACCGTAATGCCGGCCAGTTGCATGGCCTGTTCGCAGCCGAGGCGAACGTTGGGGTCGTCTTCGACCAGCAGAACGGAAAGCGTAGACTTCATGGCATTACCTTTTTAAGCGCTGATGCAGGGGCCGGAACGGCCGGCAGCAGGATGACAAAGCGTGCGCCGCCACCCGGCGCCGGGCCGGCCAGCAGGTCGCCGCCAAAGTCACGCAGGATATCGCGTGAAATGGTCAGACCAAGACCCAGCCCTTCGCCGGGTTGCTTGGTGGTGAAGAACGGTTCGAACAGGTGCTTCAACGCCTCTTCGGTGAAGCCGAAGCCGCTGTCGCTGACGGCCAGGGCCAGCTGGCCGGAACTGGCGGACTCGACGCTGAAGCTCAGGCTGCGGTGCTGCTCGTCGGCCATGGCGTCAATGGCGTTGCCGATCAGGTTGACCAGCACCTGTTGCAGCCGGTTCTGGTCACACCAGGCAATTGTTGATTTTGGCCCGAAATTCCGGTTGACCGTGACATTGAGCTTTTTCAGCCGGGCGTCGAACAGGAAGAGCGCCGCATCGACCGCCTGCGCCACATCGACCGCCACCGAGACGGCCGGCGACTTGCGGGCAAAGGTTTTGAGCGGGGTGATGATGCCGCCCGCCTGCTCGGCCAGCTGGCCGACAATGCCGAGATTCTTTTCCGCCGTGGCGAGGTCGCCGCGATGCATGAATTCCACAGCATTGGCCGACAGGGTACGGATGGCGCCGAGCGGCTGACTGAGTTCGTGGGTGATGCCGGTCGCCATCTGGCCGAGCACGGCGAGCTTGGCGGCCTGGACCAGTTCATCCTGGGCGGCGCGCAGGGTCTGCTCGGCGCGCTGGCGCTCGGCGACTTCGCGCTGCAGGCCGGTGACCGCTTCGGAAAGGTCGGCGGTGCGTGCGGCGACCTTGCGTTCGAGTTCCTCGTTGGCCCGTTCCAGCATGGCGCGCGCCTCCTCCCTCCCCTTGGCCAAGCGCCGACGCTGACTCAGAAAGAGCAGCCAGAGCAGCAGGAAACCGATCGCCGCCCCGGCCAGCGCGGCATGGGTGGTGGCTTGCAGGGTGACCGGCCGCAGATCGGAAAAGACGATGATGCGCCAGGCCGTTCCCGGCAAATGGCGACTCAGGGCCAGATAGGACTTGGTCGCCTGGAGCGGCCCCGTATCGCTTTTCAGCTGCCGCGACAGGCGCACCACGTTACCTTCCTGCGCGGCATCGATGGCGATATCGAGTGAGGTGGTGCCGAGCGGTTGATCGGCAAACTGCTCGCGGCTGATACGCGCCAGTACGTCGGGGCTTTGCGGTTGCAGCGTGGCATAGCGCCACTCGGGCGGCGAGGCGAGCAACACGATACCGTTGGCATCGACAATCAAGGCCGGCGCCTCCTGGCCGAGCCAACGCCGCTCCACTTCGTGCAGGCTGGATTTGACCACGGCGACGCCGATCACCTTCCAGTCCTGATGTTCATCACGAATCGGCAGCGCGAAAAAATACCCCGGCTCCTTGCGCACCTTATCCACCGCATAGTGCCGCCCCGGTACGCCGGCCATTGCGCCCCGAAACAGGGGCATGTAGGACAAGTCGGCACCGAGCAGGTTGTCGGAGAAAATCCAGTCACTCGATGCAACCACCCGGCCAGTGGTGTCGAGGACAAAAATCACCGGCCCGCCCAGGCTATCGTTCAGCTTTTGCAGGAACTGGTTGGCTGATGCCTGCAACGCTGCCTGTTGCCCGGGCGGCGCACGCAGCAGGGCCAGGACATCCGGATTGAGCTCGACGGCGCTGGGAATGGAGGCGTGCCGCGTCACCTCGCTGTCGATGGCGGCCGCCAGAATGTCCAGTTGATGGCTGGCCTCGTCGCGCATCTGGTCGAATCCCTGTTTCTCCGACACACGGTAGGCCAGCAATGCGGTAATCAGGATCAGTGCCAGCATGGCCACCATCACCAGCGGGTGATGGGGCCGGGGCAAGGAAACCGGAATGGGTTGACGGGTCTCGGACATGGTCAGCAGGGCCGCAAATGCGTCAGGGGAAAAAGACCCTGAGTGCATGAAAGCAGGCCGGAAAGGCAGCCCGGCCGGGTCAGTCGGCCATTAAGCATGATCGACAGCCGCCCGGCCGCTGCTCAATGGTGCAATATCTTGGCGAGAAACTGCTGCGCCCGCGGGGTACGCGGATTGGCAAAGAAAGCCTCCTTGCCGTCATCCTCGACGATGGCGCCCTGATCCATGAAGATCACACGATCGGCAACGCGCCTGGCAAAGCCCATTTCGTGCGTGACACACATCATGGTCATGCCTTCGTGAGCCAGTTCGGTCATCACGTCGAGCACCTCGTTGACCATTTCCGGGTCAAGTGCCGAAGTGGGCTCGTCGAACAACATGCAGATCGGATCCATGGCCAATGCCCGGGCAATCGCCACGCGCTGCTGCTGACCGCCGGACAGCTGACCGGGGAACTTGTCGGCCTGCGCCTTGAGGCCGACCCGCTCGAGCAGCTTGAGGCCCTTCTCTATCGCCTCGTCCTGACTGCGGCCAAGCACCTTGACTTGGGCGATGGCCAGGTTCTGGGTGATGCTCATGTGCGGGAACAGTTCGAAATTCTGGAAAACCATGCCGACCTGGGCGCGCAGCTTGGAGAGGTTGGTTTTCGGATCGCCGACCGAGATGCCATTAACAATGATTTCGCCGGACTGAAAAGGCTCCAGCCCATTGACGCACTTGATCAGCGTCGACTTGCCCGAACCGGAGGGGCCGCAGACGACGATGACTTCGCCCTTGCTGACCGAGGTGGTGCAATCCTTGAGCACCTGGAAGCTGCCGTAATGCTTGCTGACGTTGGCAATCTGAATCATGGGATTTCTCCTGGCGGCGGCCATCAGGCCGTGGTGTATTTATTCTGGAGGCGCTTGACGATCTGCGAAGCGCTGAAGCAGATGACGAAATAGACAGCACCGGCGAAGAGCAGCATTTCAACGAGGCGGCCGTCACGATCACCGACCTTGTAGGCGGCACCGAAGAAGTCGGCGAGCGCAGAGACATAGACCAGCGAGGTATCCTGAAAAAGGATGATGGCCTGCGTCAGCAGCAACGGCACCATGTTGCGAAAAGCCTGCGGCAGTACCACCAGACGCATCGCCTGCGCGTAGTTCATGCCAAGTGCCGAGGCGGCCGAAATCTGCCCCTTCGGCACGCTCTGGATGCCGGCGCGAATGATTTCCGAGTAATAGGCCGCTTCAAACAGGGCGAAGCCCATCATCGCCGAGCTCAGACGAAGATCGCTGCCTGGCGGAAAATCGAGCAGCGTTTCGATGAACCGGGGAACAATCAGGAAGAACCAGAGCAGTACCATGACCAGCGGCACAGCGCGGAACAGATTGACGTAGCCGGCGGCAAACCACGACAGCGGCTTGATCGACGACAGGCGCATCATGGCCAGCAGGGTGCCCCAGACGATACCGATGACCACCGCCTGCGCGGTAATGACCAGCGAAATCTTCATGCCGTCCCACAGGAAGGGCAAGGCGCCGGGGATGGAAGACCAGTCGAATTCGTAAGTCATTATTTGCCTCCGATGTAGCCGGGCACGGCGATGCGCTTCTCGAACTTGTGCATCAGGGTCATCACGGTGACGTTGATGATGATGTAGGACAGCGTCACGGCGATAAAGGACTCGTAGGGCTGTGCCGTGTAATCGACCAATTGGCGGCCCTGGGCGGCAAGTTCAAGAAGGCCGATGGTCGAGCAGACGGCGGAGTTCTTGAAGATGTTGAGGAATTCCGAGGTCAGCGGCGGCACCACCAGGCGAAAGGCCATCGGCAGCATCACGAAGCGGTAGGTCTGCGGCAGCGTGAAGCCGAGCGCCAGCCCGGCGTTCTTCTGCCCCCTGGGCAGCGAGTTGATGCCGGCCCGCACCTGTTCGGCGACCCGGGCGCTGGTGAACAGTGCCAGGCAGACCATCGAGGCGAGGAATTGCTGCAGCATCGGGTTCGACTGCTTGTAGGCATTGCCGATGCTTTCCGGCAGCAGCTCCGGCAGCACGAAATACCAGATGAACAGCTGTACCAGCAGCGGTATGTTGCGGAACAGTTCGACCCAGGCGGTGGCGAAGCCGGCCAGCGCCTTGTTCGGCACCGTGCGCAGGACGCCGATCAGCGCCCCGAGCAGCAGGGCCAGCACCCAGGCGGTCAACGACAGTGTGACGGTCATCTTGAGGCCGGCGAACATCCAGCCCAGATAGGTGTCATCCCCGCTCGCGCTCGGCTGCAGGAAGACGCCCCAGTTCCATTGGTAACCCATGATTACTCCTCAGCGACAGTTC
>DAOLIO010000232.1:0-4696 GCA_035328505.1 Azonexus sp.
GCAATGCGCGTCGGTGTTGGGGTGATGGTGATGCCAGCAGCTTGATGTGGCGGGATAACAGCATCCCGTTGCCGAAGACATCACCCGACATGTCGCCGATGCCGACCACCGTAAAATCGTTCTCCTGCGTGTTAACGCCCAGTTCGCGGAAATGCCGCTTGACCGACTCCCAGGCGCCACGTGCCGTGATGCCCATCTTCTTGTGGTCGTAGCCGACCGAGCCACCCGAGGCAAAGGCATCGCCGAGCCAGAAGCCGTATTCCTTGGAGACGCCGTTGGCGTAATCGGAAAAACTGGCCGTGCCCTTGTCGGCGGCAACCACCAGATACGGGTCATCGTCGTCATGGCGAACGAGGTTCGGTGGCGGTACGATCTGGCCGCCTACCAGGTTGTCCGTGAGGTCGAGCAATCCGCGCAGGAAGGTGTGATAACAGGCGATGCCTTCTTTCAGCATGGCATCGCGGTCGCCGCCAGGTGGCGGGTTCTTGACCACGAAGCCGCCCTTGGAGCCGACCGGGACAATCACCGCGTTCTTGACCATCTGGGCCTTCATCAACCCGAGTACCTCGGTGCGGAAATCTTCCATGCGGTCCGACCACCGCAAGCCGCCTCGCGCGACCTTGCCGCCGCGCAAATGGATGCCTTCCACCAGCGGTGAATAAACAAAGATTTCCCACATCGGTTTCGGTTCGGGTAGCCCCGGTATGCCCTTGGAATTGATCTTGAATGAATGGTAGGGCTTCGGGGCATTGTCCTTGCGCTGGAAATAATTGCTGCGTACGGTAGCGAGGATGGCAGCCAGGAATTGACGCAGGATGCGGTCGTCATCGAGGTTGGCCACGTCGTCCAGTGCCTGCAGGATTTGCGCTTCAAGCGCACTGGCCTGTACCGCATTGTCGAGATTGCTTTGCGGGTCGAAGCGAGCGAGGAAGAGTTCGAGCAACTGGCGGGCAATGCCGGGATGGGCGGCCAGCGTTTGTTCAATATAGGGCTGGCTGAAGGTAAAACCGGCCTGCCGCAAATATTTGGCATAGGCACGCAGGACGGCGACTTCGCGCCAATCGAGCTGGGCGGCCAGCACCAGCCGGTTGAAGTCGTCGCTCTCGGCTGCACCGCTCAGCACATGCCGGAACGTGTCCTGGAAAATGCCGCGGACGCGCTCAATATCCAGTTCTTCGGCACCCTTGAAGATCAGGCCAAAGTCATGCAGCCATACCGTTGGCCGGTCAGATCGCTGGATTTCATACGGACGCTCTTCAATGACTCGGACGCCCATGTGTTCGAGCATGGGCAGCGATGCCGAGAGGGGGACGGGGGCCGTGTCACGCAGCACCTTGAACCGGAGGCTGCCGGCCGGTGCTTCGAGCGGCACATAGAGGCTCATCGCCAGGCCGCCGGCGTCGCTCAAAGATTCCATCAGTTCGATGTCGCCCACGGCGGCGCGTGCTTCGTAATCTTCGCGATAGCCGGCCGGGAAGGCGTTGAGGTAGCGGGCATGGAGCAGATTGCCGCGCTCCTCGCCGCAGCGCTCAGTCAGCGATTCGAACAGCTCGTCTTCCCAGCGACGGGCGGCCTGAACCAGGCGTCGCTCGATGCTGGGGACATCATAGTCGGGCACGTTCCCGGGTTTGGTATGGACCAGGATCAGGATACGGGCCAGCGCGGATTCGGATACCTGAACATTGAACTCGCTCGATGTGCCCTGAAAGGCGTCGAGCAGCACGTTCTGCATGCGCTGACGGAGTGCCGTGTCGTAATTTTCCCGGGGGGCGTAGATCAGGCAGGAATAGAAGCGACCGAAGGTGTCATGGCGGACGAACAGGCGCGTCCGTTGCCGCTCTCCCAAGCCGAGAATGCCCATGGCCACGGTATAGAGCTGGTCCGAGGTGATCTGGAACAGTTCATCGCGCGGGTATTGCTCCAGGATAATCGACAGGGCGCGGCCACCATGGCTGTGGGGGCGAAGCTCGGCACGGTCGAGCACATTCCTGACCTTCTGGCGAAGAATCGGAATGGCTTCCGGGCTGGCGCTGTACGCGGTGGCTGTAAACAGGCCGAGAAAGCGATGTTCACCGATGACTTTGCCGTCCTTGTCCATTTTCTTGACGCCAACGTAATCGAGGTAACCCGGGCGATGAACGGTCGATCGGGCATTGGCTTTGGTCAAGACCAGCAGGCGCGGTTCGATGGCCACCTTTTTGACTTCAGGGGGCAGGGCCGAAAAGGATATGGAGCGCTCTTCCCCTGTCTCGCGCAGAATGCCGGCGCCCGTGCCGGGCACGATGCGCAGCACGCAGTCGCTGTCGCCGGTCTCTTCGCTGATTTCATCGACCAGGGCGTATTCCCGGTAGCCAAGCATGGTGAAATTGCCTGCCGCCAGCCACTTGAGGAAGGCGATGTCCTCTTCGACCTGGGTCACTTCGATCGGTGGTGGCGAGGCCTCCAATGAGGTGACCAGATCCGTGAGGTTTTGGCGCATGCCTGGCCAATCGGCGACGGCAGCATGGACGTCGGCCAAGATGCGGGCCAAGCCTTGCTGCAGGGCTTCCAGGTGGGCAGGGTCTGTGCGACGGTCCACCTCGACATGAATGATGGATTCCAGGGTGCCGGCTGCCTCGTCGTGGATCTCCACGATTGCCTGCAGATTACCGTCACTGTCCCGACGCATCCGCATCAACGGGTGAATGATCAGGTGCACCGTCAGACCCTGACGGTTGACTTCCATGGTGATCGAATCGACGAGGAAGGGCATGTCCTGGCTGATGATTTCGATGATCGTGTGCGTTGATTGCCAGCCATGTTCTTCCGGTCGCGGGTTGTACACGTGGAGCCTGGAGGCGCCAGGGGTGAAGCGGCTGGCGAAATGCCAATGTGACAGCGCGGCGCCGTAGAGGTCCTGCGTTGAACGTTCGGCCAGGTCCTCGGCGGAGACTCTTTCATAGAAATTTTTTGTGAAGTTGGTCGCCAGGTCGGCCACGTCAGCCGGCAAGCGCTTCTGAATCAGTTCAAAGACTGCCGTGAGTGGATTGGTGTCGTTGTGGTCGGTCTGCTTGAGCATGATTGTCCTTTGGTGTCTTGCTGATTGATTTCGCCTTCTTCTGCGAGAAGGTGTGACGCGTCGGCCTGCGGCGCGATGACGGCATCGTTCCTGATGGCTGGAAGCAGCGGGGACTGAGCGTCAATGCTTCCAGTGGGCCGCAATGTGTTTGATGCCAAGGATTGAATTTCCCGATCAACGTCATTTTTTCGAGCATACGGTGTTGCGCCCGGGATCGCCGGTGTCGGCCGATTTCCTTTGGCAATAATGCAAGAATGCGCCGCGCTTGTCGATGAATGATCAATAGTGTCCGCGACCCGATTTTGATTTCAGGCGATTTTTGGTGTTGACCGCGGGATTGACAGGGCGCCCAGGCGCCGTGAGCCAGAACGGGCGACAAGCGTGCGCGGCGGGTGCGCTCCGGTGATCCGAGGCGTGATGGATCGATTGGCCTTGCATCAGGATATGGCAGAGACCGCCAGGCGAAAAAAAGCCGCAGCAATGGCTGCGGCTGCTGCGAGTGCGAACGGTTTCAGTCCCCGCCCGGCTCCATGTAGGCTTGCAGGTAATTGGGCAGAGTGACGCTCTTGATCAGGCTGTGCTGCGTTTCCAGCCAGTCGATGGCTTCTTCGCAGTGTTCGAGCAATTCTTCCAGCAGATCGCGGCTGACGTAATCCTGCAATGTTTCGCACAAGGCGATGGATTCGACCAGCAAGGGGCGCTGGATTTCACGTTCGTATTTGAGATCGCACTGCAGGCACTCGACGACGTCTTCACCGATCATCAGCTTGCCCAGATTTTGCAGGTTGGGCAGGGCTTCCAGAAAGAGCACGCGCTCGATGATTTCGTCGGCCTCCTTCATGACGCGAATGGATTGCTTGTACTGGTAGTCGTTGAGCTTTTCGAGGCCCCAGTTGCGGAACATCCGGGCATGCAGAAAATACTGGTTGATCGAGGTCAGTTCGTTCTTCAGCACCTTGTTCAGGGCGTCGATGACTTTCTTGTCGCCTTTCATGATCGCTCCTTAAGCCGGGTTGCCAGAGCCCATCTGGCTCTGCTGGTAATTCTGCAGGCCGATCAGTTCGATCAGTTTGAGCTGCTTCTCGAGGTAGTAGGCGTGGTCCATCTCGGTGTCTTCGAGCTGGATGCCCAGCATGTCGCGACTGACGTAGTCCTGTGCCTTTTCGCAAGCGGCCATGGCTTTCTTCAAGTCGCCGACCACCTTGTATTCAACGGCAAGGTCAGACTTCAGCATGTCCGGGACGGTCTTGCCGACTTTGAGGGCTTCACGTTTGGCCAGATTGGGCGTGCCTTCGAGGAACAAAATGCGCTGGATCAGGGCGCGGGCATGCGTCAGCTCGTGCTGGGATTCATGGATCGCCTTGTCGGCCAGTTGCTGGAAGCCCATGTCGGCATACATCTCGCCGTGGATCAGGTATTGATCGACAGCGGTCAGCTCACCGGCGAGCAGATCGTTGAGGATGTCGATGATTTTCTTGTCGCCCTTCATTGCGTACTCCCTGGATGGTTGGAAAGTCACGGCTGGCTGGCGAAATTGGCTGGCTTGCCTGAGCGCCTATTTTAGGCGCCCGGGGCCAGCTTTTCCACCCAGATATAGCGTGCGACCGCATGCTCGAGGGCCAGTTCAACCTCGTCGGC
>DAOLIO010000233.1:0-4675 GCA_035328505.1 Azonexus sp.
AGGCGGCTTTTTTGCCGATTATTCGATGTCCACGGTCAACCGGGAAAAATGAGCAAAATTCGAATTTTTACAAAGGCTTGCCCCGCATTTCAGGCAGGTTACCTACCATTTGCGGCAGCCTGCTAGAATCCGGCGCATGATCAAGCAGATTCGCGCCGACCAGCTCAAACCGGGCATGTACATCCACGACCTCAACTGTGGCTGGCTGGATCATCCGTTTGTTTCCAACGCCTTTCAGGTACGCGACCAGACGACGGTCGACAAGATCGTCAATCTCGGCATCCGCGAGCTCTACATCGACACGCTGAAGGGGGCTGATGTCTGGGAAGCGCGGCCGCAAACCGAGGTCAATGCCGATCTGGAGCGGCGCCTCGCCGAGATCGCCCAGAAACGCGCTGAAAAGCCGGTCGTCGTCGAGCTCAAGGATGAAGCGGCCCGCGCCCGCCGACTGCATGCCGAAGCTCAGAAAATTGCCCGGCTGGTGCTCGATGACGTTCGTTTTGGGCAAAAAATTCAGGTTGACCGCATCGAACCGTTGGCCGAGAGCATGGTGGAGTCGATCTTCCGCAATCAGGACGCCTTGCTGCCGCTGGCCCGCCTGAAAAGTCTCGATGATTACACCTTCGAGCATTCGGTGGGCGTTTCGGCCCTGCTGATCGCCTTCGGCCGTTCGATGAAGCTGCCGAAAGACGTCATCAAGGAAGTCGCGCTGGGGGGCCTGTTGCTTGATATCGGCAAGGCCAACATTCCCGACGCCATCCTCAAGAAGCCCGGCAAGCTGACGGATGACGAGTTCTTCCGCATGCAGTCGCACGTTGTGGGAGGCCTGAATTTGCTGAAACAGGTCCCGGGTATCAGCGAAATTGCCTTGCAGATGGTCGGCGAACATCACGAACGTTTCGATGGCACCGGCTACCCGAACAAGCTGGCCGGCAAGCAAATCTCGCTTCATGGCCAGATGGCCGCCATCGTCGACGTGTACGACGCCATCACATCGGACAAGGTCTATGGCCGCGGCATGCCGCCGACGCAGGCCCTGAAGAAACTGCTCGAGTGGAGCAAGCACCATTTCGACCCGCAACTGGTGCAGGGTTTCATCCGCGCCATCGGCATCTACCCGACCGGCACGCTGGTTCGGCTCGAGAGCAACCGCATGGGGGTCGTCATCGAGCAGAATGAGGGCAATCTGCTCGAGCCCGTCGTCCGTGTGTTTTACCATGCAGCGCAGCAGTACTATATTCCGCCTGAGATCGTCGATCTCTCCAAGGTGCAGGACAAAATCGCCAGTTTCGAGAATTACGACAAATGGAAAATCGATCCCTATCAGTGGTTGCCGGCCTGATCACCCTGCTGGCGCTGCCGGTTGTTGCACTGGCTGCCGACAGCGGGGTTGACGCCGCCCAGCAGGCGGCCTGGCAGATGCGTCTGGACAAGGCAGCGGCCATGCAGGCGGAGAGCAAAGCCCGGCATGACGAAGCCGAGAAGTTGCTCGAGCAGCAGAACCTTCTTTGCGACAAGAAATTCCTGGTGAACGACTGCCGGAACGCCGCGCATCGCGACTATCTCAAGACCATGCAGGAAACCCGTCGTCAGGCCATTGAAGGCAAGGCACTGGAGCGCGAGGTCAAGCAGGAACAGTTCAGGGAACGGGAAAAGCAGCGTGTGGAAGAGGCCCCGCGTCACGCGGCGCAATTGCGGGTGCGCCAGGCAGAAACGGCCATGACCCGCCAGGCGACAGGAGAAAGGATCGCCGCCAGCCAGGCCGCCAAGGCGAAAAAAGCCGCCGAAGGCGAACAGCGCAAAGCGGCAAATGCCACCAAGCTTCAGAAAAGGCAAGCTGATCACGACGCTCGGGTGGCCAAGAAAATGCGCGAAGCCGAGCAGCGGACAGCCGAGGCGGCGGCCAGGGCGCAAGCCAAAGAGCAAGCCAAGGCCGACGCCAGGGTGCAGAAGTAAGCCGTACCGCCGACATGATCCGCAAGATATCCATCGACCAGTTGCTGCCCGGCATGTATGTCGTGGACCTGCACAAGCGCTGGCTCGACCATTCCATCTGGCAGTCGCGTTTCAAGGTCCGAGACGAGGCACATATCTGGAAGCTGCGCGAAGAGGGCATCAACCAGCTCAGCATCGACACCACCAAGGGTATCGACTTGCCGCCAACGCCGATGGCCAACATCAATCGCCTGGAGCGACGCCTGCAGTCGATGGCCGAGATCAAGGCCGGGATTCCCCGTACCGTGTCACTGGGCGAGGAGCGGCGGCGGGCGACGCGTTTGCTCAGTGAAGCAAGCGGTACGGTGAATTTGCTGATGCTATCCGCCAAGGCTGGCCAGCATGTCGATGCAGCCCAGCTGGAGCCGGTGGTCAGCAAGATGATCGAGTCGGTGATCCGCAACCCGGATGCCTTGGTACCGCTGGCTCGCCTCAAAAGGCTGGACGCCTACGCCACCGAGCACGCGGTGGCCACGGCAGCGCTGATCATCGCCTTCGGCCGCCATCAGGGCATGCCCGCAGCGGAGATCGAAAAGCTCGCCCTCGGCACCATGGTCAAGGACATCGGCCACGCCGCACTGGATGCCCGTCTGGTTGCCAAACGCGGTGTGCTGTCCCAGGCGGAATATTCCATCGTCCAGAGCCATGTTGAAGAAGGCCTGGCCGTGCTGGAAGCGACCTCAAAATTATCCGAAACCTCGGTTGCCGTCGTGCTGGAGCACCATGAACGCTATAACGGCTGTGGCTACCCTTACCGGATGGCGGGCGACGAGATTTCATTGGCCGGGCGCATGGCGGCCATTGTCGATACGTACGATGCCATGACGTCGGACCGGCCGTATCGGGCCGCCGTATCTCCCTCGCACACCTTGCGCCAGCTTTACGATGAGGGCGGCACGCAATACGACCCGGCGCTGGTCGCGGCCTTCGTCAAGACAGTCGGCATCTATCCGATCGGTACCCTCGTCCTGCTCGAAAGCGGCCACCTTGCGGTGGTCGAGCAAATGCACCCGGATAACATGCTGACACCGATCGTTCGTGTCATCTATCACACCGGGCGCCGCCAGTATCTGACCGTCCCGGCCGAGGTCGATCTTGCCCGCAAGATTGGCAATCACTATGGCCATATCGTGCGGGCGGAAAATTTCGAGGACTGGGGCATCAGTCCCCTGCGCTGGCAACCTGCCTGATCAGTTTCTTGATCGGTGCCGGTACGCCCGCATCCGCCGCCCGCTGGATTGCTATCCATTCAAGTACGGACACCGCCTGAACACCGGGATCGATCCGGCATAACACCGGCATCAGTGTCAGGCGAAAATGTGTGAAGGCATGTTTGATCGGCGGCAGGGCGATCACATCGTCCAGCGGCAATCCGAAGCGTGCCGCCACCTCGGCCGGCTCACCCTCTGGCGGTACCAGCAGGCCACCCCACAGGCCGACTGGCGGGCGTCGTTCAAGCAACAGTCGCTGCCCATCGGTGAGCAGCACAAAGGTCGATGTACGTTCCGGCACAGCGGCACGGGGTTTGGCTTCGGGAAGTTCTCCCTGTCGCCCATCGCGGCGGGCCACGCACGTCGCTGCCACCGGGCAAAGGCCACAGCGAGGCTTGCTGCGCATGCATAGCGTCGCGCCAAGATCCATCAACGCTTGCGTGTAAATCTCGATGTCGGTATCCGGCAGCAGGCTTTCGGCCAGCGCCCAGAGCTTGCGATGGACTGTGGTCTCGCCAGGAAAGCCCTCGATGCCAAATTGCCGGCACAACACGCGTTTGACATTGCCGTCGAGAATCGCCGCCTTGCGCCCGAACGAAAAGGCAGCAATGGCCGCCGCCGTCGAGCGGCCGATACCCGGCAGCGTCTCCAGTTTTTCTGCCGAATTCGGGAAAATTCCGCCGTAGACCGTAGCAATCTGCTGCGCGCAGCGATGCAGGTTGCGCGCCCGGGCGTAATAGCCCAGCCCTGCCCAATGCGCGATCACCGCCTCAATCGGCGCCGCCGCCAAGGCCAGCACGTCGGGAAAACTGGCCAGAAAACGGGCGTAGTAGGGAATGACCGTACTCACCTGCGTTTGTTGCAACATGATCTCGGAAAGCCAGACCCGGTATGGGTCACGCGTTTTCTGCCAGGGCAGGTCATGACGGCCGGCAGTTTTCTGCCAGGCGATCAGCTGTTGGGTAAAACAATTTTGGGTGGCCAAATTCTGCCTCGACGCGGGCTGCGGGAGCACGGATAATACGGCCTCTTTTCCCCTCGGCCTATCAGCCCGACCAGATGACCCAACCGCAAAACGACAGCCGCGCGCTACGCAACGCCCTGGGGCGCTTCGCCACCGGTGTCACCATTGTCACGGCAATCGATATGGATGGCCATCCCATCGGCCTGACCGTCAATTCCTTCTCCGCGGTGTCACTCGATCCGGCGCTGGTGCTCTGGTGTCTGGACAACAGTTCGCACAACCTGGCCGCCTTCCGCAAGGCCAGCCATTTTGCCGTCAATATCCTGGCGGCCGACCAGCAGGAAATTTCCAACCGCTTTGCCACCTGGCCTGCCGACCGCTTCGCTGGCCTGGTCTGGCAGCCCGGCGCCGGCGGCGCGCCACTGTTTCCTGGTTGCTGCGCCACGTTCGAAGTTGCCAACGAAACCGATCATGCTGCTGGCGATCACACCATTTTCATTGGTCG
>DAOLIO010000234.1:0-4667 GCA_035328505.1 Azonexus sp.
GCAGCGTCTGGCGAACAGTGAATTTCTTGGCGGCGATGACGCTTGCGCCACCGACTTGGCCATCTTCCCGTTTATTCGTCAGCTTGCAGCCGTAGAACCCGCCTGGTTTGCGCAAGCGCCCCTGCGGGCGATCCGGGACTGGCTATCACGTTGGACAGCCAGTCCGCTTTTTCTGCAGTGCATGGTCAAGTTGCCCGCGCAAACCAACTGTCCGTTTCCGCAAGCTGACTAAACTGATCGACGAGTGCGAGAATTTTTACGCATCCAAGTCACCTGGACGGCATCGCCCACCGCCACGGTCGACCGGAAATTTTCGCCACAATTGAAATTTTCATGCCGGCACCTCGGCCTGATCCATGGCCCGGAACATTGAGCAACGGCGGAAAATATCTTCGGTCGGCGGCAAGGCTTTCTGGCTGCAGTATTTCGCCACCAGTTTGGCCAGGCCCTTGATGTCGCGGCCGGAGGCTTTCGGGAAAATATCGGGCAGGCGGTCGTGCAGATCCGACGGCAGGTTGAGGCCGAATTGTGCGGCCATGACGCCCCATATCTTCTTGCGGTCGACGCGATCCGGCGGGTAGAAGCGGATCAGCGCGATGCAGCGCGAAACGATGGCTTCATCGATGTCATCCACCCGGTTGGTGGTCAGGAAGAGCAGGCCGTTGAAGTATTCGAGCACGCGCAGGAAGACGCCGACGACGGCATTCATCGTGATGTTGTCGTCGCGCTTCTTGATGTAAACATCGGCCTCGTCGATCAGCATCACCGCCCCCCAACGCTGGGCACGGGTCAGCACTTCCTTGAGCGCGGTTTCCATCGCGGCGACATTCAAACCGAGCTGGCCGGAATGCACGCGATAAAGCGGCCGGCGGATGATTTCGGAATAAACCTCGGCGGTCAGCGTCTTGCCGACGCCCGGTGGCCCGGCGCAGAGCACGGTCGTCCCGCCCGATTTGCCGGCGACGATGTCGTCCATCAGGACGTCCATCTCGGCGGTCAGGATGTCGATCAGGTCGGTCTGTTCCGGTGGCAGGACCAGCTTGGTTTTCAGTTCCGGCTGGTAGGCGTAGGGCTGCATGTCGTCCACATGCACCCAGACGTAGTGGTGCAGGTCGAGGTGGAACATCAGCAGGTAGAAATGCACCGGCAGTTCGGTGAACAAGCCCTTCGGCATGTCGGCCTGCGTCGCCTCGACTTCCGCTTCTTCCTTGCCGGACAGCCGCGAATTGCGCGCCACGCGGCGGACGAACTTGGCCATGATGTCGCCGGTCGCATCGAGCGCCAGCACCCGTTCGCCGAGAATGCTTTCGTCGTTAACCAGGCGCGCCGGGCTGCCGGTCGACGACAGGATGATCTGGTCCTTGCGCGAATAATCGGTATCGCGGTGCGTCGCCGTCGGGTTCTCGGCGAAGTAGCCGACGCCGGTGCCGGAAAACTGGTGGCCATACTGTGCCCGCCAGTCGAAATAGCGCTCGGCGCCTTCGTCGTAACTCTTCAGCAAGGCCGGCGTTTCCTTGACGAAGCCCTTGGCGGCCAGGATTTCAGGGATCGTCCGGCCGGCAATGTCGGGGCCGGAAATGCGCAAGGTCGCCGTCGCCAGCCGCGCCTTGGCATTGGCTTTCAACTCAATGAATATCTTGCCGGTTTCTTCTTCGGAGGGCGGTGTGAAATCCAGCCGCGTCACCACATAAGCCAGTGGCTTGCCAGTGATGCCGGCCGAGAACAGCCAACCACGCGAGGCATCCTCAGCCAGATAACGGGCGATGGCCGGGACGGCCATTTCCAGTTCCTCCGGCTCGAAACGCTTGCCGCCTGGGTGCAGCGCCTGACGCAAGGTGGCGATCTGCGCCGCCCGCGCCCGCAGTTCGGTGTCGCCGGCCGCATAGAGGCTTTGCAGCATATCCAGTTCGACCGCTTCAAGCTGGTTGAAGGCAATCTCGACACGATTGCCGAAGCGCAACTGGTCGCGCACGAATGTCAGTCGCGGAAAAGCCTGCATCATCGGCTCGATGTGTCGGCGGTCGATTTGCAGCTTCATGGGCTGCCTCCCTGGGTTGATCGATAGCACAGCCCTAGCCAGTTTCATGCCGCCACGGTCAACCGGAAAAATCGCCCAAAATCAGAATCTTGTCGAAGGCTGCCGATGTCGCCTTCGTGACATTCGTGGGACAATCCCGTCCCCGCTGTAGGAAGGACCACCATGCATCCCCGCAACAAGAACGCCGCTGGCTACGATTTCGCCGCCCTGGCCGCCACCTCGGCAGCGCTGGCCAAGCACATCAAAACGACACAGGCCGGCACGCCGAGCATCGATTTCGCCAACCCGGCCGCGGTCAAGATGCTCAACCGCGCCATCCTGATGCATCACTACGGCGTCAAGGGCTGGGACATTCCGGCCGGCTACCTGTGTCCGCCAATTCCCGGCCGCGCCGACTATATCCACAGCGTTGCCGATTTGCTGGCGACCTGCAACAAGAAGAACATCCCGGCCGGCCCCGACGTGCGCGTGCTCGACATCGGCGTTGGCGCCAATCTGGTCTATCCGCTGATCGGCCATGCCGAATACGGCTGGTCCTTTCTCGGCGTCGATATCGACGAGGCGGCGCTGGCCAATGCCCAGACCATCATCGCCAAGAACCCCGAACTGGCCGGCGAGATCGAGTTGCGCCACCAGGCGGTCTGGGACAACGTCTATACCGGCCTGCTGCGCTCCGGCGAGGTCTTCGACCTGTCAATCTGCAACCCGCCTTTCCATAACTCGCCGGACGACGTTCACGCGGTCAGCCAGCGCAAGTGGAACAACCTCAACAAGCCCGGTGCCAAACAGGGCGCCGTCGAGCCGCGCCTCAATTTCGGTGGTGGCGGTAGCGAACTGTGGTGCAACGGCGGCGAGCGCGCCTTCGTCAAACGGATGATCGAGCAAAGCTGCCACATCCCGAAGCGGGTGATGTGGTTCACCAGCCTGCTATCGCAGGGCGACAACCTGCCACATATCGAAGCCGCGCTGAAAAAGGCCAAGGTTGTCGAGTCACGCATCATCCCGATGGCGCAGGGCCAGAAGCAAAGCCGGCTGATCGCCTGGACCTTCTTCGGCAACGGCGAGCGCGAAAAATGGCGCAAGGAACACTGGTCATCGGCCCCGGCCTTCGGCACTTCGGCACCTGCTGCCTAATCGGCCTCGCTTGTCCACTCCACCTCTGTAGCAAGGACATAGCCAACGCCGTAGACGGTCCGTATCAAGTCCGGGTGATGCGGGTCACGTTCCAATTTGCTGCGCAATCGCGATATACGCACGTCGACGGTACGATCCAGGTGCCCCACATCGGGATACGATGACAGTTTTTCACGCGAGACGATGCGTTTGGGATTGTGCAGAAAATGGCGCAGGGTTTCCGATTCCAGAACGCTCAGCACATATCGCTCTCCCGAACTGGATTCAAGGGTATTGGTCCACACATCGAAAGCCCACTCCCGGAAGCGTGCCATTCGCCGGATTCGTTTCGCAGTATCCATCTGGCAACGCCTGAGTATGCTGCGTACACGCGCCACCAACTCACGCGGCTCAAACGGTTTGACGATGTAATCATCCGCCCCGCACTCCAATCCTCTCACCCGCTCGGAAAGGCTGTCGCGACCGGTGAGAATCAATATCCCGCACGACATTTGCCCCCTGATCCCATCAACCACATCAATACCATCCGCGTCGGGTAAATTGAGGTCAATGATGCAGAGCACCGGCGCATGTTGGCCAACATCACGCCAGAAATCAGTGGCATTAAAGAAAGTGACGGTTCTGAAACCAAAATCACCTAATGTCCTGTTGATGATATCGGTCACATGCGGATCATCTTCCAACAAGGCAATCAGATCGTTCTCACCACGTCTTCTCATCCAACTCCTCCCAAATTCCTTTGGAAGCAATCATTTTTTCTGGTTTTCAGACTCTCCCCCCAACGGGTACATTCCTTGAGCAAAGCCGCTGCGAATCCAGCTTATCGTGCCCCCCAACGTCTGGATGGCATCTCCATTTCAGTCGTACGCTGGTGACGTCCCCGCAACCTGACAATAGTAAATTTCTGAAATGAATGTTACTAATCGTAAGCCAACACCCGGCTCAAATTATTACGAATTGTTTCCAGCCAGCCGGGGCTGGCGCGACATCGGTGAAAGGCAAATATGGATGCGTTGAAAATCTCCGGTTGTCCAGTTGGCGGAATGTTGACGGGACCCCACTGCCGATTTCAGATTTGTTCCCTGGCAACGATGGTGGTGCAAAGGACGATCATCGCCCCGGTATAATGGCCGCCCACTCTCCAATTGGTATTCGCCCGTGTCCGACCGCCTTGCTGTCCTGCCCCAATACCTGATCCCGAAACAGGCGCTGACCATCCTCGCCGGCAAGCTGGCGTCGAAAGAGGCCGGCGCCCTGACGACCAGCGTCATCCGCTGGTTCGTCGGTCGTTACAACGTCAATATGGCCGAGGCAGCCAATCCGGACATCGCCAGCTACAAGAGCTTCAACGAATTCTTCACGCGGCCGCTCAAGGATGGCGCCCGCCCCCAAGCCGACGCTGCATTCATCAGCCCGGTCGATGGCGCGATCAGCCAGTTCGGCGCCATCGAACGCGACCAGATCTTCCAGGCCAAGGGGCACAGCTATTCGACGA
>DAOLIO010000235.1:0-3326 GCA_035328505.1 Azonexus sp.
GCCCTGAGCCCGTGACGGCCATGACTGCGCCGTCGGATATCGACCTGGCCAACACCGACGTTCTGGCGACGGAACTGCAACACGGCCCGATCTACGACTGGTTTCACAAGAAGCAGATCAAGGTTCACGCCAACTTGCGCGGCGTCGATACCAGCGGCTTCTTCGACGAGGTCGCCGAGGCCATCGGCGCCAACCTGAATGGACTTAAGGACGTGCTGGAACGTATCCGCTGGTCGCAGCAAAAGGAGCATGCCAGCGCAACCATTAATCTTGACAAAAAATCGCCGGAAGAAGCCAAGGCCATCTCGGCTTTCTGCCAGCAGCTGTATGACTTTTCATTTGTAGCCAAGTGCTTTCACAACAAACCGGAAAACAATGTGCGGCTGATTCTGCAGACGGCGCCCACCATCCGCGACTTTTTCAATGGCGAATGGCTGGAATGGCATGCGCTGATGACCTGCCTGCGCTATGCCAAGGCACGCAACCGCCGTTTTTCCTGCACGCGCGGGTTGAACCTGACGCTGGCCAACGGCGACCCTTACGAACTTGATGTCTTCCTGCTGATCGACGGCAAGATGCCGATCTGCATCGAATGCAAGAGCGGCGAATTCCGCCAGAACATCGACCGTTACCTGGCGTTGAGAAAACGCCTGGGCCTTGAAGCGAAACAGTTCGTGATGTGCGTTGCCGGCCTGAGCGACGAAAATGCCAAGGCATTTTCCGCGATGTACGACCTCGCATTTGTCAACGAACGCGGTCTGGCAGACCATCTTGGGCGACTTTTCTGAGCGTTCACTGATGCTCACGTCGGGTGGTCAGCAAATTGAATGAACTGTTTTTCCGCAATGCGACCTAAGTCCGATGTGTGGATCAATCAAGTAGTTTAATTTCAGAAACTGTCAGCAGCTGGCGTCGCCAATCGTCGATGCAAAGCCGCACCAACGCGATGTTTCCCTGAAGGAATACAGCATGCCAACCGCAGGCGACGATTCAATCGTTAGAATCCGGCGCGATCACGAGCGCATGCTCGAACTGATTGACCGAATCCGGGCCGAGTGTAATCAGCGCGACAAAATCAATCACTGCAACGACTGCACCTCGGATCGACGAGGCGTCTGTCAGGGCAATATCGAGCAGCTGATTCGCTCCTTCGTGGAGAGCACTCTGAAGCACAACCTGATCGAATCGATGTTTATGGAGGATCGTGTTCCGGACGAACATCGTATCGCCCACAATCAGGCGCACCTGGAGATTGCTCAGCAATTGAAGGCTGTTCGAGCCATTTTTTCTGAATGCGGCAACAAGATACTGGCAATTGAAGGCATCGAGCGCGTCCACCAAACGCTGATCGCCCACTTCAGGGACTATGACCAGCCGCTGGAAAGCTACCTGAACGACGCCACATTGGCACCCAGTCATAGCTGAGGCAATCAACCAGCGATGTATTACGGCGAACGCTTCAACGCCTGGACCCACTTGCTGGGGGCCCTGCTGGCCCTGAGCGGCGCCATCTGGCTGATTGCAGTCACGGCTCGCAGTGACGACTTGCTGAACACGTTCAGCGTCAGCGTCTATGGTGTGACGCTGGTCATGCTTTACAGCATCTCGACGATCTATCACAGCCTGCGCGGGCGGGCCAAGCGGGTGCTGCGCAAGCTCGACCATCTGTCCATCTATCTGCTGATTGCCGGGAGTTACACGCCCTTCTGCCTGATCAGCTTGCGCGGTCCGTGGGGATGGTCGCTGTTTGGCATCGTATGGACCCTGGCGGCCATCGGCATGTTGCAGGAAATCAAGCCCCGCTCGGAAGCGCGCGTCCTGTCGCTGGTCATTTACGCGGTCATGGGCTGGATCGTGCTGGTCGCCATCAAACCATTACTGGCCAGCCTCGGCCTGGCCGGTTTTCTCTGGCTGGCAGCCGGGGGCGTGTTTTACACCGTCGGCATCATCTTCTTTGCCTTCGACCAGCGTTTCCGTCATTGGCACGGCATCTGGCATTTGTTCGTGATCGCCGGCAGCCTCGCCCATTTCACCGCGATCATGTTCTACGTGGTCTGAAATGGCGGGTCGCACGGCGGCATCCTGAACGTGCACATACATTTGAAACCGGGCAATTTGGCACGACAGTTGCGTGCCACCTAGAAAAGGGGTGGCCAAGGTCGACTTTCCGACACCGCCCCCCCGTACGCCCGCCACCAATGGAGTCCACCATGAGTGCCATTACCGTCGATTGCGAAGGCCAGTCCGTCTCATCAGGCGACCGGGTGCGCATCCTCGAGATCACGCCTGATGTCGAACTCGACGAAGACGACCTGGAGATGTTCATGAACATGGTGGGTTCAATATGCAGTGTCGAACGCATCGATAGCGACGGCGCGGCGTGGGTGGCCATCTGGTGGAACGGCGACGAGGGAACGGTGTTGACCCAGATTGGCCTGGCGCCACACCAGATGCAGAAAATGACGGACTGAGCGAACAATCTGGTCAGACCAGCCATCCCTGAGGGCAGCGCACCGCCCCCCCAATGGGTCACCGCCCCCACGTCATCACTTGAATAGGGGCGTGATAAAATCCGGCCTCGGCAGTGGCAACGCATATTTCCGATACTGCCATGCAGCCTCCTGCGAACGGTTTAAGGAGATTGCCAAACCAACGTCGCGCGATGGATGCTCACGACGGAAGGCGGACACCTGCCACAGCCGCCCGCAGCGTCGAGGATTTCCTTACTTTTTCTGACAAGACCAATACCGAATGAATCTGCTACGCGCACTGGCCACGGTCAGTGGTATGACACTCCTCTCCAGGATTCTCGGATTTGTCCGTGACTTTGTGATCGCCCGCGCCTTCGGCGCCGGACTGGCTACAGACGTATTTTTTGTGGCCTTCAAGCTTCCCAATCTCTTGCGACGCATGTTTGCCGAAGGGGCTTTTTCTCAGGCCTTTGTACCGATTCTTGGCGAATACCGGAACAAGCGCAGCGAAGACGATACGCGAACGCTGATCGATCACGTTGCCAGCCTCCTGTCACTGGTACTTTTCGCCGTGACGGCCATCGGCATTGCGGCAGCCCCTGTCCTGGTGTGGATTTCAGCGCCCGGCTTTGCCGCTGAGACCGGAAAATTCGAACTGACCGTCACGCTGACCAGAATCACCTTCCCCTACATCTTCTTCATGTCGCTGGTCGCGCTGTCCGGGGGAATTCTCAATAGCTGGAGCCGATTCGCGCTTCCCGCGTTTACGCCTGTGCTGCTCAATCTTACTTTTATCGGCATGGCCTTGTTTGCCGCACCTTATTTTGAACCGCCCGTACTGGTCCTTGCCTGGGC
>DAOLIO010000235.1:3426-4660 GCA_035328505.1 Azonexus sp.
TCCGGCTTGCTGGGCGCCGCACTTGGCACAATATTGCTCCCCTCGCTCTCGCGTTATCACGCCAGTGAAAACCATCTCGAATACTCCCGGCTGCTTGACTGGGGTCTTCGCGTGACGCTGCTGCTCGCCGCACCGGCATCACTCGCGCTGGGCATCCTCGCCGTGCCGCTGATCGCCACCTTGTTTTTCCATGGCGCCTTTTCAGCAGACGACGTCTTTCGTACACGCGAAGCATTGGCCGCCTATTCGGTTGGCCTTACCGGACTGATTCTGGTCAAAATACTGGCCCCGGGTTTCTATGCCCGCCAGAACGTCCGGACCCCGGTACGTATTGCACTGATCTCTCTGACCGCAACGCAGGTCATGAATGTTGCCTTCATCGGCTGGCTGCAACATGCCGGTCTGGCGCTGTCGATCGGTCTGGCCGCCTGCCTGAATGCGCTCATGCTCTATCGCGGCCTGCGCAATCTCAATATCTATGAACCACAACCCGGATGGGGCATTTTCGTGCTCAAACTCATCGTGGCGATGGCGATCATGGGACTGGCGCTTTGGTTTGGCATGGGTACCGAAAAGAGCTGGTTGCAAATGCGCTTCGTCGACCGGACAATTCATCTGGCTTGGCTGGTTCCACTTGGCGCCACCGCCTATTTCGCTACACTATGGCTTCTTGGCTTCCGTCCGGGAGATTTCAAACGCCGGGCGGCAACGTAATCAGGGAAAGCAACCATGAAACTGACCAGCACCAGCTTTGCAAATGGCGACAAAATCCCGGGAGAGTTCTCGTTTTGCACGCCGGATCCCGCCCATCATGTCTGCCTCGGCAAAAACCTGAACCCTCACCTGGCGTGGAGCGATGCCCCCGCAGGCACAAAGTCCTTTGCGATCATCTGTCACGACCCCGACGTACCCAGCGAGGGCACCGACGTGAATCAGGAAGGCAGAACCGTACCCGCCGCACTGCCACGGGTCGATTTCTTCCATTGGGTACTGATCGATCTGCCCGCCACCATCAATTCAATCGCTGAAGGCGAATTCAGCAGTAACGTGACGCCGCGCGGCAAGCCGGGGCCTCAGAGCCTCCATGGCAGCCGCCAGGGAGTTAACAACTACACCGATTGGTTCGCTGATGACCACGACATGCGTGGCGACTATTACGGCTACGATGGTCCCTGCCCCCCCTGGAATGATGAAATCATTCATCACTACATATTTACGGTCTATGCGCTGGACA
>DAOLIO010000236.1:0-4646 GCA_035328505.1 Azonexus sp.
AGGATCGCCAGAAGTTCAAGGACGCGATGACCAAGATCGGTCTCGGTTCCGCCCGTTCGGCTACGGCGCACAGCATGGAAGAGGCCTATCAGGTCCAGGCCGCCATCGGCTTCCCGACCATCATTCGTCCGTCCTTCACGCTGGGCGGTACTGGGGGCGGCATCGCCTACAACATGGAGGAGTTCGAGACCATCTGCAAGCGCGGTCTCGAGGCCTCACCCACCAACGAGTTGCTGATCGAAGAGTCGCTGCTTGGCTGGAAGGAATACGAGATGGAAGTGGTCCGCGACAAGGCGGACAACTGCATCATCATCTGCTCGATCGAAAACCTCGACCCGATGGGCGTCCATACCGGCGACTCGATCACCGTCGCGCCGGCCCAGACGCTGACCGACAAGGAATACCAGATACTGCGTAACGCTTCGATCGCCGTGTTGCGAGAGATTGGCGTCGATACTGGCGGTTCCAATGTGCAGTTCTCGATCAATCCGAAGGATGGTCGGATGATCGTGATCGAGATGAATCCGCGTGTTTCGCGTTCCTCGGCGTTGGCGTCCAAGGCGACCGGCTTTCCTATCGCCAAGATCGCTGCCAAGTTGTCGGTGGGCTATACGTTGGACGAGCTGTCCAACGACATTACCGGCGGCAAGACCCCGGCCTCGTTCGAGCCATCGATTGACTATGTCGTCACCAAGGTGCCACGTTTCGCTTTCGAAAAATTCCCGCAGGCTGATGACACGCTGACCACGCAGATGAAGTCGGTCGGTGAAGTGATGGCCATTGGTCGTACATTTCAGGAGTCGCTGCAAAAAGCGTTGCGTGGCCTCGAAGTTGGTGTTGATGGCTTCAACCTGAAAACAGTCGATCCGGCCACGATCGACGAGCAACTGGCTCGCCCTACACCGGATCGTCTGTGGTACGTCGCTGATGCTTTTGGTATCGGAATGTCGGTTGAGCGTGTCTTCGAGTTGACAAAGATTGATCCGTGGTTCCTTGTCCAGATCAAGGAAATTGTTGATCTTGAGCTGGCTTTGGAAAAACGGGAATTTTTCTCGTTGACCGCGGAAGAGGTGCGCTACCTAAAACGCAAGGGGTTCGCCGACCGTCGTCTGGCTTACCTGCTCAAGACGAGTGAAACGGATTTCCGCAACCGTCGTCATGAACTGGGGGTGCGGCCGGTTTACAAGCGTGTCGACACTTGTGCGGCCGAATTTTCGACGGATACGGCCTACATGTACTCGACCTACGAAGATGAATGCGAGGCCAATCCGACCACCAACAAGAAGATCATGGTGCTCGGCGGCGGTCCGAACCGCATCGGTCAAGGTATCGAGTTCGACTATTGTTGCGTCCATGCCGCCATGGCAATGCGCGAGGATGGTTACGAAACCATCATGGTCAATTGCAATCCGGAAACCGTGTCCACCGACTACGACACCTCGGATCGCCTGTATTTCGAGCCCCTGACGCTGGAAGACGTGCTGGAAATCGTCGCCATCGAGAAGCCGGTTGGCGTCATCGTCCAGTATGGTGGGCAGACGCCGCTCAAGCTTGCGCTGGCATTGGAAGCCAATGGCGTCCCGATCATTGGCACTAGCCCGGAATCCATCGACATTGCTGAAGACCGTGAGCGCTTCCAGAAATTGCTGCATGAGCTGGGTCTGAAGCAGCCACCCAACCGCACGGCACGTACCGAAGAGGATGCCTTGCGCTTGGCTCAGGAAATCGGCTATCCGCTGGTCGTTCGTCCCTCCTACGTGCTGGGTGGCCGCGCCATGGAAATTGTCCATGAGCAGAAGGATCTGGAGCGCTACATGCGTGAAGCCGTCAAGGTTTCGCACGACTCCCCGGTGCTCCTTGATCGTTTCCTGAATGATGCCGTCGAGTGTGATGTTGATGCCTTGTCCGACGGCGATGAGGTCATTATCGGTGGCGTCATGGAGCATATTGAGCAGGCCGGGGTTCACTCCGGTGACTCTGCTTGTTCGTTGCCGCCGTATTCCCTGGGCAAGGCTGTCCAGGAGGAATTGCGTCGTCAGACCAAGCTGATGGCCAAGGCGCTCAATGTCTGCGGATTGATGAATGTTCAGTTCGCCATCAAGGACGAAGATGTCTATGTTCTAGAGGTTAATCCGCGTGCATCGCGCACGGTACCCTTTGTCTCCAAGGCGACGGGTTTGCAGTTGGCCAAGATAGCCGCACGCTGTATGGCAGGTCGCAGTCTGAAGGATCAGGGAATTACCAAGGAGGTTATCCCGCCTTATTTCTCGGTCAAAGAAGCTGTTTTCCCCTTCGTCAAGTTTCCGGGGGTCGATACCATTCTCGGCCCTGAAATGAAGTCGACCGGGGAGGTCATGGGTGTTGGTGTGAGTTTTGCCGAAGCATTCGTCAAGTCTCAGCTGGCTGCCAGCGTCAAACTTCCTACAGCTGGCAAGGTTTTCATGTCTGTCAAGGACAGTGACAAGGCCAAGGCAATAGAAATTGCTCGTCACCTGCTCGACGCCGGTTTTCATCTGGTGGCGACGCGCGGGACGGCGCATGCCATTGAAGCAGCGGGCCTGCCCGTGCAAACGGTCAATAAATTTACCGAGGGCCGGCCGCATATTGTTGATATGATTAAGAATAATGAGATTTCGTTAATCATCAATACGGTCGAAGAAAAGCGACAGGCGGTGAACGACTCACGCAATATTCGTACGTCCGGCCTGCAGGCGCGTGTCACGATGTACACGACGATCTGGGGGGCCGAGGCTGCGGCTGAAGGGATTCGCAATTTGGGTGAGTTGGTGGTCTATCCGATACAGGCCTTGCACACACAACTACACTGAGACAAACCTGAAACCGCCGGGTAGCCCTTGGGCGCCGGCGGTTTTGCTTTTGCTGGATATGATATGAGCAAAGTTCCATTGACCGTTAAGGGCGCTGAAAAGTTGCGCGAAGAATTGCATCGACTGAAGACGGTTGATCGTCCGTGGGTGATCGGCGCAATTGCTGAAGCAAGGGCTCATGGCGACCTTTCTGAGAACGCGGAATACGATGCTGCCAAGGAGCGCCAGGGCTTCATCGAAGGGCGGATTCAGGAGGTTGAGGGGAAGTTGTCTCATGCCCAGATCATCGACCCGAAACTGTTGGATGCGGATGGCCGCTGCGTGTTCGGTGCTACGGTCGATCTGGAGGATCAGGACTCGGGTGATTCAGTGACTTATCAGATCGTTGGCGAAGATGAGGCTGATATCAAGGCTGGCAAGATTTCGGTGAATTCTCCGATTTCTCGCGCACTGATTGGTAAGTATGCCGGCGATATCGCTCAGGTTCAGGCGCCAGGCGGTATCCGAGAATACGAAGTGATTGACGTTCGTTACGAATAAAGTCGTGCGCCGCTTTTCCGAAGCCTTTTATCTTGTCGTCGTCACCCTATGGGTGGGCGGCATGTGGGCTATTGGGTATCTGGCGGCACCGGTTTTATTTGCAAGTCTGGCAGACCGGCAACTTGCGGGTATGGTGGCAGGAAAATTGTTTGCGCTGGTTGGCTGGTTTGGGCTTGGGAGTGCGGCTTATTTGCTGGTTTTTCTGTTTTCCCGATGTGGCCGCCGGTTTTTCAAAAGCCCCGTGTTCTGGCTGGTATTCATGATGGCGTTAATGACAGTGGCCAGCCAGTTCGGTATTCAGCCGTTAATGGCCCAACTCAAGGCAGATGCATTGCCACGCGAAGTGATGGAAAGTGTTTTCCGCGACCGTTTTGCCACGTGGCATGGCGTCTCCAGCATTCTCTATCTGATACAGAGCTTGCTGGGGTTGTGGCTCGTGGTCTGGAGTGGCCGCGGACTGAGGTGATCAGCCCTGGAACGCGCGTTTGCTCTTGCGGGGTGCGCTTGGCATTGGACGTCTCGTTTTTGGCGCTTTTTTCGCGTTGACCGCAGCAATCTCGGCAGGAATGGGTCGGTAGACGACTAGCAGCTTACCGATGTGCTGGACGGGTGCGGCATTTAGTTGAGTGCAGATTTGTTCGTAATAGGCCAGCCGGTTTTCGCGGCTGTCACCATAAACGCGAATTTTGATCAGCTCATGGGCGTTAAGATTGGTTTCGATTTCTTTGAGCACGCCGGGAGTGAGGCCGTTCTCGGCAATCGAGACGACAGGATTCAGGTCGTGGGCCTTGGCGCGCAGTTCCCTGCGTTGGGCTGATGATATTTGCAGCATAGTAAACCTTTCAAAAACGGCATTTTACCGAATGAAAAGAACCAGAACCAGCAAAGCTTGGATGCGCGAGCATGTGAATGATACGTACGTCCAACTTGCCAAGAAGGAAGGCTGGCGCTCACGCGCCGCTTTCAAGCTCCTTGAGATTGACGACAAGGACAAATTGTTGAAGCGCGGCGAGGTCGTTGTTGACCTTGGTGCAACGCCAGGGGGCTGGTCTCAGGTAGCCTCCAAGCGAGTCGGTGATGGTGGCTTGGTGGTTGCGCTGGACCTGCTCGAAATGGATCCAATTCATAACGTACACTTCATTCAGGGTGATTTCCGCGAGGACGTCGTGCTGGAGCAGCTGGAAAAACAATTGGGGGATCGACGTGTGGGGCTTGTAATGTCCGATATGGCGCCCAATATGTCAGGGGTACCGCTTGTCGATCAGGCGCGCGTCATGC
>DAOLIO010000237.1:0-4624 GCA_035328505.1 Azonexus sp.
GACGGAATCTTGCGCAGGAACAGGCCGTCCTGGCGGTTCTGGCGCCAGCCGGCGACCAGGTCGAGATCTTCGTTGATCAACCGGGCGACCATGCGCGGAATGTCGATCGGGTCATTCTGCAAATCGCCATCCATGGTCACGATCACGTCGCCCCGCGCTGCGTCGATGCCGGCCTGCATGGCAGCGGTTTGCTTGAAATTGCGGGTCAGTTCGACGACGCGAACGTGCGGCCCGTATTCCCGCGCGCACTGCACGGCGCGATCCACTGTCGCATCGCTGCTGCCGTCATCGACCAGCACCAGTTCCCATGGGGCGTTGTAGCCAACCAGCGCCTCATGTACGCGCTTGACCAGCGGCGCAATGTTGTCTTCCTCGTTATAAAACGGGACGACGATGGAAAGGCTGTGCGAGGGGATGGGAAGTTCGGCGCTCATGGGTGAATCCGGCGGGAAAGAAAGCATTTTAATCCAAAAGCGCGCCAAGGGCGCCGCGCCCGCGCTTTAATATAGAATCCAATGTTCGCGAAATGGGCGACGAATCAATAGCATGCCGTGCATGTTTGCTCTTCGCGGAGCCCGCAGGATCAAGAAATTTCCACCCGCTTTTAGCCTGATATCCCCATATTTATGTCCAATCAATTTCTCGCCCAGTGCATCGGGGCTGCAAACGCTGCCAATGCAAATGAGCAATACGCTATCGCGGTCGACTGGTGCCAGCGGGCCATTCGCCTGCAATCCAAGCTGCCCGAGGCTTGGTACAACTTGGGGATCGCATATTCTGGGCTTGGTCAGAGAGAACAATCCTTGAGCGCACTTAAAAAAACAGAAACCCTGACGCGCGACAACCCGGATGCCCAGAACAGTGTCGGCTTTCAGTTGCTCAAACTTGGGGCGTTGGGGGAAGCAGAGCGCTGCCTCCTTCGCGCCATCTTCGTTGCACCTGGTTTTGCCTATGCGCACTCCAATCTGGGGATGTTGCGTGAAAAACAGGGGCGCCTTGAAGATGCAGAGGCATCGTTCAGAAAAGCGATAGCGCTGCAGCCTGACCTAGCACCTGTTTACGTCAACCTTTCCAGTGTTCTGAGTCGTCGGAAAAGACATGAATTCGCCGAGGCTGCCGCCCGCAGGGCGATCGAAATCGATCCCCGTTCTGCCGATGCCTGGAGTTGCCTCGGCTTGGTCTTGGTGGCGCAAAAAAGGCACAAGGATGCAGTCGATTGTTTTTCCAGTAGTCTGAAGCTCAACGCCCAGGCAGAGTATGTGCTAGGGGATTTGATGCATTCCCAAATGCATATTTGCGAATGGGGTGACTTTGACGGGGAGTTGGCGGAGCTTGCGCGGCAATTCGCAAAAGATCGGAAGGTCATCAACCCGTTTTCAATCTTGGCGCTCACCGACGATTTGGCAATGCACCGCAAGGCGGCAGAGACATTCTCGCGGTGTCTGTGCCCGGACGCCGCCTTGGCCGGGCCGATTGCAAAAATACCCCGCCACGACAGAGTCCGCATCGGATACTACTCAGCAGACTATTTCAATCATGCAACCAGCTATTTGATCGCCGAGATGCTGGAGTTGCACGACAAGAGCAAATTCGAATTGATAGGGTTTTCCTTTGGCCCAAATCTTCAGGATGAAATGCGCCAGCGGGTGTCGTCTGTTTTTGACCGCTTCATTGATGTCAGTGAGCGCTCCGACCGGGATGTGGCTCTCCTTTCAAGGGATATGGGTATCGATATCGCCATTGATCTCAAGGGCTATACTCAGGATTCCCGGCCGGGAATATTTGCCTTCCGCGCGGCACCAGTTCAAGTGAACTACCTAGGCTTCCCTGGCACCATGGGGGCGGATTTCATTGACTACATCATTGCCGATAGGATGCTTATTCCCAGTGAGAGCCAGTCACACTATTCGGAAAAAATCATCTATCTCCCCAATAGCTATCAGGTGAATGACACCAAGCGGCAAATTTCGCCCCGAGCGTTCGCTCGCGATGAGTTGGGATTGCCAGCGTCCGGTTTTGTGTTTGCCTGCTTCAACAACACCTACAAAATCACGCCGAAGACCTTTGCTGGCTGGATGCGCATCCTTGGGAAAGTCGCCGATTCGGTTCTGTGGCTATTCGAGTCAAATCCTGACGCAGTGGTCAATCTGCGCAAAGAGGCAGAGGTGCACGGAGTTAATGCACGTCGGCTGGTCTTTGCCAGTCAGATGCCCCTGAATGAACATCTGGCGCGTATCGCGATGGCCGATCTGTTTCTTGATACCTTTCCGTGCAACGCTCACACGACGACGAGTGATGCGCTGTGGGTCGGCTTGCCAGTGCTGACCTGTATGGGTGAATCATTCGCCTCCCGGGTCGCTGGGAGCCTTCTGAATGCGATGGGTCTGCCTGAACTCATTGCAGACTCGCAACAGGCGTATGAAGATTTGGCGGTCGAGTTTGCGACCAGCCCGGATCGCATTGCTGCCATCAAGCAGAAACTTGCCCGGAATAGGGATACGACGCCATTGTTTGATTCCAGCTTGTTTACCGGGCACATCGAAGCGGCTTACCTGGCAATTTATGAGCGCTATTTGGCAGGTAGTCTGCCCGAGAATATCTACATCGGGCAATATGATCCCCTTCTGGCGCCTTAAGCGGTGCTGACTTTCGATGGGCCTGCTAGCGAAGTTGAGCGAGTTTGCGCCGAGTTAAATCTTGAATGGCGTCTTCTGGTGTCAGATAATCACTGCTTTCGGTGCCGTCAGCACCGGGCCGGCTTCGATAGCATAAATAGTGGGCACCAATCGGCGGCAGCAAGGGTGAAAACCCTTGGAATTACAAGGATGGATTAATTATGCTGCTGATGATCGACAACTACGACAGCTTTACCTACAACATCGTCCAGTACTTCGGTGAGCTGGGTCAGGATGTGAAGGTTTTCCGCAATGACGCCATTACGCTCGACGAAATCGCCTGCCTGAATCCAGAGTACCTGGTCATCTCGCCCGGCCCGTGTGCCCCTGCCCAGGCCGGCATTTCGCTGGCCGCGATCAAGGCGTTTGCCGGCAAGATTCCGCTGCTCGGCGTTTGCCTTGGTCACCAGGCCATCGGCGAAGCCTTTGGCGGCAGGATCGTGCACGCCAAACAGTTGATGCATGGCAAGGTTTCGCCAGTCCACCACAAGGATGTTGGCGTTTTCAAGGGCTTGCCCAACCCGCTGACCTGCACCCGTTACCACTCGCTGGCCATCGAGCGTGAATCGCTGCCCGATTGCCTGGATGTCACCGCATGGACCGACGACGGCGAAATCATGGGGGTCCGCCACAAGACGCTGGCCGTTGAAGGCGTGCAGTTCCACCCCGAATCCATTTTGACCGAACGCGGTCACGACCTGCTCAAGAACTTTCTGGACGAATTCAAGCAATGACCCCGCAAGCCGCCCTGCAGCGTGTCATCGAACACCGCGAGATTTTTCATGACGAAATGATTTCCTTGATGCAGCAGATCATGAGTGGCGAAGTCACGCCGGTCATGATCGCCGCCATCATCACCGGCTTGCGGGTCAAGAAGGAGACCATCGGCGAAATCGCTGCGGCGGCCACCGTCATGCGCGAGTTGTCGACGAAGGTCCACGTGCCTTATGACCATCGGTTTGTCGATATTGTCGGAACCGGCGGTGATTCGGCGCACACCTTCAATATTTCCACCGCCTCGATTTTTGTCGCTGCTGCTGCTGGCGCCAAAGTCGCCAAGCACGGCGGGCGCAGCGTGTCGTCCAGTTCCGGCAGTGCAGACGTGCTCGAAGCGCTCGGGGCCAACATCATGCTGTCGCCCGAGCAGGTGGCTGCCTGCGTCGAACAAACCGGCATCGGCTTCATGTTCGCGCCCAATCATCACAGCGCCATGAAGCACGTTGCGCCGGTGCGCCGCGAAATGGGCGTGCGCACGTTGTTCAATATCCTTGGGCCGCTGACCAATCCGGCCAGCGCGCCAAATACGCTGATGGGCGTCTTCCACCCTGACCTCGTTGGCATTCAGGTCCGCGTCATGCAGCGCTTGGGGGCTGAGCGGGTGCTGGTCGTGCATGGTCGCGACAATCTGGACGAGATTTCACTCGGTGCGGCCACCCTGATCGGGGAGCTGAAAGACGGTGAAGTAACGGAGTATGAAGTTCACCCGGAAGATTTCGGCTTGCAGATGATGTCCTTGCGCAACCTGCGTGTCGGTAGCGCCGAAGAGTCCAAGTCCATGCTGCTCGGCGCCCTCGCGAACAAACCGGGGGCCGCCCGCGAAATAGTCTGCCTGAACGCGGGGGGCGCCCTGTATGTTGCCAACGTCGCTGACAGCATTGGCGACGGCATCGCCAAAGCGCGCGAAGCAATCGCCTCCGGCGCGGCGTCTGCCAAGCTTGCCCAGTTCATCGAATGCACCCGGCAGTTGGCAGCCAAATGAGCGATATCCTCAACAAAATCATCGCCACCAAGCACGAAGAAGTCGCCGCTGCGCTGGCGACCAAGTCGCTGGCGGCTGTCGAAGCTGAGGCTGCAGCACAGGCAGCCCCCCGCGATTTTGTCGGTGCCATCCGCCACAAGCTTTCCCACGGTCAACCGGCAATCATCGCCGAAATCAAAAAGGCCAGCCC
>DAOLIO010000238.1:0-4540 GCA_035328505.1 Azonexus sp.
GAACACCCCGCACGACGGCTGGGACTTCGACGGCGTGAACGAATTCGTTTCCTTCAACTACAAGGATCCGAAGACCGGCAAGATGATCAAGGCCGGTGGCAAGGCTGACCGTAACGGCTTCTTCTTCGTCAATGACCGGACCAACGGCAAGCTGCTCAATGCCTTCCCGTTCGTGAACAAGATCACCTGGGCCACCAGCATCAACCTGGAAACCGGCCGTCCGAACTACATCGAAGAAGGCCGTCCGGGCAACCCGGCGCTGGAAGCCGATGGCAAGAAGGGCAAGGTCGTCTTCTCTGCACCGTCTTTCCTCGGCGGCAAGAACCAGATGCAGATGGCCTACAGCCCGCAGACCGGCCTGTTCTACGTGCCGTCCAACGAGTGGTCGATGGACATCTGGAACGAACCGGTTTCCTACAAGAAGGGTGCTGCTTACCTGGGCGCCGGCTTCACCATCAAGGCGCTGAACGAAGACTACATCGGCTCCCTGCGCGCCATGGACCCGCAGACCGGCAAGATGGTCTGGGAAAAGAAGAACTACGCTCCGCTCTGGGGTGGCGTTCTGACGACGGCTGGCGGCCTGGTCTTCTACGGCACGCCGGAAGGTTTCCTGAAAGCGCTTGATGCCAAGACCGGCAAGGAACTGTGGTCGTTCAACGTCGGCACCGGCATCGTTGCACCGCCGGTTTCCTGGGAACAGGATGGCGAGCAGATGATCGCCGTGACGGCTGGCTGGGGCGGTGCTGTTCCGCTTTGGGGCGGCGACGTTGCCAAGCGTGTGAACTTCCTCGAACAGGGCGGTTCCGTCTGGGTCTTCAAGTTGCACAAGCAGCAGTAAATTGTCTCCCCCTCGGGCGCTCCGGCGCCCGCTTTACACGGCGCGGTGGCTTTGGCCATCGCGCCGTTTTTGCTTTTTGACCGTTTTTCCCGGTTGACCGCAGCCACCCTCACCGTCCCCTGCGCCAGGCTATCTGACCAGCCATCGTGGCTCACCAGGCAAATGCCGCTCTGCACTGTTCGACTTTGCATCACTCGACTGCTTCGTTATGGAGCAACCTTGCCGAGACGAGATCAGCAACCCTGCGACCATCCCGCATCAAATGTGTCCGGGATAGCCATTCGGGCAAATCGCCAGTGCCGGCAACGCATCGAACTGACGACAGGCATGACCACGCCCCTGCCGTTACCAGATCAGTCGCGGCAAAATGGCATACCCCCGGCACTGGCAAGGGAATTGCATTAGGAGACAGGGCAAGTGCCGGCAGCACCATCTTTGCACGGCATATCCATATTCAACCCGGCAGCACGACACCGACCAGACACCGCCGATTCACTGAATCGATTTCGATACTGCAACAAAAGAGGGAGTAACGCCATGAAGCACCACCGTCTTACCATCACCCTGCTCGCCGCCAGCCTGCTCAGCCCGCTGGCCATGGCCGACGCCAAGAAAGATACCGAAATGCTCAAACTGGCGAGTGCCAGCGGCTGCATGACCTGCCACAGCATCGAAGCCGGCAAGCCGGGTCCTGACGGTCTGAAGCCGATCGGCCCACCATGGACAGAAGTGGCCAAGCAATACAAAGGCAAGCCTGGTGCCACCGAGTTTCTGACCCGCGTCGTCCTCGAAGGCTCCAGCCCCTACAGCAGCCACTGGAAGGGCAAGGTCAGCGGTCTCTCCATGCCGCCCAATGCCGTCGCCATTACCGAAGGCAATGCCCGTCTGCTGGTGAACTGGATTCTGGCGCTGTAAGCGGCAAAATTCGGAGCAACGCTACGAACCGGCCCGCGTGGCCGGTTTTTTATGGTGATGCGAAAACCCTCGACTGGTTCAACACAGGCATGGCGCCGGCTGACACCACAGCGGCTATACGAGCCACTCGGCGCGATTGCGACCATTTGCTTTTGCCTTGTAGAGCAATTGGTCGGCTTGACGGAAGATCTGCTTGATTTCACCCGTCGCCGAATCGATGCAGGAGGCCCCGACTGAAATGGTGACCACACCGTAATCGCCGCTTTTTTCATGGGCCATGCCCAAGGCGGCCACAGCCTCGACGAGACTGGCGGCCAAACCGGCATGCACGCCGGGTGCTGCATCAGGAATGATCACGGCGAATTCCTCACCGCCGTAGCGTGCGACGAAAGCCCCCGGGGCTGTCTGCTGATCGTTTGCCTGCTGAACCACCTGACCCAGACAAGCGGCGACGGATCGAAGACACTCATCGCCGGCGAGATGCCCGTAATGATCGTTGTATTTCTTGAAGTTATCGACGTCTATCATCAACAAACTGAACGGTCTCGCCAAGCTCAGCGCCTGCTCCCACAAACGGTCAACCTGAAGATCCATGGCCCGCCGGTTGAGCAAGCCTGTCAGCCCGTCGCGATTGGCCTGATCCTGCAATTTGCCATTGGCGATGGAGAGGCGCTTACGCAATGCAGCAATCCTCGACATTGCCTTCATTTTTGCCTGGAGGACGGCCTCCGGCACGGTCTTCGAGATAAAGTCATCCCCACCTGCCTCGATCGCTGTCACCAGGTTGGATGCGGTATCGGTCGCCGTCACAAAAATAATCGGGGTCCATGCCCAAGGCTCGTTCCCCTCCAGTGCACGCAGCCGGGTGGTTGTTTCAAAACCGTTCATACCCGGCATTTCGATGTCCATCAGGATCAGATCGAAATCCTCCTTCTGAAAGAGATCCAGCGCAACCTCGCCATTAATGGCGTGCAGGACTTGATGGCCAAACGACTCCAGACGAGCAGTTGTGACTATTGCAATGGCTCGAGAATCGTCCACCAGCATGATTTTCATTTTGATCCCAAAAATTCAGAATTACATCATCAAGAATACCTTCGCCACTACGCACTTACTACAACTTTCGGCATAGCCCAACCCACCGAAATCATGTTTTCCTCGCGATCTCGCCCTGAAGTTGTCCGTTCGCTGAACGATTGACCTGCTGAGTGCAGGCTGCTGATCGGCCGTTGGTAGCACGCCAGCTATGGCGTGATACATGGCACCACCTCGCACAAACCAAAGTCAATCAGCGATAGCGGCTAGCCGATTTCCCTGCCACACAAATTGACTGCTCCATTACGGAGCACCTGTTAAGCAGTTGATCACGCAATCAGCCGTACAACGCAACAACGCATGCCGCATAACAATCATAACACATTGAATTAATTAAATATTATTAGCAACCTTGTTAGCAATGGCACGCTGGCACACGGCATGCACATTAGATGGCACGAGTCACGGCAGGTCGTAGTCAGTCGTAAGGCGAATCAGCCGGCCTTGAGTTACCCGTTTGCTATCTCAATAGAACATTGGAGACAAATATGATTTATGCAGCCCCCGGCGCCGCTGGCGCCAAGATTGCCTACAAGGCCCAGTACAACAACTTTATCGGTGGCAAGTGGGTTGCCCCGGTCAAGGGTCAATACTTCGATGTCATCACCCCGATCAGTGGCAAGGTCTATACCCAGGCTGCCCGTTCCACCGCTGAAGACATCGAACTGGCCCTGGATGCCGCCCACGCAGCAGCCGACGCCTGGGGCAAGACCGCTCCGGCCACCCGCGCCAACATCCTGCTCCAGATCGCCGATCGCATCGAAGCCAATCTGGAAACCATCGCCTACGCCGAGACCGTCGACAACGGCAAGCCGATTCGCGAAACCCTGGCGGCCGACATTCCGCTCGCTGCCGACCATTTCCGCTACTTCGCCGGCTGCATCCGTGCCCAGGAAGGCGCCCTGTCGGACATCGACGAAAACACCGTCGCTTATCACTACCATGAGCCGCTCGGCGTTGTCGGCCAGATCATCCCCTGGAACTTCCCGATCCTGATGGCCGCCTGGAAACTGGCGCCCGCCATCGGTGCCGGCAACTGTGTCGTGTTGAAGCCGGCCGAATCGACCCCGATCTCGATTCTGGTCCTCGCCGAAATCATTGGCGACCTGCTCCCGGCCGGCGTTCTGAACATCGTCAACGGTTTCGGTCGCGAAGCCGGCATGCCGCTCGCCAACAGCAAGCGCATCGCCAAGATCGCCTTCACCGGCTCTACCTCGACCGGCCGCGTCATCGGCCAGGCCGCTGCCAACAACCTGATCCCGGCAACGCTGGAACTGGGCGGCAAGTCACCCAATGTCTTCTTTGCCGACATCATGGACAAGGATGATGCCTTCCTCGACAAGGCAATCGAAGGCATGGTGCTGTTTGCCTTCAACCAGGGCGAAGTCTGTACCTGCCCGTCGCGTGCCCTGATCCAGGAATCGATCTACGACAAGTTCATCGAACGCGTCCTGAAACGTGTCGCCGCCATCAAGCACGGCAACCCGCTGGATACCGAAACAATGATGGGTGCCCAGTGCTCGGCCGAGCAACTGAGCAAGATCAGCTCCTACCTCGACATCGGCAAGCAGGAAGGCGCCGAATGCCTGATCGGTGGCGCACCGGCTCAATTCGAAGGCGAACTGGCCGGCGGTTATTACGTCCAGCCGACCCTGTTCAAGGGCCACAACAAGATGCGCATCTTCCAGGAAG
>DAOLIO010000239.1:0-4519 GCA_035328505.1 Azonexus sp.
GCGCTGGCGGGGGGCGAATTCAATCTGGAACGCTGCAGCCGATTCCGTCTTGCGGCCGACTCGCCGTGCGCCGTCGGTTGCCTGGCCCGCATCGCCTGCCCGGTCGCCCCCGGTCATCGCTACGACGACGATCAGATACGGCACAGCTACCAGCGCTCCCTCGCCATGCTCCGGCAATATTTTAAGGTCGAATAAGCAGCCCAGCCCTCATCCGTAACACCACGGCCCTGACGCGATAGACCGACACCAGGCGACGCAATTTCACTACCTGAAATATACCAACAACACCAATTGTTATATATCGCACAAAAGTAAAATCTGAATTAGACTCACCTGACCTAGCAATCAGTATTAGCACCTGCCGGATTAGCAACGCGCCTTCCCGGCTGAAAATCTCAGACACGATGAACATCACCCACATACGATCCAGCGAAGACGATCTGCTGGAGTTTTCCGATGAAGTTGCTACGTCGACGCCTATCGGTGCTCCCTGGCGCATACTCGCGGTGGATGATGATGCCGATTTCCAGGCGGCACTCGCCTTCTCGCTGAAGGACGCGATCTTGCTGGACCGTCCGATCATGCTGACCCAAGCCTGCAGCATGGCAGAGGCGGCACGCCTGCTCGCCAAAGGGCCGGAATATTCTGTCGTTCTGGCCGATGTCGTCATGGAAACCGAAGATGCCGGCCTGCGACTGGCCAAGGCCATTCGCGAAATGCTGGGCCATTTTGATACGCGGATCATCCTCCTGACGGGACAGCCGGGCTTCGCACCCATCGATTCCGTCATGAGTCGTTACGACCTGTCAGACTATTGCCTCAAATCGGACATCAACCGACGTGGCATCAAAAACATCCTCACCGGTTCCTTGCGCGCCTATCGCGACATTGCCGCCGTCAGCTTCGCGCGACGCAGCCTGAATCTGATCCTCGAAACCAGCAATCGTCTGGTCGCCAAGCGAAAGCACGAAGAAATAGCCAATATCGTGCTGCAAGAAATTACACGCATGCTTTCTTTGCCGCCCGAAGGCATCGTCTGCGTTCAATCTCAACCTACCGCCACGATCGACGCCAGGCAAATTCATATCATCGGTGCCGCCGGCCGATTGGCCCCGCTCGTCGGCGCAACGCTCACCGAGTTGGCGAGCAGGGAAATTTCCGATGCACTCGTTACCGCCCTGCATCAACAACACGACGTCAAGACCCGCAACGGCAATGTGCTTTTCCTTCCCCCGCATTTGAGTTTCGAGCATTACGCTGTCTATGTCGCCACCGGTCGAGAGTTGCAACAAACAGAATACGAGTTGCTCAAGGTCTTCGTCGACACGGCGGCACGCGGATTTGGTACGGCCAAGCTGCTCAACAGCCAGGAACGCCAGGCGTTCGTCGACCCGCTTCTCGATATCGGAAACCGCAACGCCATGCGGCGGGAAATTCAACGAGCGATCGATAACCCGGATGCGGCACCCCAGAACCTTTTAAATATCGATATCGACAATTTCAACGGCATCAATGCAGCCTTTGGTAGCGAGCATGCATCACAGCTACTGATCGCCGTTCGCGACGCCGTCCTGAAAGTGTTCCCCCCGCCTCATTTTGTCGCGCGTGTCGCACCTGACCTGTTCTATGTCATCGGGCCTGCTGAGCTGGTCGATTTTGAAACCGCCGAACCGATTTTCACGGCCCCCCTGATGGTCGACGGAAATGAATACCTGATCACGGCGTGCTACTCCCTGGTGCCCTTATCGGTTGCCGGCAGTACACCGGAAGAAATTCTGCACGCGGCCAATGCCAGTATGCGAGCGGCCAAAGCCAACGGCCCCGGCAGTCATCAACGCTACGATCCCGCCCTGGAAGTCGAGGCCCGACGGCGGTTTGCGATCAGTTCGAAGCTGGCTCAGGCGCTATCCGGCAATGAATTGACCACACTCATCCAGCCGCAGATCGACTTGACTACCGGCCGTATGATCGGCGGCGAAGTACTGTTACGCTGGAACCACGCCGGGCATGCCACGCCACCTTCTGAGTTCATTCCAATCGCCGAACAATCGGCGCTTATCCACAAGATCGGTCAAGCCGTCATCGATCAGACCTTCGCCGCGCTGACAGCACTTGCCCAGGCCGGGCGAGAAGACGTGAGGCTCAGCATCAATGTATCGCCACGCGAATTCGAAAACGAAAACTATGTCCTGGCGCTGCTGGCGCGATGCGATGCAGCCGGCATCCCGCCGTCCCGTATCGAACTGGAGGTACTGGAAACCGCGGTCATGAGCCACTTCGACCGCATCTGCGGCCAGCTGGATCAGTTCCGTAAGGCAGGTGGTCTGGTTGCGATCGACGACTTTGGCACCGGGATGTCCTCCCTCGCCTACCTGATGGAGCTGCCCCATGACCGGATCAAAATTGACCGCAGCTTTATCGCCAGGCTCCACACCGGCACAACCAGCAAACGACTGACTGGAATGATCATCGACCTTGGCCGAAGCATGAACAAGACCGTCATCGCCGAAGGAGTCGAAACTGCGGCACAGGCCGACTGGCTGCTGGCCCGCGGTTGCCAGCAAGCCCAGGGCTGGCACTATGAGCGCGCCATAAAGCTCGATGAGTTCATCGCCTTCCGCCGCTGACCACCCAACGGGGGCCAGCGCTGGCACTCATCTGCCAACAGGCCTTCCCAAGACAATCAACGTCATTCTGCTGACGACCATTCTGACGCTTGCCCTGCTGGGCACAGAAATCACTCGGCGCATAAACGAAACAGAAGCGCGGACGCGCATTGACGAAATTTCAACGCGCGTCGTCCGGCGCATAGTAGAGCGGATGACGCTCTACCAATATGGCCTCCGCGGCCTGAGCGCGAGCATACAGGCCGTTGGCTTTGAACGTTTCTCGCGGGAGCACTTCGGCCGTTATAGCCGCGCCAGGAACATCGAGATCGAATTTCCCGGCGCAAGGGGGTTTGGCGTGATCAGGCGTGTACCGGCCGAAGAAACGGCATCCTTCATCGCAGCCGCACGGCGCGATGGACGCCCCGACTTCACCCTGCGTGAAATAGCCCCCAACCCGGCCGAACGCTGGGTGGTCCAATACATCGATCCGGAGTCGAACAACCTGGGCGCCGAAGGCCTGGACATTGCCTCCGAGCCCAACCGGCGAGAAGCCGTCGAGACCGCGATCGAGACAGGCAATCCGACGCTCACGCAGCCCATCACCCTGATTCAGACCAGCGGCAAGAAGGAATCCGCGTTCCTGCTGCTTCGCCCCAATTACCGGCCGGACAAGGTGCTTGACTCTCCGTTGGCACGCCGTGAAGCCGCTTTCGGACTGAGTTTCAGCCCACTTCTGATCGACGATGTGCTCTCCAAGGTCGACCTTTATACCCAGGAAATTTCCTTCTCGCTCGACAGTTTGAACAAGGACAGCACAGCGAAACGTTTCTATCAAACACCGGCCTTTACGCAGTCCAGCAGCCCGCTGTCGACCGTGCGCCCATTCAAGCTATTCGGCGTCGAATGGGTGCTGACCGTGCACCCCACCCCGGCGTTTTTCGAACGCCTCAATCATGCTGCCCCCAACACGGTGGGTCTGCTCGTTGCCTTCGCCCTGACCGGCGCACTCCTGCTGACCAACCTTTTCCTGCTGGCCCGCAAACGCCGCACACAATTGCTCGGCAGCCAGATCAAACTCGCAGCGATTGTCGAAAGCTCGAATGACGCCATCATCGGCAAATCGATCGAGGGCATCGTCTCAAGCTGGAACCGGGCTGCCGAAGAGATGTTCGGCTACACCGCCATGGAAGCCATCGGACACTCCATTGCCAGCCTGATCGTCCCCTCAGACCTGCAGGACGAAGAACGGAATCTCCTTGCACGACTGCAGCGTGGTGAAAGAATTGCCAACTTCATCACCCGACGCAAGCGCAAGAACGGCAGCGAACTGGAAGTTTCCGTCTCAATATCACCAATTTTTGACTTGAACGGGCAGATCGTCGGCGCCTCCAAAACCGTACACGACGTGACCGAACAGCAATTGGCCTCACGCAAGATCCATGAGTTGAACGCCACGCTCGAACAACGCGTGGCCGAACGAACGACGCAACTGGAAGAGGCACGCAACGCGCTGCATACGGTCCTGGATGCGATGCCGTCCATGGTTGCGTACTGGGACCGGAACTGCATTAACCGCTTTGCCAACCAGGCATATCTGACGTGGTTCGGTGTTTCGCCACGCGACCTGAATGGCACACACATCCGAAAGCTTCTCGGTGACAGTCTGTACGAACGGAATCTGCCCTACATCACCAAGGCGCTGCAGGGTGAAGCGCAAACCTTCGAACGCGACATACCGCGACCGGATGGCAAGGGCATCCGTCACTCCATCGCTTCCTATATACCCAATGTAGTCGAGCAATCCGTGGAAGGGTTCTACGTCATCGTCCATGACGTCACCGAGCTGATAGACAACCGGAACCAGCTTCTGCAAGCCCGGGAACAACAACTCCGGATGGACCGCCTGGCTT
>DAOLIO010000240.1:0-4485 GCA_035328505.1 Azonexus sp.
TGCTGGGCGGCGCACTCATGTGGTTCCTGATGTACAAGTCGGGCGTGCACGCCACGATTGCCGGCGTGCTGCTCGCCTTCGCCATCCCCTTTTCGGCCAAGGCCGAAGATGAACATTCGCCATCGCACCGGCTAGAACACTTCCTGCACAAGCCGGTCGCCTTCATCATCCTGCCGATTTTCGCCCTGGCCAACACCGGCATCGTCATCGGCAGCGGCTGGCAGGAAGACCTGCTCACCACCAACAGCGCCGGCATCATCGCCGGCCTGGTCCTTGGCAAGCCGCTCGGCATCACGCTGCTCAGCCTGCTCGCCGTCAGCGTTGGCCTGTGCCGACTGCCAGCTGACCTGAAGTGGCGTCACATTTTCGGCGCCGGCCTGCTTGGCGGCATCGGCTTCACCATGTCCATCTTCATCACCAACCTGGCCTTCACTGGCAACGCCGAGGTCATCAATGCCTCGAAAATGGCCATCCTGCTCGCCTCCTTCAGCGCCGGCCTGCTCGGCTTTGTCTGGCTGAGATTTTGCCCCCGGACGACAAGCTGAACGCCAGCCCAATGCGCCGGGTCTGCTTCAACTGCAACAAGCAACAGACGATACGAAGCAGCCCCTGGCGCCCCCCGAATATTTCAATTCTGGCCCTTTTTTCCGGTAGACCGTAGCAAGCCCGGTTGACCACCCCAACCGCGCAAAACTCAAGTCCACGGCCTTATCGGCCGTAGTAACAGATAGAACAAACCACCCGGGAGCGCGAGCATGAGCGAAAAAGAAACCACCGACAGCAAAGAAAAGCCCGTGAAGGTCAAGTCATTCGAAAAACTGACACTGATCCTTGTCGGCGTCGCACTCGTCGCCACGCTCGCCAACACCGCACTGATCGTCATGAACCCCACTGCCAAAAAAGTCGAGCAATTCAATGAAGAGCTCAAGACCGAACTGGCGGAAAGCGTAGCCACCCTGCACAAGAAAATCGATGGCCTGCGCTCGGCCGAGGTCGAATGGCAGAGCGTGCTCAAAAAGGCCCAGGCCAAGCCCGACGCCATCTACAAGGTCGTCAACACCAAGGACGGCTATCTGACGCTGACGGAAATCGAGAAGACTGAAAGCGCGCCCGCCCAGTAAGTCAGCCGGCTGAAAGCCCGGCTCGGACCGCCGCCGAGCGGACTCCGATGTGCCATCCTGGCAAAATTCAAGCGCAGACCAAGCCCTTCGGCCCACCATCCGCAGCTGTGACCGCCCCCAACAGTCTGGCGCTGGACTTCAAACGCCTGCCTGATCGTTGAACCACTCCGGAGATTTGTGGTCTTCATCTGAGACAAGGGGGAGTAGCTCTCCGCCGCGATGTCGTCAGCACGGAACGATGCATGGGTTCCCGGCGTCACGGGTGGTTCTGGCAACAGGGCCGCGAGCAAGACCTTTGCAGCGCCACGAGTGCACAGTTTCCGACTGTGCCCTTGCTGGATGCTGTCCAAAGGTTTTTCTGGCAAGGAGAGATACTCATGGAAACAATCGGCACCTGGTGGATGTGGTCCGGCTTTTTTGTCATTGTCCTCATCATGCTGGCCATCGACCTCTTCGTCGTCGGCGGCAGCAAGCAACACCGCGTCAGCCTCAAGGAAGCGGCCACCTGGTCAGGCATCTGGGTCAGCGTCTCACTCCTCTTTGCCGGCGCACTGTGGTGGTACCTGGACAGCACGGCCGGGCGGGAACTGGCCAACCAGAAAGCGCTGGAATACATCACCGGCTACCTCATCGAAAAGTCGCTGGCCATCGACAACGTCTTCGTCTGGCTCATCTTGTTCAGCTTCTTTGCCATTCCGCTTGAGCTCCAGAAACGCGTCCTCATCCTTGGCGTGCTTGGCGCCATTGTCATGCGCACGGTCATGATCTTCGCCGGCGTCTGGCTGATCACCCAGTTTCACTGGCTGCTCTATGTCTTCGGCGCCTTTCTGCTGGTCACCGGCATCAAGATGTGGTGGTTTTCCGACGAAACCCCGGACCTCGCCAACAACCCCGCAATCACGTGGATACGTCGGCACATGAAGGTAAGCGACGAACTGCACGGCGAACGCTTCTTCATCATCAAGGAAGACGCCGGCAAACGCGTGCGCTACGCCACGCCGCTGTTCCTTGTCCTGATCCTCGTTGAAATCACTGACCTGATCTTTGCCGTCGACTCCATCCCGGCCATCTTCGCCATCACCACCGATCCGTTCATCGTGCTGACCTCGAACATCTTCGCCATCCTCGGCCTGCGCGCCATGTACTTCCTGCTCGCCGACATGGCCGACCGCTTCTCGCTGCTCAAGTACGGACTGGCCGTCGTGCTCATGTTCATCGGTATCAAAATGCTGCTGATCGACCTGTTCAAGATCCCTGCCACTGTCTCGCTCGGCGTCGTCGCAGCAATCATTGCCACGTCGATCGTCCTGTCCCTGAAAAAGGAAGCCCGCGAACGGGCGCAGGGCAAATCAGCAGAGGTGAGGGAAGCACGTTGACCCACGTCGCGCAGATCGCCATGAGCCCTACGGCCAAACCGGTCGAGCAATTCGATGAAGAACTCAAGACCGAGCTGGCGGACAGCGGGGCATCACTGAACAAGAAAATCGACGGCCTAAGGTTGGACGAGCTCGAATGGCAGTCCATGCTCAAAAAAGCCCATACCAAGCCCGACGCCATCTACAAGGTGGTCAACACCAAGGACGGCTACCTGACGCTGACGGGAATCGCAAAACCTGAAGGCTCAGCTACCCGGTTAGGCGACCGGCTAAAACCAGGCACCGGCCGCCGGGAAGCGGATTTCAAATTTGGCTAGTTTTTCCGGTTGACCGTGGAAGGCTTGGCTAACATTGAACTAAATCGAACTTGGTCCCTTTTCGCCTTTTTACGGGATGGAAAAAGGCTTTTCTACAGCGTCAACGTTGAAAATCACCGGACAAAGGCAAGCGCAGCTTGCCGAAGGTCCCGTGGATTGTAATGTTAGATTGATTCATGCTATACGAATCACTTCGCCTAGTAGTTGATCCAGTTGCGACCGGAAATCAATCTGAAGAAAAGTAGGTAGGTCTTCTTTCGACCTGATATGCGTATGCAGGTAGCTGTCTGCAACGTTCCTCAATGCGTTATGCAAATGATCCATATTCTTTTTGAATGATCGAGTGCCTGGATAGTTATTTGCTACCTGTCCAAACGTTTCGCAGTCGAAAATCGGAGGAACATGATCAATGATCGCTCGAACCAAGAACGCCATGGACAAGTAGTTGCTATTCGATGAAGCCGAGTTCAACTCCTGTAATAGCAGGATTAGTCGCCGAAAGTCGTATTTCTCTGATTTCAGTTCTACCAATGCAGCAATTCGCGATGGCGAAACATACGAAGGTGATTCGGACTCACTTGGTGTTTCGAATTCATGGATCAAGCGATCAGCGGGGCTAAAGCAAATTTCGGTAGAAACTGCGCTGTAGTTTGAGTAGTACTCCAGTGTACGTGCCTTGTGCAATCCAAGATGGTGAAGCACGTCCTTGAGTTGCACTCCAAGCATGGTCAGGTGCCGTATGTATGCGTGGCGAAGTGAACGTATGTTTATTCGCTGCGAAAGGCCGGCTTTAGAACGTGCGTCGGCCCACCCTCGCTGAAGCCGTTGTTCTAGGAGTTTTTCGCCTTTGTCGTTGGTAAAGAGGAAGTCGGCCTTCCTCTTTTGGCTGACGAGAGCCTGCAATTCATCAAGGGTAAACAACGGAATTGGTATATCACGCGCGGTCTTGCTTCGTTGTGGAATCACACGGACACGGTTCGATGGAAAATCAATATCCCTTACGCGTATTACAAGCGCTTCTTGTAACTCAAGCCCCATCCCATAAATGCACTTTAGCGCCAACCGTATCTGCGGGTTTATGACCTCCGCAAGCCCCGAAAATATTTGTGCCTGGGTGGGAATAACGGCTTGGGGCCGTTTCGGCCGCACAATCGGGATTACGGAAACAAGCTCCTTCTTACGGAGCACCTCACGGAAAATGAAACGCATTGCTGAGCTAGCTTGCCGTACGGTCTGATCATTCAGTCGTTTGGACTGAAGATGCTGAAAGTACGAAGCAATATCTTCGGCATCAAGGTCGTCTACTTTTCGACCATGAAAATAAGAGCTTAGTCGATCAAACCAACCAACGTACGACTCAACAGTGCGATGACTGTACTTCCGTTGTTCCAACAGAGAGCTAACGGCTTCTTTGGTCGTCATGAGTATGTGCAAAGAATCTAACTATTAGTAGACGACAAAACTGTCGCCTATTCCGGATAGCTGTCCAATAAGCTGGCGGACAGGACAGCCAGAAGTAATTGTGCGGGAATGATTTTGAGCATTTGGTTGCATATGTTCGACAGTTTTCGGGCGATAAACCGGACAGTATGAACATTTAGCCAAAATTGCAAATGGCATTTCACGCACAGCTTTTGGTGTTGCTTTAGCTGGCTGGCCAAATTTCAGTTT
>DAOLIO010000241.1:0-4443 GCA_035328505.1 Azonexus sp.
GCGGACTGCGCAAGGACAATACTGGCTACGACCTGAAGCAACTGTTTATTGGTGCTGAAGGTACCTTGGGCATCATCACGGGCGCAGTGCTCAAACTGTTTCCGCGGCCGACGACCCAGGTGACCTGCTGGTTGAATGTCCCCACACCGGCTGCTGCGGTCGACCTGCTAAATGCGGCAAAATCGAAATTTGATGCCCAGCTCACCGCATTCGAACTGATCTCGGAAACCTCACTGGGACTTGTCCTCAGCCATATTCCCGGTAGTCAGCGGCCAACAGAGGCGAGTCTCTGGTACGTGCTTGCCGAGTTTTCAGACCTTGATGTGTCCAAGGTTGAAGCCTGGCTGGCTGATCGGCTGGCGGGGGCCGACGTCACCGATGGTGTCGTGGCTCAATCAGAAACACAGGCGGGAAAGCTCTGGGCGCTGCGCGAAAATATTTCCGAGGCACAGAAGATCGACGGGGTCAGCATCAAGCACGATGTCTCGGTGCCCGTGTCGAGCATTCCGGCGTTTCTCGCGATGACCGATGCCAGCCTGGCAAAGGCTTTTCCCGGCATCCGCATCGTCGCCTTCGGCCATGTCGGCGATGGCAACCTGCATTACAACCTGTCAAAGTCGGATGCGCAGGAAAATGCAGCCTTCATCGCCAGTCAGCCCGCGGTGAATCGTATGGTTCATGACACGGTTCATGGGCTGCATGGCTCGATTTCTGCAGAGCATGGCATCGGTCAACTCAAGCGAGACGAGCTTGTGCGTTACAAGAGTCCGGTCGAGATCGCGCTGATGCGCACGATCAAACAGGCGCTGGATCCGCGTGGCCTGATGAACCCCGGAAAGGTGATTTGATCGTTTGCTTCAGACGACACTCAGCTGTTCAGGGTATCGCCTTCCAAGTCTGCCGCCTCCAGCGCAAAGGGCAGTGTGAAGTGAAACGTACTGCCAATCCCTGGTTCGCTTTCGATACCCAACTCGCCACCCATCAGTTCAATCAGTCGGCGAGCAATCGGCAGTCCCAGGCCCATGCCACCATACCGGCGTGCGCTGGAGGCATCGCCCTGGACGAGCATGCCGCCGATCTGTTGAAGCTGTTCCGCTGAAATGCCAAGACCCGTATCAACAATGCTGAATTCAATCTTGGCCTGGTCAGCGGATTGCTTAATCAGTCGAGCCTTGATATGAATGGTCCCGCGGTCGGTGAATTTGATGGCATTGCCGACCAGATGTCCAAAAACCTGTTGAAGGTGCGCCAGATCGCCGACAAGAATTTCCGGCAGGCGCGGGTCTGCAGAATGCGAAAGGTCAAGCCCTTTGGCCATGGCAGGCCGGATATGGACAGCCAGCAAGCCATCCAGCAATTCATTGACGACAAACGGCGCCGCTTGAAATCTGACGTGGCCGGCTTCGAGGGCTGACAACTGGATGAGGTGTTCGATCTGCTGCATCAACTCCTGCGCCGAAACACGAAGCGGATCCAGCAATGACATTTGGTCAGCGGTCAGCGGCTCCTGGCTCAGGAGTTCCGAGAGGCCGAGAATGCCATTCATTGGCGTCCGTAACTCATGACTGATGTTGGCCAGAAATTCGGTTTTGGCGCGATCCGAACGTTCCGCCAAGGCACGGGCTTTTTCCAGATGGATGAGTAGTCCGTCCTTTTCGTGTTCCAGTCGGAAAGTGTCTTCCAGCGTGCCGTGAAACAAGTCAGCACTGCGCGTCACCAGCGCCAGAAAGAACAGCGACATCAAGCTGAAAGCGATATGCAGCGCGTCATTGCCGAGTGCCCCGATGAACACGGCGAGAACTATCGGGACGGCGTAGCTGCGGAATATCATCCGATCAGCGGCGAGCACGGGAACGGCGCTGGCCACCATGCCTGCCATGACGAAGGCCGTGAATAGTTGCAGCGGCGTATTTCCCTGCCACATCAGCAACAGGGCGCCAGTCGCCCATATGACACTGGCGCAAATGGCGCCCAATTGAGCACGCTGTCGCCATCGCAAGGCGTTGCTGATCCTGCTGGTTTCATCTTCGGTGCGGTACTGCCTGGCCTGACGGATTCGATAGCCAGCAATCGAAATGGCAGCGAGTAACCAAGCGAAGACTGCGGGATTATCGGTCAGGGAATTTGAAACCCATGTCAATGTAATTGCATTGATGATGGAGAAAATCTGCCCGATCAACAGGTTTTGGTAGAGCAGCTCGACTCGGCGGCCCAGCGTGAAAGGATCGACGGGGCGAGTCAATGGAGCGCCTTGCCTTCACTTCCGGCAAATAATGCAGCGACGTCTTCCGGGCTGAATCGGTAATCGCGGTTGCAGATATCGTCGCGGATCAGGATTTCGCCGTGTTCGGCGAGGATCGTCTCGGCATCGGTTCGCCCCAGGCTGCGTATCATGTCGCTAACCTTCGACCGATCCTCCGGGCAGTGATAGACCACCGGCCGTGGGTCATAGATGCGGATGCCATGTTGATCCATGTCTTCGTGGAAAAGGCGGGTGAGCAGGCTTTCAATATCCAGTTCCAGCAGTTCAGCGGGCTTGACTGTGCTGGCCAGATGCGAGATGCGCTGCCAGCCATCCTCGTCGTGCTGATCAGCGGCAGGCATCTTTTGCAGGAACAGGCAGGCAGCAGCGTTGGGGGCGGCCGTCGCAAAAAGGCGGGAAGGCTGCTGCTCGGATTGTTCGAGGTAATGCTCGAAGATCGTTGCAATACTGTCGCCCACCATCGGTACGTAGCTTTGATAGGGCTGGCGGGCATCCGGCATGTCCAGGCTCATCATCAGCTGGCCGCCCTGATGAGCGCCCAGCAAATCAGGCACGGGGGCCGGCAGTACAACCGGGTTGCTGCGCGCCATGCCACGCATTTGCAGTTGTTCGTTGCAATCCATGACCAGCAGCTGGATCGGGCCATTGCCACGCAATTGAAGGGTCAGGCGCCCGGGCTGCTTCAGTTGCCCGGCGATCAGTGCGGTCACGGCGGCGGTTTCGCCCAGCAACTGGGCAACCGTCGGCTGGTAGTGACGGTTAACCTGCATCTGTCGCCAGGCATCCCCCAGGTAAACCACGGCACCGCGAATATCAAGGCCTTCGAAAATGAACCGGCGAACAAAGCTGTCATTCATTTCAATTGCTCGGCGTAATTTTCCGGAGCGAAGCCGACGATCAACTGGCTCCCGGTATCCAGCACAGGACGCTTGATCAGGCTTGGGTATTGAATCATCAAATTCAGGGCTTTTTTCCTGTCGACCGCGGAACGCTCGTCGTCAGTCAGTTTTCGCCACATCAAGCCGCGCGTATTCAGCAGTGTCTCCCAACCCGCGCGCTTGTCCCAGTCGGGCAGGTGGGATTCAGCAATGCCGGCCTTTTTGTAATCGATAAATTCATAGGCAAGGCTGTTGGCCTCCAACCACGCGAAGGCTTTTTTCATCGTGTCGCAATTTTTGATACCGAAAACTTTGATCATCCAGTGTCCTTTGAAATCAGGCCAGAAATGGAAGCAGTCTCGTATTCATGGAATGATTTTTGGGATGTTTTTAGTACGCGAGATGTCTATTTGATAAAAACATCGTTTGCTTAATAAATACTAAAACTGATTATACTAAAATCGCCGCCCGATGTCCGTATCGGTGCGCTTTTGGCCACATGGCCGGACGGCATAACAAAGAAAAATGGTGGCCGAAAAAGCCACCATGTCCCTCATGCCCAGCGCGGAATTGTCGCTGCACTTTTATTTGCGCAACTTGGAAAAAGCAGCGGCCATGGCATTGCCGGCCGGGGCCGAGCCGGCGCTTCTTGGCTGCGCGCGGCCTGCGCTGGCATTACCTCGTCCGGCCGGGGCGTTGTCGTGGCGCTTGCCCTGAGGTGGCTCATCGCCCATGCGCATGGTCAGTGCGATCCGTTGGCGCTGCAGATCAACTTCCAGCACCTTGACCTTGACGATCTGGCCGGCCTTGACGACCTCGTGGGGGTCCTTGACGAAGGTGTTGGACAGCGCCGAAACGTGCACCAGACCATCCTGATGGACGCCGATGTCGATGAAGGCACCAAAGGCAGCAACGTTGGTGACGACACCTTCCAGAATCATGCCGGGGCGGAGGTCGCTCACCTTTTCAACCCCCTCGGCGAAGGTGGCGGTCTTGAACTCCGGGCGCGGGTCGCGGCCCGGCTTTTCCAGCTCCTTGAAGATGTCCTGCACAGTGGGCAAGCCGAAGCGTTCATCGGTGTACTTTGACGGGTTCAGGCCTTTCAGGGCGCGGCTGTCGCCGAGGATTTCCTTGATCGGCTTTTTCAGGTCGACGATGATTTTTTCGACGACCGGGTAGGCTTCCGGATGGACGGATGAGCTGTCGAGCGGATTGTCGCCGTTCGGTACGCGCAGGAATCCTGCCGCTTGTTCGAATGTCTTGTCGCCAAGGCGCGGCACTTTTTTCAAGGCCTCGCGTGAG
>DAOLIO010000242.1:0-4326 GCA_035328505.1 Azonexus sp.
GCCTTGGCGAATTCGCCAGGGTTGCTCAGCGTTGTCCGTATAGACGCCAGCGTGGCCTGTGCCTTGATTTTTTCCTGCGCATTATTGAAGGTGATCAGGATGTGTCTCAGGCGCCGTACCTCCGGACGATCGAATGCTTCCGGATGCAGATGGTAGAAAATCTCGGCTTCAACCGCAGTGGCCGGGGCGATGGCCGCAGCGATTTTTTCGAGGACTGCTTCGATATGGAGTTCCCGTTCCACCGCCCTTGAAAGATTGGCCTCGTTGAGACCGTTGCCTTCCATGTCCTGGATGAATTCTTCTTCAGATGGGTAGCGCTTGCGAATCTCGTCCAGTCGATTCTTCAGCGTGGCAGCCGGGATGACCACATTGGCTGCCGCCTTGCTGGCCAGGATGCGCTGTTCAATACTTTCCTGTTTGCAGGCCACATCGCTCAGGCGGTCTCGTTCGGGTTCGGATAGCGCTTCCGGACTCTTTTGAAAGAGTTCCCACGAAAGCTTCAGTTCGAGATAGCCGTGCTGCATGGTGTCATTCCCTGGCTTCGGTTGGTTCCAGTATGGTTTCCGGAATTTGCAGGACGCGTCCAGGCAGGCTATCAAAGTGAATGTGATAGGCAACGCCACCCGGCGCATCGCGAACGACCTTGATGACTTCGCCGACTGCACCCGTTTCGATCAGCACGGTGCCGCCAACCGACAGCCCTTTGGCTGCCCGTACCTTTTCACGGAATTCGAAGCGAGAGGGCATCCATGGATCATCCGCCCCGATCAGTTCTTCTTCGCGGCAACCGACGATCTTGCCTTCGTCGAGGAAGTTTACCGAGTAGATGATCTGGTCCTGCAAAAAGGTGCCGACATCGACGACGTAACCGATGCTGCCGCGACGGACCAGCGGGTCGCCAGGGTCGAGACCAGGATATGTGCCATCGTTGCGGACATTGCGCGTCAGGCGCACCGCTTCTCCGTAGTCCCAGCGTGCGTTCATCATTGGCGAAAGACCTTGTCGAGCGAAACGAATGAACTCATGCCCCCGTCCGGCTTGGCGACATGTTGAAAGACCGCGAATACCTTCTCCGTCAGTGAATCAGAGGTGACGAAATCCTGGTAGGCGCGTTCCAGCCACAGCCGGTAGATGTTGCGCTGCTGGTCTTCTTCTGGCGGCAGATTGGGGGCCTGTTTGGCCAGGTAATCATGGAAGCGCTGCAGGATGTGCAGACGGTTTACATGGACGACGGCGGGTTCGTAGGGTACCGCGAAATAGTCGAGAAAATCTTCAGCAGAGACCAGGTCTTCCATGGCTTCGGCGAGGGTCAGAGTGTCTTCCATGATGCCTCCTCAGGCTGCGACAAGGTTAAGTTTTGCTACGTCAACGGATGCGGTGTTTTCATCCTGGAACTGATCAACGACTTCGAGCAATTTGGCCGCACCCAGGTTGTCCTTGGTGTCGAGTGCGGCCAGTTTGGTGAGTCGGTCACGTGATTCGTCGATGCGTCCGAGACGCAGTAGTACGACGCTTTCGGCCTTGAGTGCCAACAAATAGAAACGAAGCAGGCCGAAGGACGTGGATGCAGCCGAGCCGAGCTGGGCGTCGTCGATTTGTCGCCAGTCGTTGGGAATGCCCAGATGGCGAGCGGAAATACGCATGGCATGATCAGCGACGACCAGCACGTCATCGAGTCGATGCTGGTAGAAATAGTAGCGGTAAAGGCTGACCAGTACGGTCAGGTGTTCCGGCGCCACCAGATGGGCCCGCAGCAATGCAAGTTCAGCCGCTGGATCGCCGTAATCCTGAGCGGCCTGGGCGATCAGAAGTTCGGCTGCAGCGGGCAGTTCGTCTTCGAAGTAGAGCTTGCAGTCGGAGAAGTCGAGCAGGTCCATGGCGTATTCCGTCCAGTGTTCAATGCATGGACTCGTGCTCGCAGCACAAGTCGCCGGCGGAACAGGTTTTACACTGGCCGCTGTGGTCGCTCGGCGGCGGTTCATTACGCACTTCCGCCAGTTCTCTTTCCAGTGTCTCGATACGCTCGATGAGGCAGGCAATAGACTTGGCGACCGGATCGGGCATCAGGTGGTGGTCGAGGCTGATGCCGTTTTCCGGGCGTACGCCGCCGGCCCGGGTATCGACGATGCGACCGGGGACACCAACCACCGTGCTGTCAGCCGGGACATTCTTGACGACGACTGAATTGGCACCGACGCGAACGCGTTCGCCAATGACGATCGGGCCAAGAATTTTGGCGCCTGCACCAACCACAACCCCGGCAGACAGCGTCGGGTGGCGCTTTCCCTTGTTCCAGGACGTTCCCCCCAGCGTGACACCGTGATACAGCGTTACGTCATCGCCGACCTCGGCGGTCTCGCCAATGACGACGCAGGCGCCATGGTCGATGAAAAAGCGACGGCCAATGGTGGCACCGGGATGGATGTCGACGTTGGTCAGTGTCCGCCCGGCGAACGACAGGAGACGCGCCGGAAACCGCCAGCCGGCACGCCACAGCTTGTGTGACAGGCGATGGGTGAGCACCGCGTGCACACCCGGGTAGGTGGTGAGCACTTCCAGTGTCGAGCGCGCAGCCGGATCGCGCTGGAAGACGCAGGCGAGGTCTTCCTTGAGAATTGCCCAGAGGCCGGGAACAGCCAGTTCAGGTGCAGTCATGGTCATCGCTTCAGGCATGGAGTGAGCTCCGGATGGCGGTCAGCAGATCGCGCAGATCGGCGGTTTCCGGCGCATGTTTATGGGTGGCGACGAAGTGGCGAACGCTTGAGAGAAGGACTTGCGCCTCGTAGTCATCCACGCTCAGGCCAAGACCTGCATAAACCATTTGCACCGCACGCGACCCAGAGTGTTTGCCGAGCACGATGCGGTGCGCCTGGCCAACTTCCCGCGGATCGAAGCCTTGATAATTGTCCGGGTGCTTGAGCAGACCATCGACATGGATGCCCGCTTCGTGGGTAAAGGCCCCGGCCCCAACCACGCTTTTCTGCCAAGGCACGGCGCGCCCGGAAGCGCTGGCGACCTGGCTGGACAGGGCAGGGAAGCCTTTCAGGCTGACGCCGGTTGCGATGCCGTAGAGCTTTTGCAAGCCAAGCACGACTTCTTCGAGCGGCGCATTTCCCGCACGTTCCCCCAGTCCGTTGACCGTGGTGTTGACGTGCGTAGCGCCCGCCTTGCAAGCGGCCAGGGTGTTGGCCGTCGCCAGGCCCATGTCGTCGTGGGCATGCATTTCAATTTCAAGGCCGGTGTTGCGGCGCAGGGTACTGATTCGCTCGAAGGTCGTGAAGGGTTCGAGGATGCCCAATGTGTCGGCGAAGCGCAGGCGGCGGGCACCGGCGCGTTCCGCGGCTTCGGCGAGCGCGCAGAGGAAATTAATGTCGGCGCGCGACGCATCTTCGCAACCCAGGCCAACTTCCAGGCCGAGGCTGAGTGCGCTGCCAATGAATTTGGGCAGTTCGCGCAACAGCCAGGCGCGATCCTGCTTGAGTTTGTAGGACAGGTGCTGGTCGGAGGCTGGTACTGAAATATCGATCAGATGAGCGCCGAGATCGGCGCATGCGGCGATGTCGGCAGCGTGCATGCGGCTCCAGACCATGAGCTGTACGGGCAGGTTCAGCGCCGCAACTGCGCGGATGGAATCGCGTTCTTCTCCCCCCATGGCCGGAATGCCGACTTCCAGCTCCGGTACGCCGATGGCAGCCAGCTGGCGGGCGATGTCCAGTTTTTCGTCCAGCGAAAAAGCCACACCAGCCGACTGTTCGCCGTCGCGCAGGGTAGTGTCGTTGATCGTCACGAAAGTCGGGTGGGTCATGGAAATCTCCTCGACTCTCTTTCAGCAAGGATGGTGCCAATATATAAGTAACTGAAAAAAGACGATAAATTAAATTTGATGGTTTCGATGTGGGTAGAATGTAGCGAATCTGACAATGAGATCCGGCATGCAGGGTCGTCAATTTCAGTGATACGCTAGTGACTGCAGGGCTGATAATCCGGCCCTGACAAGCGAGTGCCTTTTCGGCCTGCATGGCTCTTCTAGCGAAGCGTTGTGTCTTTCGATCAGAACATTTTCCTGATTCAACAACGCGGCATTTGATGGGAAGAGTCCGCCATGACCGGACGCGACAACGAACGCTGGCAGCAGTCCTGGCGCGACCGAGAGATTGCCTTTCATCAGAATGTGGTCAATCCGCATCTTGTGAAATTTTGGCAAAATCTCCGGTTGACCGCAGCAGACCGAGTCTTTGTACCGCTGTGCGGGAAAAGCCTGGATTTGCGCTGGCTGGCCGATCAGGGCCACACCGTGGTAGGGGTCGAACTCAGCCCGCTGGCGGT
>DAOLIO010000243.1:0-4320 GCA_035328505.1 Azonexus sp.
ATTCGATGCGGTTGGCGGTCAGGCCTTCGCGCAGCGCCTTGATGATCGGAATGCCACCCGCCACGGCGGCTTCAAAAGCCACCATGACGCCTTTTTGCTGGGCGGCAGTAAAAATCTCGGTGCCATGCACGGCGAGCAGTGCCTTGTTGGCTGTCACGACATGCTTGCCATTGGCGATGGACTGCATGACGACTTCCTTGGCCACGCCATAACCGCCAATCAATTCGATGATGATGTCGATTTCCGGATCATTGACCAGAGAAAATGCGTCGTCCGTAACGCGAGCGGTGCCGCCGGTAATCTGCTTGGCCAGTTCAACGTTCTTGTCGGCCACGGCCGTAATACGAATCGGCCGGCCTGCGCGACGGGTAATTTCTTCTTCGTTGCGTTTAAGAACGGTCCAGGTGCCACCGCCGACGGTGCCGATGCCGATTAGGCCAACATTGATGGGTTTCATGTTCAGTCTTTACTTGGTTTGGTTGGTGTTATGACGCTTGCGATAGTTTTCCAGGAAGCGCGCAATTCGCCCGATTGCTTCCCGTAAATCATCTTCGTGCGGCAGGAAAACGAGGCGGAAGTGATCCGGATGCGGCCAATTGAATCCAGTGCCCTGAACCAGCAGCACTTTTTCTTCCTGCAGCAATTCAGAAATGAACTGTTGGTCGTTCTTGATCGGATATACCGCCGGGTCAAGCTTCGGGAACATGTACAGCGCTGCCTTTGGCTTGACACAACTGACGCCCGGAATGGCTGAAATCAGTTCATGCGCAATGTCGCGCTGGCGGCGCAGTCGGCCACCGTCCTTGATCAGGTCATCAATACTCTGATAACCGCCCAGCGCTGTCTGGATGCCATGCTGCCCCGGCGCATTGGCGCAGAGCCGCATCGAAGCCAGCATGTCCAGACCCTCGATATAGTCCTTGGCATGGCGCTTGTCACCAGACACCACCATCCAGCCGGCACGATAGCCGCAGGAGCGATAGTTTTTTGAAAGGCCATTGAAGGTAATCATCAGAACGTCTTCGGCCAGCGAAGCAATCGACGTATGCTTTTCACCGTCGTACAGCACCTTGTCATAAACCTCGTCGGCATAGATGGTCAGGTGATGCTTGCGGGCAATGTCGATGATTTCATGGAGGAGATCGTCCGGGTAAAGTGCACCGGTCGGGTTATTCGGGTTGATCAGCACGATCGCCTTGGTGTGTGCGTTAATCTTGCTGCGGATGTCATCGAGATCCGGCAACCAACCCTTGGTTTCATCGCACAGGTAATGCTTTGGCGTTCCGCCGGACAAGCTGATCGCCGCCGTCCATAGCGGATAGTCGGGCGCCGGTACCAACACTTCATCTCCGGCATCCAGTAAGGCGTTCATCGCCATGACAATCAACTCCGACACGCCATTGCCGACGTAGATATCATCCAGCGTCACGCCTTTGATACCCTTCTGCTGGGTGTAATGCATGATCGCCTTCCGCGCAGCGAAAATGCCTTTTGAATCCGTATAGCCAGCCGCGTTCGGCAGGTTGCGAATCATGTCCTGTTGAATTTCTTCAGGCGAATCAAAACCGAACGCGGCCAGATTGCCGATGTTCAGCTTGATGATCTTGTGGCCCTCTTCTTCCATCTGCTTCGCTTTTTGCAGCACGGGGCCGCGAATGTCGTAGCAGACGTTAGCAAGTTTGGCGGACTTCTTGACGTGTTTCATGGGAATCTTCCGGCGTGGCGGCGTATGGCCCGCAAGGGCCAAAGGTATAATCCTACTTTATCGTATGGTGCACGGCAATTTTGGCGGGCCTTTTGGAATGATCGCGCAGTGAAACTACACATTACCAACACAGCCGGACTCAACCTGTTCACCGCGTATGGCGACGACTATGCTGCGGTCAACCAGGAAAAACATCAAAAAAACATAATTTTGCTACCGGAATCGATCTTTCCGGAATGGACCACTGCAACGGTGAGCACGCTGACTGAAGCAGACATGCAAATCTTGCTTGGCCTTGGTACCGAAATCATTCTGCTCGGCACCGGCAAACGCCTGCGCTTCCCACCCGGTGAACTGCTGCGCCCCTTTGCCTTGGCTGGCATCGGACTGGATGTCATGGATTTGCAAGCGGCCTGCCGCACCTACAATATTCTCGCGGCAGAAGGCCGCAAGGTTGCTGCGGCACTTCTATTCGACTAATCACTCCAGCTTTTTCAAGTATTCCTTGGTGAATACCTTGTCCGGTAATTCCCTGAGCTTCATGTCGCTGTAGTCGAGAATCGATTTTTCGCCATTTTTCAAGGCATCTTCCATGACGAGTCGCGTCGGTCGTACCCGTCCCGCCAAAGTCTTGAAATTTTCGTAACTGCATTTCTTCATCAGTCGATTTGAAAGTGAGTAGAACTCGGCCTTCAAAGGCCAACCGGATTTCTCGTTAACCCAGTAGACGACACGCTGATATGTCACGCTACGATCTACTGCTATCAACTCCAGAACATGATAGGTGTCGTTACCCATCTTCTCGGTAGACATAATTTTTGGGTTGTAATCGCCAGAAAAGTTGGCGCGCGCCAAGTCGCCGTTCGCCACCTGCCCGGTCAAACGCTGAGCCAGGGATATTCTTACCGGCTGCGATACTTCGGGCATGAACACCCACAAGTCACGCCCTTTCATCAGAATGATCTGCCCCCGCTCTGAAGCAGGCTCGGTTACCATGACAACGGTATTTTCATTTCCCTTCGAAAGTACCCGATATTTCCGGGTATCCGCATCTTTCTCGGGACGCAGCGAATTAATTACAATGTCAACCTGAAACGCATCAGCGGGAAAACGAACCTTGTCCGCCTTTTCTACTATACTTCGGGCGAGCGCATCATCGTTCGGCGCAACGCTGGTCGCCTGTGCCGCAACAGTCAACGACTGGAGCAAAAGAAAAATGCCAGACACCAAAGTGACAATACCGTTGCCATACCGAACAGCGTTATTTCGTAACATGAACATCCTCCCGCAATATCTCGATTTAAATTTTGACGGTAGCCGCCCATCATGAGTGTTGTCCGAGTCGAACATGTCTTCAAGGATTACCAACTTGGCGAGCAGACCGTTCATGCCTTGAATGATATTACATGGTCCATTGAGCCCGGCGTCTTTCTCGCTATTTCCGGCCCCTCCGGAAGCGGCAAGACCACGCTGCTCAACCTGATCGGCTGTATCGACAAACCAAGCCGCGGCAGAATCTTTATCAATGAGGAGGACGTGTCTGAAAAGTCCGCGAACGAGCTGGCCGACCTTCGCTCCCATTCGATTGGTTTCATTTTTCAGACATTCAATCTGCTGCCGGTGCTTTCTGCCGCTGAAAACGTCGAATATCCACTGCTTCGGCGAGCGGATGTCTCCGCCGAAGAACGAAAAAAACGCGTTGATTATTTTCTGGAAATTGTCGGCCTGACCAAATTTGCCGATCATCGCCCGAACCAGCTCAGTGGCGGACAAAGACAGCGGGTCGCCATCGCCCGTGCACTCGCCATCAAGCCAAGCATCGTTTTGGCCGACGAACCAACCGCCAATCTTGACAAGGCAACAGGCCGGGAAATTCTTAGCCTGATGAAGCAAATCAACCGTCGCCTGAAAACCACCTTTATCTTCTCCACCCATGATCAAAAAGTCATCGATCGCGCCGACCGTTTGGTTCAGATGGAAGACGGTTGCATTACGGCCTTCGGCGTTCGTAACGAAATTGACAAGTCATGGAGTCTGGCTCGTGTCCGCCCCGTGACCGATGCCGAAGACGAATAAAAAACGCATCAATACCATCAGGAACATCCCGTGCCCTACTCAAAACCCACCTTTCATTTGAGCATGCTTGCTGCCTGCTTGGTATCGTTGAGCGCTCACGCCGCCGACGACGATCTATTAAGCCGTGATGCCCTATTCGGTAACGACCTCCCCAAACTGACCACCTCGCAGAACAATAGCGGCCCCGGAATTAAAGGCTTCATCCAGTTCGAAGCAGCGCGCACAATAGCTGAGCCCGAACATTGGTCGAAGCTGCGCAGCCGCGCCGAACTGGGCACATCCGGCAAACTGGGCGACAGCATGAAATGGAAAGTTGGCGCACGTTTTGACTACGATTTTGCTTACGCCATCGATGATTTCTATCCGTCGGATGTCGAAAAAAATCAGCGTCACGGTATCGAACTACGCGAAAATTACCTTGACTACAGCTACGGCAATTGGGATTTCCGTTTTGGCAAACAGCACGTAGTTTGGGGCGAAATGGTGGGACTTTTCTTTGCAGATGTCGTCTCTGCCCGCGACCTTCGTGAATTCGTCCT
>DAOLIO010000244.1:0-4295 GCA_035328505.1 Azonexus sp.
GCCTGGATCGGGCCGAGGCCCATGGAAACGGTCGGGAACTGCCAGAAGTCCGGCATCAGCCACGGGTGCGGGTAGGAAGAAATGCCCTTGCCGCCGGTTTCCTGGCGGAAGTGGTCCATCTGTTCCTCGGTCAGGCGACCGAGCATGAAGGCGCGGGAATAAACTCCGGGCACCGAGTGGCCCTGGAAGAAGATCAGGTCGCCACCGGTTTCGTGGTCGATGTTCTTCCAGAAATGCGAGAAGCCGACGTCGTACAGGGCAGCGGCCGAGGCGAAGGAGGCAATGTGGCCGCCGACGTTGGTGTCCTTGTTGGCGCGCACGACCATGGCCATGGCGTTCCAGCGGATGTAGCTGTGAATCTTGATTTCCATGTCGGCATTGCCCGGGTACTTGGGCTGCTGGTCGGCAGGGATGGTGTTGATGTATTCGGTGTTGGCCGAGTAGGGCAGGTCGATCCCGTCTTCGCGGGCTTGGCCGATCAGCTTCTCGATCAGGTAGTGAGCGCGTTTGGCGCCTTCCTGGGTGATGACGCTATCGAGTGCATCGGTCCATTCTTTGGTCTCCTGCGGATCTATGTCTGCAGGGTCAGGCAAGGCATTGGGTTGGTTGGCCATGGTTTGTCTCCGAGGTTGAATTTCATTTTGTTTTGCCTGTTGAGCAAAACAACTTTATCCGCTTATGGCTCCTGATGCGAGCCCGTAGTTTCCCGTAAGCATCGTTCCGCATTGTAAAATCAAAATTCGCATCGTGCAATAAGGACAAACCCGTACTCAGGGATTTTTTTCGTGTTGAACGGAATATCTAAAGGGATGCCCAGCGGGCCAGTGTGCTGCCGAAAAAGGCGGTGGCAATCAGCGCAAGCGGTGAAATGGCGATAAATACGCCCAGGACGCGGGCAATGAAGGGGTGTGCAAGGTGTGCTTCGATGAAGCTGTGGGCTACCAGCGTGCCCTTGAGCCAGATGACGGCTGCGACCAGTAGCGGTAGCCAGCGGGCATCGCGGAACCATTCGCTGAGACCAAGGCTGACTAGCGTCAGCGCGACCAGACCCAGCCATGCTGCGGTCAACCGGAAAAAATGGTCTTTTTTGAAATCCATCGTTCAGGCCAGTACGTAAAACAAGGGAAAAATAACCAGCCAGATGATGTCGGTGGCGTGCCAGTAACTGGCCAGTGCTTCCAGCCCGCCGTAGTCCTCAGCCGAGTAGCCATGCCAGAGCAGTCGGGCCAGCACCCAGAGGATGCCGAGGATGCCCCAGGTGGCGTGCACCAGGTGGGTGAAGGTGAGGTAATAGTAGACCGTGAAAAAAATCCCCGACTCGCCGTTGATGCCGTGGGCCAGATTCCAGTGGATCTCCAGCGCCTTGGTCAGCGGATAGCCGATCGCGATGACCAGGCCGGCAAGCAGCCAGATCACTGCCGCGCCGTGTTTGTCCCGGCGAATGGCATTGACCGAGCAGGCGATGAAGTAGCTGCTGGTCACCATCAGCAGCGTGATGATGGTCCCCGCCGTCACTGAAAGCCGTTGTGCACCTTGGTGAAATGCATCCGGGAAGTGGGCGCGGGCAATGAAATAGACGGCGAAGAGCACGGTGAACTCGACAAACTCGCAAGTGATTCCCGCCCAGATGCCTTTGTTGCCGGGAACGCGAGTGGGTGTGACGTCGGCAGAATAGTGAGCGTCGTGCATGGTCATCGGTCTCTGAACACGCATTGTTCAGGGCTGCACGGGGGCGAGCCTTGATATCCATCAACGGGCTTGAATTGCGCCAAAAGGCGTGTCCTGCACAGGCCGGGCGCAGGACGCATCGTCGGATTCTGCTAAAATACGCGCCAATTCAAAGGGAAAGGCCACTGCCTTTCCCCTTTTCTTTTTAGTTGGATGCGACGATGACAGCTCAAATTATCGACGGCAAGGCTCTTGCCGAAGAACTGCGCCAAGGTTTCAAGGCACGGGTCGAGGCGCTGACCGCCCGCGGGCACAAACCGGGTCTGGTGGTCATTCTGGTCGGGGCCGACCCCGCCTCCGAAGTTTATGTTCGCAACAAGGTCAATGGTTGTCTGGCCATCGGCATGCACTCGGAGAAGGTCACGTATGACGCCACGGTCGATCAGGCCACGGTGCTCAACAAGATCGCCGAACTGAATGCCGATCCGAACATTCACGGCATTCTCGTTCAGTTGCCGCTACCCCGGCATTTCGATGAAGAAGCCGTGCTTGAAGCGATTGCCGCCGACAAGGATGTCGATGGCTTTCACGCCGAAAACGTCGGTGCGCTGGCGCAGGGCAATCCGCGCTTCATCCCCTGCACGCCTTACGGTGTGATGAAAATGTTCGAGAAGGGCAATGTCGATCTGAGCGGTAAGGAAGCCGTCGTCATCGGGCGTTCCAACATCGTTGGCAAGCCGATGGCGCTGCTGCTGATCAATGCCGGCGCAACCGTCACCGTGTGCAATTCGCGCACCAAAGATCTCATCGGGCATACGCGTCGCGCCGACATTCTGGTGGCCGCGGTTGGCAAGCCGAAATTCGTCACCGCCGACATGGTCAAGCCGGGCGCCGTCGTCATCGACGTCGGCATCAATCGGCTGCCGGATGGCAAGCTGTGCGGCGATGTCGATTTCGCCGGCTGCCTGGCGGTTGCCGGCCAGATCACCCCGGTGCCGGGCGGCGTCGGTCCGATGACCATCACCATGCTGCTGGCCAATACCATAGAAGCAGCAGAACGGAAGGCCGGGCTATGAGCGATAAAAAGATACTCGTCGGCGTCGTCATGGGGTCCGACTCGGACTGGCCGACCATGCAGGCAGCCGCCGTTGTCCTGAAGGATTTTGGTGTCGCCTTTGAGGCGCGGGTGGTTTCGGCCCATCGGACACCGGATCTGCTCTTTTCATACGCAGAAGCGGCGCTGGGCCGCGGACTCAAGGCGATTATTGCCGGTGCCGGCGGTGCCGCACACCTGCCCGGCATGCTCGCTGCCAAGACAACCGTGCCGGTGCTCGGCGTTCCCGTCCAGTCCAGGGCACTGTCTGGCGTGGATTCGCTGCATTCCATCGTTCAGATGCCGAAGGGGATTCCCGTCGCCACTTTCGCCATCGGCGAGGCCGGGGCGGCCAATGCAGCGCTGTTTGCGGTGGCCATGCTGGCCAATGAGAATCCGGCGCTGAGCCAGAAATTGCTGGCGTTCCGCCAGGCCCAGGCAGAAAAAGTCCTGGCCATGACCTTGCCGGAAGTGTGATCGCCATGGCCTCCGGCAGCATCCTTCCCCCCGCCACGCTGGGTATGCTCGGCGGTGGTCAGCTCGGTCGTTTCTTCGTCAGTGCAGCGCACGAAATGGGTTATCAGGTCTTGGTCCTCGATCCGGATAAAAACAGTCCGGCGGGCCAGATCGCCGAACGCCATTTCTGTAACAACTACGACGATTACGCGGCCCTTGATGCGTTCGCGGCCGGTTGCGCGGCGATTACCACCGAGTTCGAGAACGTTCCGGCGGCAACCCTCGATTACCTCGCCAAGTTCGTTCCGGTGCGCCCATCGGCCACGGCTGTCGCCATCTGCCAGGAGCGCATTGCCGAAAAGTCATTCCTGCGCGATAACGGCCTGCCACATGGACCGTTCGCCGAAATTCGCAACGAAGACGATATCAGAAATGCGCCCGCCGAACTTTTCCCGGCCATTCTCAAGGTCGCCCGCTTCGGCTACGACGGCAAGGGGCAGGCAACCGTCAACAATCATCAGGAGGCGCTGCTGGCGTTTGGTCACGTCAAAGGCGAGGCCTGTGTCCTGGAGCAACGACTGAAACTCGATTACGAGGTTTCGGTCGTTCTGGCCCGTGACGAACAGGGTCAGGTGCGCTGTTTTCCTACCGGAGAAAATGAGCACACCCGGGGCATTCTCGATGTCTCCATCGTGCCGGCGCGCACCTCGGTTTGCTTGCGCAGCGACGCCGAGGATGTTGCTGCCCGGATTGCCGACAAGCTCGGCTACATCGGCACCATGGCCGTGGAATTCTTTGTCAGCCAGGGGCGCCTGATCGTCAATGAGATGGCGCCGCGGCCGCACAACAGCGGCCATTACACCATCGATGCCTGTGTCACCAGCCAGTTCGAGCAGCAGGTCCGCGCACTGTGCGGTTTGCCGCTGGGTGAGTCGCGTGCGCATTCGGCTGCGGTCATGGTCAACCTGCTGGGCGATCTGTGGTTCGAGAAGGGCGAAAATGGTGAACATTACCGCGAACCCGACTGGGCCAAGCTCTATGCCGTACCCAATCTCAAACTTCACCTCTACGGCAAGCA
>DAOLIO010000245.1:0-4281 GCA_035328505.1 Azonexus sp.
CAGCAAGGGCGTCCGCAAACGCCCAAAGCCGGCCAAAAACCGGGTGGACCGCAGCAACACCGTACGGGTAGTCGCCACCGCTGATTTTCGGCAGTTTACCGATGGGCCGCGGTGTCGCGGCTTGTCGGGGCATCAAAAAACGTCTACTGTGGAAACTTAAGCCGTTACTTCATATTGTTAACGCAGTTTCTTAAGGTGTTTTGGAGGTCGGGATGCCCCCCCCGCAAAAAGTCCGCCTCGGCGACCTGCTGATACAGCAGGGCCTGCTGACCGAGGAGCAACTGAAAATAGCCCTTGATGAGCAAAAACGGACCGGGCGCAAGCTCGGTCGGGTTTTTGTCGAGAGCGGCTACGTCACCGAGGCGGGTATCTCGCAGGCCTTGGCCCGGCAGTTGCGGATTCCCTTCGTTGACCTCAACAGTTTTACCCCCAAGCCTGATCTGATCAAACTGCTGCCCGAGGCGCCGGCACGTCGTTTCCGTGCGCTGGTTCTCGATCAGTTGCCGGATGGCCGCCTGCAAATCGGCATGGCGGATCCGACTGACTTGCAGGCCTACGACGAAATTACCCGTCTGGTTCGCCGGGAAATCGATCTTGCCGTGGTGACCGAAAGCCAGTTGCTGGCCATGGTCGATCGTGTTTATCACCGTGGTGAACAGATTACCGGCCTTGCCAAGGAGCTGACGGCCGAACTCGGCGATGTGCCGATTGAATTTGGTGACCTGCTCGGCCTCAACCCCGGCGCCGAGGACGCGCCGGTCGTCAAGTTGCTGCAGACAGTGTTCGAGGAAGCGATGCGTTTGCGCGCGTCCGACATCCATTTCGAGCCGCAGGAAAAAGCCCTGCGCATTCGCTTCCGGATCGACGGTGTGCTGCACCTCCAGACAGAGGCCGACGCCAAAATTTCGTCGGCCGTGGCCCTGCGCCTGAAGTTGATGTCCGGTCTCGATATTTCCGAAAAGCGCCTGCCGCAGGACGGCCGTTTCAATATCAAGGTGCGCGGCAACCCGGTGGATGTTCGTATCTCCACCTTGCCGACGCAGTTTGGCGAATCGGTGGTCATGCGTCTGTTGAACCAGAATACCGGCTTGCTTGAACTGGATCGGATCGGCATGCCCGAACGCGTCCTCGAACGCTTCCGCCACGCCCTGAAGCGGCCGAGCGGGATGGTGCTGGTGACCGGCCCGACCGGCTCCGGCAAGACGACCACGCTCTACGCTGCCTTGAACGAACTGAACAGTCCGGAAAAAAAGGTCATTACCGTCGAAGACCCTGTCGAATACCGGCTCGGTGGCCTGAATCAGGTGCAGGTCCATGAAAAGATCGACCTTTCTTTTTCACGCGTTCTTCGTACGGTGTTGCGTCAGGATCCGGACATCGTGCTGATTGGCGAAATGCGCGACCAGGAAACCGCCGAAATCGGCATGCGTGCCGCCATGACCGGCCACCTCGTCCTATCGACGCTGCACACCAACGATGCCGTGTCGACGCCGATCCGCCTGCTCGACATGGGCGTGCCGCGCTACATGGTTGCGTTGTCCGTGCATATGGTGATTGCCCAGCGTCTGGTTCGCGTGATCTGTGGCAATTGCCGCGATGCCTACACGCTGACGCCCAACGAGCACGAATGGTTGCGTTACGAACTGGGCGATCAGGTCGACAAGCATGCATTCCACCATGGGCGTGGCTGCGCTCATTGCGCCAATACCGGTTATCAGGGGCGAACCGGGGTGTATGAATTCCTCGAAATGAGCGATTCGGTGGTCGAGGCCATCAATCATGATGACCCTGGCGAATTCATGCGTACGGCCCGCCAGCAGATGGCTGGTGAAACCTTGCGGCGTGATGCGGTTCGCCTTGTGTTGTCAGGCAAGACGACGGTGAGCGAGGCCATGCGGGTCAGCAACCAGTTCGAGGACTAAGCGGGCGTGGCCAACTTTGCCTACAAGGGACGTGATGGTGGCGGCAAGCTGATCGAGGGCGTGCTGGAAGGTGCATCGTCTGGCGGCGTGGCCGATGTCCTGTTCGGCCGTGGCATTACGCCCATTTCGATTACCGAGACGTCAGCCCGGGCAAAATCCGGTGATCATGGCGGCCTGACCTTCTTCAAGCCGAAGGTCGAACACATCGACATCCTGCTCTTTTCGCGGCAGATTCATACCTTGCTCAAGGCTGGCGTGCCGATCATGCGCGCCTTGACCGGCCTGCAGGAATCGGCAACCAATCCGGCGATGAAGGAAGTGATTCGCGATGTACGTGAGAGCCTGGAGGCCGGGCGAGAATTATCAGTTTCGCTGGCGCGGCATCCCAAGATTTTCAACCCGTTCTATATTTCCATGGTTCGGGTCGGCGAAGCCACTGGCCTGCTGGACGAGATTTTCCTGCGCCTGTTTGATCACCTCGAATTCGAGCGCTTCATGCGCGAGCAGGTGAAATCGGCCCTGCGCTACCCGATGTTCGTGGTGATCGCCATGGCGGCCGCCATTATCGTTGTCAACCTGTTCGTCATTCCCGCTTTCGCCAAGGTATTTCAAGGCTTTGGTGCGGAGTTGCCGCTGATGACGCGACTTTTGCTCGGCTTCTCCAATTTCATGGTGGCCTGGTGGCCGGCCATGCTGGTGGGTATTGTCGTAGCTGTCTTTGCATTTCGAACCTGGGTGGGAACAGCGGCCGGGCGCATGCAATGGGAAGCCATGCTGCTGCGTTTTCCGATTGCCGGAAAGATTGTCCGCAAGGCCGCCATGGCCCGCTTTGCCCGCAGCTTCGCACTCGGTATGCGTAGTGGCGTGCCAGTCATGCAGGCGCTAACCAATTCGTCGCAAACCGTCGATAACAGCTATATCGCCGCCAAGATTGAAGGTATGCGCGATACCGTCGAGCGTGGTGAAAGTGTGGTCCGTTCTGCCATTGCCTCCGGATTCTTCTCGCCGGTCGTGCTCCAGATGATATCGGTCGGTGAGGAATCCGGTGCATTGGACGACATGCTGGAAGAAGTCGGCCAAATGTATCAACGTGAAGTCGAGTACGAATTGAAGACGCTGGGCCAGCAGATCGAGCCGATCCTGATTGTCTGTCTCGGTGTGCTGGTGCTGATACTGGCCTTGGGTATCTTCCTGCCCATGTGGGACCTTGGCAAGGTCGCCATCAAGCGATGATGCGACCATGCGGCGCTACTACGAATTTGCCATTGTCGTCATCCTGATCAGTATTCTGGCGCTGGTGCTGTTACGGTCACTGGATGCCGCACGAAACGAACTGGATGAGGCTGGATTGCAGGCAGATGTCGCGGCGATTCGGATGGGGTTGATAGAGGTCGTGGCGCATCGCGAGACGTTTGGCGGCGAGTTGCCCAGGAGCGAAAATCCGATCGACTGGGTGGCCAATCGCCCGGCAAACTATCTGGGCGAAGTGGACGGTGTGCCCGCTGAGAAGTCGGTCTGGTATTTTGAACGCGGCGCCAAGGAACTGGTTTACCGGTTTCGGGACGGGCATCGGGCAAGATTCAGGCTGAGTCGCGACGTCAATGTGGATAGCCAGAAAGCAGTCGTGGCGGGCGTTGGCCTGCTGCGTCTTGAGGACCAGCAATAATAAAACTTGAGATGGAGGCTTAATATGTCTAAAGTATTAAAATTCTCAGCCGATATTGAAGATATGAACAAAAAATCCATTTTCGACAGACGAGGGCAGCTCGGCTTTACATTGATCGAGCTGATCGTGGTCATCATCATTCTCGGGATTCTGGCTGCTGTCGCCTTGCCGCGTTTTGTCAATTTGCAGCGCGACGCGCGCATTGCCAAGTTGCAGGCGGCACGGGGCAGCGTTTCCGCGGCATCCGCACTGGTTCATGCCACTGCCTTTTCGCGTGCCGGCATTGCCGATACCGCAGCCTGTGCCGGCGGTGGCACTGCCGATAACGTGACCGGACCCGTCGGGACGGTGTGTACCGAAAGCGGGCTGGTCAATATGGTCTACGCCTATCCCGCGGTGACGGCCATCGGAACGGCAGGCATTCTGTCGATGGCCGGGCTGACCGGTGTCTTTAACCCGACCGCCGCCGATTTGCAGGCTGAAGGGTATACCTACACGGTGGCCGGTGGCGTGGCTACCTTCGGTGTGATTGGTGCAACCACGCCCGCCACGTGTTCCTTTACCTATACCCAACCGACGGCGCCCAATACGGCGGCAACGATCAGCGGGTTGTCCACGCTTGGATGTTAATTTTCTAATTTTTAGGAGTTGGTTATGAAAGCTATTCAAAAGGGTTTTACGCTGATCGAACTG
>DAOLIO010000246.1:0-4204 GCA_035328505.1 Azonexus sp.
CGCGACGTGCTGCACGGCAGCCGCCAGCCGGCCGTCTGCCTGTTCGTGAACATCGACCCGGCGCTGGTCGACGTCAATGTGCACCCGGCCAAGACCGAAGTCCGCTTCCGCGACTCGCGCGCTGTGCACCAGTTCGTCTTCCACGCCATCCAGCGCACGCTGGCCGCGCCGGTGCAGGCGGAAAGCGCGCCATCACTGATCGAACGCAGTGAATATCCGGCTTCCGCGGTCAACCCGGAAAATCGGTCAAATTACGAATATGCCCCGCCGCTCCGTCACCAAGGCAGCCTCGGTGTCGCCGAACCGGCGGCTGCCGCCTACCTCGCCTTCGCCCGCGCCGCGCAGGAGATCGGCCAGTCGCCCGCCCCGCGCAACGAAGTCGCCCCGCAATTCCGGCCCGCTGACAACGGCAGCCAGGATGCCCCGCCCCTCGGTTACGCCATCGCCCAGCTCCACGGCGTCTACGTCCTCGCCCAGAATGCCCGCGGCCTGGTACTGATCGACATGCACGCCGCGCACGAGCGCATCCTCTACGAAAAGCTGAAAACTGCCTTCGACCACCGCCAGATCGCCACGCAGGCGCTGCTCATCCCGGCCGTCTTCTCCGCCGACCCGCTCGACATCGCCGCCGTCGAAGAACACACGGATGCGCTGGCCGACCTCGGCTTCCTGATCGCCCCGCTTGGCCCGAATCAACTCGGCGTGCGCGCCGTTCCCGCCCTGCTCCAATCCGGCGACCCCGTCGCGCTGGCCAAGTCGCTGATCACCGAACTGCGCGAACACGGCATCACCCAGCTCGCCACCGCCCGCCGCAATGAACTGCTCGCCACCATGGCCTGCCACGGCGCCGTCCGCGCCCGGCGCCTGCTCACGCTGCCGGAAATGAACGCCCTGCTTCGGCAGATGGAAGAAACCGAACGCGCCGGCCAGTGCAACCACGGCAGGCCAACCTGGACGGAGTTGACCATGGATCAGCTGGACAAACTGTTTTTGCGGGGTCAGTAATGTGGCGCCAGCTGGCGGCGTTGCTATTTACCTGCGCCATGGCCTCGGCTGCGCTGGCCGATGTGCCCGATGCCCGGCAAGACTGTCGGCAACGCAATGCGGCGCTCTGCCGAGCGGGCGGGGTCGATTTTGTCAATGACGGCCCTTGTCCGCCCGAGGCGATCACCTTGCGCCCGCCGGGGAATGCGCAATGTGATGAAGCGTACCCCCGTGATCGACCGAGCTTTCGTCCGGAACGCCCCGATCGCCCGGATGAAAAATCTGCGCCCGCCAGACGCCCGACGTCGCCGCAAGGTGCGTCAGCCCCTGCCGCCCCCGCCGATTGGCGCATGCCTGCCATCCTGTTCGCCGCGCTCCTGCTCACGCTTGGCGGCTTCGGCTGGTTGCTGCGCACCCTGTTGCGAAAGCAACGAGCGCGGCTGCGGCGATTCGGGTTGAACGATCTTGCAACGCTGACCGCCAGCGGCATCGGCGGCTTCTGGATTGCCTGGCGGCTGACCGGATGGGCATTCACGCGGATCGTCGAGCAATATCACAATGCCGATACGATCGCACCAGCCCTGATCGGCTCGCTGGGTGCATTGATCGTGTTCCTGCTCGCCCTGCCGGTCGCCTTTGCCCTGATTGCGCTGATCCTGTTCAATGTTCAGGAACGATTGCGAAAATAGGCGTCTGGCCACCGTCTGTCGGGCGTCGTTGCGCACTGGTTCCAGAGCAAAATGCTTGCTTGATGTGAATTCGCCCGCGACAAGGTCTCCGCTAATCGCCATCACCGGATAGTTGCCATGAAAGTCTTCAAAGCTGGTGCAGCCTACTGTGGCCTGGTGTTTGGCGCAGGCTTTCTCCTCGGTTGCATTCGGGTACCCTTTCTCGTGCCGCATCTGGGCGCCAGATTGGCGGAGCTTCTGGAGATGCCGGTTCAGTTCGTCGTCATCGTATTTGCAGCCCGTTTCATCGTGCGACGTTTTTGTCTGCCGGCCGATACGGCCATTCGACTGGCCGTCGGATGGGTCGCCCTGAGCTTGGCCATTGCCGCCGAGTTGCTGTTGGCACTGCTCCTCGCGGAGCACTCGGTGGGTGAGTATCTGGCCAGCCGTGACCCGGTGTCGGGTAGCGTCTATCTATTCATGCTGCTGGTGTTTGCGCTCTTGCCACTGATCCTGGCACGCATAGAACCGCTGACGTCGAAGCGCCGCTAGGCGACAGCACATTTTAATTGGCACCCAGCAGGATATTCCCGCATCATTGCCTGACAATCCATGATTCCACGCAATCTTTCATAATGCTCTCACAGGAAAACGCCATGACCCGTGCAAGTCCGCTCTCTGCCGTCGGCCCCATGTTGTTGGTCGGGCTCTGTTTCGCCATGCCATCCATGGCCTTTGCCTGCGATGGGTCGCCGGTCGTTCGCATGGCCACATCTGCCGCAATCAAGACCTTCATTCACACCCAGCGGCGGAACGTCGTGACCTTTGTCGGCTACTCAGGCGCCGGTTATGAAACGCCTGACGTCATGCTGGCAAAAGCCGGGCAACTGCTCGACACGTTCCAGCCGACAACGACGATCATCAACATTGGCGCCACGGCAGAAGGGATCGGCGCAGTTTACCCACTGGCCAAGGAGAAAGGCTTCACCACGATGGGCATCGTTTCCCAACTGGCCCTCGACAACAAGGTGGCGCTGTCACCCTGCGTCGATTACGTGTTCGTCGTCAAGGATCGCACTTGGGGCGGACGGTTGCCTGGATCGAAGACACTGGCGCCGACATCGGCCGCCATGCTTGCCAACAGTTCGGCGATCATCGGTTTCGGTGGCGGCGATATCGCGCGGGACGAAATGCAGGCGGCCAAGGCGGCCGGCAAAGCCGTCACGTTTTTCGCGGCGGACATGAATCACCAGCTTGCCCGTGACAAGGCCCTGAAAAAGGGCCTGCCGGCAGTCACCGACTTCCGGGGCACTGCAGACGCCGCCTTTGAATCGGCAAAGCCCGCGCAGTGAGGTGTGTGGTGTCTGGCCCGACGGCCAGCCAACCGCCCCGGTCAACCGGAAATTTTGGCCAAAATTGAAATGTCGGCGCAGGCTACATTGACGTCATGCCTGACCGCTTCAACGCCATGCCTGAGAAGTGCATGACACGGCGAACGTATTGCTGGGTTTCAGCATAAGGCGGAATGCCGTTGTGGCGGTCCACAGCGCCCTCGCCGGCGTTGTAGGCAGCGGCGACCAGACGCCAGTCGCCGGCAAAACGTTTCTCCAGCCAGCGAATATAGGCCAGCGCGCCCTTGATGTTCTGCTCCGGATCAAAGGGCCGGGTCACGCCGAAGCGTTCCTGGGTGGCCGGAATCAGCTGCATCACCCCCTGGGCGTTGCTCGGCGAAACCGCCGTCGGGTCGAGATTGGATTCGGCCATGGCAATCGCCAGCGCGAACTGCACATTCATGTGATTTTTCGTCGCCACCTTGCGAATCAGGCCGGCAATCTGCTGCTTGGCCGCCGACTGCTTGCGCAGATAGGCATCCACATCAAACCCTGAATCCGCATAATCCATGCCGCCCGCGGCTGGACAATCACCTTCCAGCTCGGCATTACCCTGTTGCGGGTCGTAATATTTGAGCGCTTCATGGCTGCCCAGACTGGCCGCCATGGCAAGATAGGCATTGGCCAGGCGAGGATTGCGCATGCTGCCGGGCGCCGTGGCCAGCAAGCGACCGATCCTGAAATAAGCCTCCGGCCCGCCCATCGTGGCCGCGTCGCAATAGAGCCGCACAGCCTGCCACAAATTCCGGCTGACGCCTTTGCCGGTTTCGGCCGCGCGCCCCTGCTCGAGCGCAGCAAGCACCCGGGGCGCCTCTTCAAACCCATCGGCGAACGCCGCCGAACCGGAGACAGCGACAATCAAAAGGATAACCAGCTTGAAGAACCGTTGCAAATCGAAATCCGCCGGGCAATGAGCAATGCCCGTGATTATGGCCATTTCCTGTCAACCCGCCTATGAAATAGCTCACATCCGGCAGGCCGCCCCATCATCCTTGCATCCCATCCAAAAAATTCGTAGGCTCCTGATCAGCCCTCTGGTTTTTTGGAGGAAGCGCGCCATGAAGGCCGGTCGATTTGCCGGTGGATTTTCGTACGTGGGAGGCTTCTATGGTCCGCCTGTTTTCCATCCCCTTTGTCGAATGCTGCAGCGCTTGGCGGCTG
>DAOLIO010000247.1:0-4187 GCA_035328505.1 Azonexus sp.
GCCGACCAGCGCGTGGCGAGTTGGCCGGAGCCGGCTTCGTTCGGGTCGACATTCATGTACTGCACGATGGGTAGCTGAACGTAGCCGTAGACCTGGGTTTGTGGCGTGATGGCGTAGCTCAGGCCAGGACTGAGGTGCACGGCGTAGCCGCCGGAGGCCGGGTTGGCATTGGCGCCGGTGTCGCGCCTGCGATGCTGGCCGTTGAGTTGCAGCAACAGATTCAGACCTTGTGCCACTTCGACGTGGGTGCCCAGGTCGACGCTGACATCGTTGCCTGGACGGTACTCGTCCTTCGTTGACATGGCCGACTGCACCTGGGCGCTGACAAACCAGCCCCAGCCGCTGCCCGGTGCGTTCTGGAAATAGTAGGCGCCGAGGATGCCATCGGTGCTGCCGGTGCCTGGCTGGGTGGAGCGCTCCAGCGCGTAAGGCGTGGTCGGGTCGTTCGGGTCGGGCGGCGACATCGTCTTGCTGGTCGACCCCGTGGGCAATTTGAGGCCGAAGCGGATGCCGGCGCCCGCGTCGTGATTGGCCAGCTGAAACTTGTATTTCCCGAGCAGGCGAATGTCGCCCGGTTCGCTGAACTTTGCCTGTTGCTCGAAGGCGCCGGAGGCCGCATCGAAGGTGTGCGTGTGGTCGCGCATGACGAAGGGCAGGCCGAGCGTTACGCCCCATTGCCGATTGATGGCGTAGTCGAGATTCAGATTGACCTGCTGATTGATGGTGCGCTTGTTCTCGATTTCGCTGTCGGAACCGCTCGGTGCCTCGGTTGCCCGCTTCGACGAGCCGGCCATCCAGCGGTCAGCCTTGGCGTAAGAGTAGCGCAGGTCGGCCTGCAGGCCGCTATCGTTCGAGAGGCCCTGAACGTCCCAGTTGGTATTGACCATGCAGTAGGATGAACCGCAGGAGGCGTGGGCGATGTTGGCGATCAGCAAACAGGGGAGGGCAAATTTTAGCGGCGTCATTGTCTGTCGAGGGCGTCAGTCGTTCCGGAACGCCGGATTGTAAGGGCTGGCAGCGACTAACCGGCCTGCGACATATTGTCGCGGACAGGGGGCACCCCCGGCTGGCGCCGGGATGTGCACGGATTGAAGCGCTAGAACTTGATGGTTACCGCAGCAAACAACGAGCGACCCATGCCGGGCACTGCGTAACCGTAGGGTGGCCGCGTGGTGCCCGACCAGGTGGTGGAGGGGCCGATGGACATGGTCATGCCCTGACCAATGTAGGCACCGCCCAGAGGCAGCGCGTACTGTTTGTCGAGCGCATTGTCGAGACCGATATCGACGCGCACATTCTTCCATTCGTAACTGCTGCGCAGGTTGAGCAGGCTGTAGCCGCTGGTACTGATTTCACTGCGTGTCCGAGAGACATCATCCTTGGCACTGACCAGTTGTTCCTCGATGGTGTTGGTCCAGTTGCCAAGACGGTGCTCCAGCGTCAGGCGGGCGTTGAGCGGCATGATGTTGTAAAGGTAGTCGCCGGTATCCCGATTCTTGCCGCGCACATAAGCAATCATGCCCCTGGCCGTGAAGCTGCCGATCCCCCGGACCGTGCCGAGTGCCGCAAAACCGGAGAGGTCAAGCCCGTAGAGATAGGCGTCCTGATTGATCAGTGTCAGGTAGTTGTACTGATTGCTCGGGCAACTGGCGGCGAGACATTGGGCATCGATGTAATTGTTGACCAGACTGTAATAGGGCGTGATCCTGACATTCCACAAAGCCTTGCCGGCGTCGTGCCAATCCGCACTGAAGCTGAGGGTGTGAGCAACCTCCGGCTTCAGGTCGAGATTGCCGACGTAGCCGTTGCCGTCGTTAACCCAGTTGTTCATGGTCATCGCCATGCCGTTGGTGGACCAGGTGTAGCGCTCATAGAGGCTGGGCGAGCGGGTCTTGCGCGAGTAGCCGCCTTCGTAGGTCTGGCGGGCATCCGGCGTGAAGCGGGCCAGTGCGCTGAGGTCGATATTGTGGTCGGTGCGGCTGCGCTCGGCGTTGTTGAAGGCGCTCGGGTTGTAGGATGCGTTGTAGCCCAGAACCGTGCCGGTATCCATCATCACCGTGCTGCTGCGGGCGCCGATCAGGCTCATCCATTGCGTCGACCAGGCTGCCTCCCACTCGCCGAAGACATCGAAGCGATCACGCTGGCCGTTGTTGATGTTCCAGAACGTATTCGGGCTCATCATCGGTGAATTGGCCACGGGCGCCCACCAGTCGCTGAGGCGATAGTGCTGGTATTCGCTGCCGACGCGGAAGAGGTCGCGATCGGAGCCGATGATCTCGGCCTTGAGGGCGAGGCCGGTGTTTTTGCCATCGGTATTCATCGGCATGCCGGCCACGTTGTGGGCGGCGCCATACCAGTAAAGCTTGTCTTCCAGGAAGTTCATCTCGTGCTGCGTCTCTTCGTGATAGACGCGGCCTTCGAGCCTGCCCCAGGCGAATCTGCCGGTGTAGCCAAGATTGACCTGCTTGCTCTCGTTGTGGGTCATGTCCATATGCTGGTTGGGGAAGCCCTGATACGGGATGTGCTGATAGCCCAGCTTGAGATCCAGCACATGGTTGTCCAGCCGGTAGGCCATCGCAAGCTGATGGTTCTCGGTCTTGTAAGCCGTCGAGCCGACTTCGTTGCCGGGAATCCAGTGGGAACCGGCCGTGGTGTAGGTAGCCAGCGTGCCCGGCTTGAAATCCTTGGCCGACGTGTAATTGCCGGATTCGGCGGTCGAGCCGCTGTAGCGGATGCTGATGTTTTCGCTGGCGATGCTGGCCGACGCATTGGCCCCCCAGGCATTGCCGTTCGAGCGGTAGAAGGCACCCAGTTGGCCGCTGGTCTGCAAGCCTTCGCCGGGATTCGCGAAGCGTGGGGCGGTCGAATTGACGATGATCGTCCCGCCGATGCTGTCGCCGCCGGCGCTGACTGGCGTGATGCCCGCATAGACCCGGACGCTGTCGACGTTGCTCGGATCAATGTAGGAGAGCGGTGGATTCATGTGGTTGGCGCAGGCTGAAACGAGGTCCATGCCATCGACCTGGATGCGCAATCGGTCGTCAGCCAGACCATGGAGGCTGGGCAGGCTGGATACGCCACCGGCGCTCTGCAGATAGACACCGGGAACGTCACGCAGCAGACTGGCCGTGTCACTGCTGGCGGCGCGCATTGATGACAGCGTGTTGGGGTTTACCGCCGTTGATTCGGGCAGCGCCTTGGGTTTTTGGGCGCTGACCACGATATCGTCCAGCATTGGGTCGGACTGGGCAATGGCGCCGTGCATCAACGCCGACGATGAAAAAGCCACGGCCATTGTGGCGGCCAGCGGGCGGATGCGGAACCCCATGAAACACTCCCAGACTATTGGTTTTTTAGCGGATGCTAATTTTCCAAAAGATCAGGGGCGGCGGGAATGTGGCAAATTGTCGCGGGCAAGGCGCGCGACCACATGTCGATTTTGCTCGATTTTTCCGGTTGACCGTGGCAGTCAGAACGGCGCTGCGGCGGCACCACCCTGCGGCCGTTCAGGCGTTCAGCTTGTCCAGTGCTTCGCGCAGTTTCAACGGCTCGTCAAGGCGCAGCATCTTGCGAACGTTGGGGGCGAGTTCGTTGACCTCGGACTTCAGGACACGGTTCTTGACCTTGAGGATCTGTGACGGGTGCATCGAAAAGGTACGCAAGCCCATGCCGAGCAGTAGCCGGGTGAGGTCCGGGTCGCCGGCCATTTCGCCGCAGACGGAGACCGGGATATTGGCCTTTTCGGCCATCGACAGCGTGTGGGCGAGCAGCATCAGTACGGCCGGGTGCAGCGGATCGTAAAGCGCGGCAACCTGTTCGTCGGAGCGATCGATGGCCAGCGTGTACTGGATCAGGTCGTTGGTGCCGATCGACAGGAAATTGAGCCGGCGCAGGAAAAGCCCGATGGCCAGCGCGGCAGCGGGAATTTCGATCATGCCGCCAATCTGGATGTCTTCGTCGAAAGCGGCCTTTTCACCGCGCAGGCTGGATTTGGCTTGCTCCACGGCGGCCAGTGTCTGGTCGATCTCATGGGCGTGCGCCAGCATCGGGATCAGCAGCTTGATCGGGCCGTACTTGGAAGCACGGAGGATGGCACGCAACTGGGTCTGGAACATGCGGGGCTCGGCCAGCGACAGGCGGATGGCGCGGCGGCCGAGGGCCGGATTGGTCTTGACGCGGTCGCCGGC
>DAOLIO010000248.1:0-4187 GCA_035328505.1 Azonexus sp.
AGCGCATTGCGGCACTGGTATCTTACTCCCGGTGGCGGATGATATTGAATCTGTGTGACCTCAACCTCTTCGCACCGCAGCAACATCGGCTTGCCTTTTATATTTAACCCTTGTGTCATTTTTTAATATTTTGGCAAACCCGTGCGAAAGCCGGGGACGCAAAGCCACCGGGCTGGCCAATGGAGATTGTTCCAACCATTAAATGCTAGCGGGGTTAGCGGGCAGCATTATTCTCAAGCGCCCGTCATGTCGCCGAATGCTGCGCAAAACAGCCAGGTCAAGTTTGGCGTCGCCTATCGCTTCAACCAGCACATCACCGGCGGCATGACCTACAGCAACGTGGCAGAACGCAGCTCCTTGCTCGGTACCGCCTACAACAGCGGCAGCATTCTGGCACTCGGCCAGAACGCGACAGAGGTTTTTGGTTTTTCGCTCGGATATCGGGTTGACCGTAACAGCAGCGTTCTGCTGAACACCGAGTTCGGCACCACCAAGGCGGGCAACGGCGATGCCGGCAGCCTGTTCAGCGCGACCTCGAGCCTCCAGTCACAAGCCTGGAGCGCGACCTACCTGCAACAAAATATCTGGACAGCCAACGACCAGTTGTCCGCCAGCGTCAAACAGCCGCTCCGCGTCACCGCGGGTAGCGCGGCGATCACGACCGCCAGCGTCGATGCGCAGGGCTATGTGGTGTATGAAAAGAGCTGGGCCAGCCTGGTGCCCAATGGCCGAGAGATTGATGTAACGGTGAATTACCGCCTGCCCACCAACAAGACCGACACCCTGATGCTGCAGGCTGCTTATCAGAAGGATTCACTGAACATTGCGGGCAATCACGCAGGGCAGCTTGGCATGATCTGGAACAAGCGTTTTTGAGCCGTTCCAGCTTTTGGGGGCCTCACCTTTTCCCCCGGGGTGAGGCCTCATTTTATTTTCCGGGCGGCATGCCCGGCATTCGGCGATTGCTCAGAGGCTGATCAAACGCGGCGACACAATTACTTGGGTTCCAACTGGTCGTAGACGGCAGTTGCCACCTTGGCCAACTCGCCTTTGGCAATGCTGGCCGACAGGGCATAACCAAATTCTCCGTCCACCCAGTAGAAAACGTTGATCTGGCCTTCACGGGCAAAGCGGAAACCCGTCCCGGACTGACCGACATGCTCCGTTGTCACGTACAGCGTCATGCGCTGAGCGCTGGCATCCTGATACATGAACTGGGCAACCGGGCCACTGTTGCCCGGTAACAATCGGCCGCCGACCAGCTCGTAGCCAAGCGCCCCCAACTTGGGGGGCTTGACCGGCACGCCGAGCCGTTTGGTCAGCCACTTGACCAGGGCTTCTTCCTGATCGGCCGTCACTTCGACCGGACGGCGTGCATCCGGGCTGTAAACCACATGCGCCACTGCCGCCTGCCGGAACAGCGGCGTCACCTGCGCCAGATAGTTTTCATGCTGATAATGGCCATGGGCCAACCACCCTGCCACGCCACTCAACGCGGCGACCAGCAGGCCAGCCGCCAGTCGCTGAGCCAGCAAGGATTTCAAATTTGGCTGTTTTTCCCGGTTGACCGCAGCCCCCAATGGCTGGGCCGCCAGCGCATGCAAATTATCCGGCAAGGGTTCGTCCAGCACCGGATTGAACAAGGACCTGAGCGCCTGATTCTGGGCCTGATAGGCGCGGACCCGTTCCGCGTCCGCCGGATATTCAGCCAGATAAGCTTCGACCTCGCCCCGACGCTCCGCCGTCAAGGCGCCATCAACGTAGGCGTGCAGATCGTCTTCAGTGATAGTCAGCGGGTTCATCGCACAATCCTCAGATTGGCCCGTGGTTGGCGTCCGTCCATGATCTGGCGCAGCCGCTCCCGCCCGCGGGACAGGCGAGACATGACGGTACCGACGGGAATCCCCACTAGCACGGCAATGTCGGCATAACTCATTTCTTCCAGTGCGACCAGCAACAGTACTTCGCGCTGCTCATCGGGCAGTTGGCGCAGGGCCGATTCAAGGTCCATCACTTCCAGCTGATCGCTTTGGGTCGCACGCGTTGGAACATCGCAGGCGTCCTCGTCGAGCGAGTGCGTTGCCAACACGCCACGGCGCAACTGATCCACGCGCAGGTTGTGCATGATACTGAACAGCCAGGCGCGCAGGTCGCTCCCGGTCCGCCATAGCGAAATCCGGCCCCAGGCGCGTTCAAGCGTGTCCTGCACCAGATCGTCGGCTGCCGCGCGATCACCCAGCATCGCCCGCGCATAGCGGCGCAGGCGAGGCATTTCGGTGAGTAGCGCGCGGCTGTCCATTCAAACGACGCCTTGGTCAGCTCAATCGTGACATGAAGGCGAGCCGCACTCGCCCCGCAGAAGTCCCTGCGGGCGAGCGCGAGTGGCACGGCGATGACAATGCCCCGAAGAGTTCTCTTGGAGGCAAGGTCACGCTTGGACTGACCGGGAAATCAGGGTTTGGCGACATGCCAGACATTGTTGAATCCGTCGCCCGTCTTGTCCCCGGCCTTCACGTCCTTGGACCAGTAGTACAGCGGCTTTCCCTTGAAGGCCCACTGCTTCTTGCCATCGTCACGATTAACGATGCTGTAGTCGCCACTCGCCGTGTCGTCCGCCATCGCGAACAGTGGCGGCCAGTTGGTAGCGCATGGGCCATTGCACATGCTTCTGCCGCTACCGGCGGCATCCTTGTCAAAGACGTACAGCGTCATGCCGTTGCTGCCGGTCAGCATGTCTCCGGAAACCATGGCCGGCGATGCTGCGCGCATGCCGTAGCCGGAACAGGCCGCCAGGGTCGTCGAAACGGCCAGAGCTAAAAACAGATTCTTGATTTTCATGATGATCTCCATTGGATTCGGGGCGCTACACCCATGTATACGGAAAACATCTTCAATTTATTCCATCGATACGCGCGAGGCGCCACAAGGACGTCACTTCGGCCGCCCGCGCGACATGCAACGGATCGCTCGCATCCTGCGCCTTCGGGTGCTTTGGCCGGGTATCCAGGCGATCCATGACTTTCAGGCCTGCCGACTTGATCCAGTCGAGCAATTCATCCCGCGAACGCAGGCCCAGGTGTTCGGCGATGTCGGAAATAATTAGCCAGCCTTCGCCATCCGGTGTCAGGTGCGCCGCCAAACCGCCGAGAAAGCCGCGCAACATGCGCGAATCCGGATCATAGACCGCGTATTCGATCGGCGACGTTGGCTGGGCCGGCACCCACGGCGGATTGCACACCACGAGCGGCGCACGCCCCTCGGGGAACAGATCTGCCTTTAAAAGAGTGATTGCTGCGGTCAACCTGAGTTTTTCGATGTTTTCGAAAGCGCAAGCCAGCGCCCGCTCATCCTGATCAGTGGCGATCACCTGCCGGACGCCACGCCGGGCCAGCACGGCCGCGATGATGCCAGAGCCCGTCCCGATGTCGAAGGCCAGCGTGCATTCCGCGGGCAGTGGCGCCGTCGCCACAAGATCGACATACTCGCCGCGCACCGGCGAAAACACCCCGTAATGAGGATAGATGCGCCCTTGCACCGCCGGTACCGGGACGCCCTTCTTGCGCCATTCGTGCGCGCTCACCACGGCCAGCAACTCGCGTAGCGACAGCACGGAATCCTCACCACCCGGCGGCCCGTAAGCCTCGATACAAGCCTGCCGGACATCCTGCGCACGACGCAGCGGTATCGTGTAATCAGCGCTGAGCGGCACCAGCAACATGGCCAGTGCCTGCGCCCGCGTTCCCTGGCGCCGGCGATGCAGTTCAAAAGCCTCGGCGGGGCTGCTCGGCGCTGGCTGACTTCCCCCGCGCGGCCGGCGATCAGCCCGCTGACTCATGGCCTGCAGCAGACGTCGTCCATTCTGCCAGTCGCCTCGCCAGAGCATGGCTGTGCCCTCACTGGCCATTCGCCAGGCCGCATCGGCATTCAGCTTGTCGTCGACGACAACGACCTGGGCATGAGGCGGCAAACTCGCCTCGGAACGCCAGCGGGCATTTTTTGTCCGCCTGTCTTCTGACCACACCAGCACGGGAAATGTTGAGCAATTCATCGCGGCATTGTAGGTCAGAACGGTGAATTCCATGGGTTGCTGCAAGCCAGAAAAAGCTGGCAACCGGCGCAGCGATCGCCCTCGAGATCAACGACCTCAAGATCGAGCGTGTCGATCAGCGACAGTTCAAGGCAAGCTT
>DAOLIO010000249.1:0-4107 GCA_035328505.1 Azonexus sp.
ATGATGCTGGCTCAGGTTTGCGGCTATGAGCCGGGCGACTTCGTGCATACCTTTGGTGACGCGCACATTTACGCCAATCATTTCGAACAGGCCCGGCTTCAGCTTTCTCGCGACACGCGTCCATTGCCGACGATGTGGATCAACCCTGCCGTCCGTGACATTTTCGCCTTCCAGTACGAAGATTTCCGTCTGGATGGCTACGAGCCGCATCCGCACATCGCGGCCAAAGTCGCGGTCTGATCATGCAAGTACCCCTTCGTCCCGCCTGGCTTGCGTTAGCCGAGCACGCCCGGAGCATCAAGCATCGCCACCTGCGGGAGCTATTCGCCGCTGACCCCGGGCGCTTTGAGCGTTTTTCGCTAACGCATGGACGAATTCTGCTCGACTACTCGAAGCAACGGCTTGACCAGCAAACGATGGCACTGTTGCGACAGTTGGCCGAGCAGGCCGGTTGGCGCACATGGATGGACCGTATGCGCAGTGGCGAAGCGATCAATCATACGGAAGGCCGCGCGGTTCGACATGCCGATTTGCGTGCCGGTGATCGGGCACCGCCCGAAGTCAAGAATGTACTCGGTCGCATGGCCGATTTCTGCGAACAGATTCACGCCGGCACATGGCGAGGATTTTCCGGCGAGCGCATTACGGATGTCGTCAATATCGGCATTGGCGGTTCCGATCTGGGCCCTCGCATGGCGGTCCATGCCTTGGCTGCCTTTGAACAACCCGACCTCAACGTGCATTTTGTCTCCAATCTTGACAGTGCCGACCTGGCCAGTACGTTGACCCGGCTCAACCCGCGCAGCACGCTGTTCATCGTGGCCAGCAAGACGTTCACGACGCTGGAAACCATGGCCAACGCGCACACGGCACGTCGGTGGGTGCTGGCGGCCGCTGACGACGAGCGCGCCATTGCCCGCCACTTCGTGGCCGCCTCGACCAATCTGGCTGCCACGGTAGAATTCGGCATTGCGTCGGAAAATGTGTTCGAGTTCTGGGACTGGGTAGGCGGACGTTTTTCATTGTGGTCAGCCATCGGCCTTCCGATCGCGCTGGCGGTCGGCTACCGGAATTTCGAGCGCTTGCTCGCTGGCGCACACGACATGGATGAACACTTCTTCGATGCGCCTGCCGACGCCAATCTGCCGCTGACGCTGGCGCTGATTGCACTGTGGAACACCAACTTTCTCAACGCGCATAGCCACGGCGTTTTCCCCTACAGCCATTCGCTGGCCTTGCTGCCGTCGCATTTGCAGCAACTGGAAATGGAAAGCAATGGCAAGCGTGCCAATCGCGACGGTCTGGCGGTCGACTATGCAACCAATCAGATTTTGTGGGGCGAAGCCGGCACCAACGGACAACATTCGTTCTTTCAGTTACTGCACCAGGGAAGCGCATTGGTTGCCTGCGATTTCATCGCGCTGGGCAAATCTGATTTCCCACTTCCCGGCCATCACAGTGGCCTGCTCGCCAATTGTCTGGCGCAGTCATCGGCACTCGCTTTTGGGCAAACCGTCGAGGAAGCCCGCGCCGCTGGCATCCCGGATCATTTGCTGCCGTTCCGCCGCTTTCCGGGCAATCAGCCGTCAACCACGCTCCTTCTGCCCGAACTGACGCCTTTCACCCTTGGCCAGCTAATCGCGCTGTACGAACACAAGGTGTTCTGCCTGGGAGTCCTGTGGAACCTGAACTCTTTCGACCAATGGGGCGTCGAGCTGGGCAAGCAGTTGGCAGGTCGTCTTGCCCCCTGTATTCGCGATGATGCCACCACGGAATCCCTCGATGCCTCGACGCGCGGGCTGATCGGCCATCTGCGCCAATTCCGGAGCTGAACATGCCTGAAGTCGTCATTATTGCTGCCGTCGCCAAAAACCGGGTCATTGGTCGCGACAACCAGCTCATCTGGCACATTCCTGAAGACATGGCGCATTTCAAGGCCCTGACCCGTGGCCAAACAGTCATCATGGGCCGCAAAACCTGGGAATCGCTGCCACCGCGTTTCCGTCCATTACCGGGCCGCCGCAACATCGTCGTCAGCCGCCAACCAGACTACGAGGCAGCCGGCGCCGAACTCAGCAATTCTTTGGAAAATGCCCTTAAATTGGCGTCGACCGTAGCGGATGGGCAGACCCCAAGTGACATCACCAGCGTCTTCGTTATTGGTGGCGAGCAGATTTACGCGCAGGCCATGCATCTGGCCGACCGCCTGGAAATCACCGAAGTCGAGCTCGAGCCCGACGGGGACGCCTGGTTTCCGGAGATTGCTGCGGTCAACTGGAAAAAAACGGCAAAAATCGAAGGTTCCGGCTACGCGTTCGTGACCTACAAGAAGCAATAATCCAGGATTATTGCCCGCCTGGCGCGGCGACCAATTGCGCTACGCCAGGCGAAAAGGCCGGCTTTCTCAGCGCACGCAATCCACGTAGTAGGTACCGTCGGCACCCTTGACCAGGCCGTGAACATCCGTTTCGAAGCCCGGGAAGGTGGCGTTGAATTCGCGGGCAAACCTCAGGTAGCTGCAAATCGTGGCATTGAAACGTTCGCCCGGAATCAGCAATGGAATGCCCGGCGGATAAGGCGTCAGCAGTACCGCGGTAACCCGCCCCTCCAGCTCATCAACCGGTACACGCTCAATATCGCGGTGCGCCATCTTGGCAAAGGCATCGGCCGGGCGCATCGCCGGCACCATGTCGGACAAATACATCTCGGTCGTCAGTCGCGCGACGTCGTTCTGCTTGTAGACGCTGTGAATCTGTGTACACAGATCGCGCAGGCCGACACGTTCATAGCGCGGATTCTTCTGCACGAACTCAGGCAGTACTTTCCACAGCGGCTGGTTCTTGTCGTAATCATCCTTGAATTGCTGCAGCGCCGTCACCAACGTGTTCCAGCGACCTTTGGTAATGCCGATGGTAAACATGATGAAGAAGCTGTACAGGCCGCATTTTTCGACGATGACGCCATGCTCGGCGAGGTACTTGGTGACAATGGCGGCCGGGATGCCAAACTCGTCGGCAAAATCGCCATCGACATCCAGGCCCGGCGTAATGATCGTCGCCTTGATCGGATCCAGCATGTTGAAACCGTCGGCCAGATTATTGAAACCGTGCCAACGCTCCCCTGGCTTGAGCATCCACGCGTCGCGCTCTTCGATCCCCTCTTCGGACAGGTCGTCGGGGCCCCAGACCTTGAACCACCAGTCGGTCCCCCATTCCTGCTCGACCTTGCGCATGGCACGACGAAAATCAAGGGCTTCGGTAATCGATTCCTCAACCAGCGCGGTGCCTGCAGGCGCTTCCATCATCGCTGCCGCCACATCGCACGAGGCGATGATGGAGTACTGCGGCGACGTCGAGGTATGCATCAGGTAGGCTTCATTGAAGATATCGCGGTCAAGCTTCTGATTCTCGGCATCCTGAACCAGAATCTGCGACGCCTGCGACAGGCCGGCCAGCAGTTTGTGCGTCGATTGCGTCGAGAAAATCATGGACTCCTTGCAACGCGGGCGGTCGGCGCCGATGGCGTGGTAATCCCCATAAAAGTCATGGAAGGCGGCGTGCGGCAGCCAGGCTTCATCGAAATGCAGGGTATCGATCTTGCCATCCAGTTCGGCCTTGATGTCCTCGACGTTGTAGAGGATGCCGTCATAGGTCGACTGGGTAATGGTCAGGACACGCGGCTTGGCCGCCTTGTCGAGAATGAACGGATTGGCGGCAATCTTTTTCTGAATGCTTTCCCAGGCAAATTCGCTCTTTGGAATCGGCCCGATGATGCCAAAATTGTTGCGCGTCGGCATGAGAAACACCGGGATCGCGCCCGTCATCATGATGGCGTGCAGGATGGACTTGTGACAGTTGCGATCGACGACCACGATGTCACCGGGCGCCACGGTGGAGTGCCAGACGATCTTGTTCGAGGTCGACGTGCCGTTGGTAACGAAGTACAGGTGATCGGAATTGAAAATGCGCGCCGCGTTGCGCTCTGACGCTGCAACCGGGCCGGTATGGTCAAGTAACTGGCCGAGTTCCTCGACCGCATTGCAGACGTCGGCACGCAGCATGTTCTCGCCGAAGAACTGGTGGAACATCTGGCCGACCGGCGACTTCA
>DAOLIO010000250.1:0-4092 GCA_035328505.1 Azonexus sp.
ATAAACTTCTTCTTGAATGAGGTGGCTACCATGCTATCGCCCGAAATGCTTGTAGCACTGGGATGTGGCGCTGTTCTCCCTTATTTTGGAGAGGCCCTCTGGAGTTGGGCCAGAACGAAACGAAGCACCAGCGTCGTGCGTAAGCGTCCAAATTGATGCGCACGAGACCTTATCGGACTATCCACATTTTCTGTGGACAAGTCTGTGCGTTGCCCGTTGGTAGGTCGCTATAAGATCTGTTGCGCCAGTGACTTAGGTCGCATGCTGCAATTCTGGGCAATCCAGGCGTTACTGGCCGCTAGAACAGATTCCGGACGCAATGAACGTTAAGACTTTCGGGGCGCAATGCTCCGTCGACAGGGCGTCCGGTGCGCAATCACAAAATCAGCGTTGTTGCAGACGCTACGTGGCAACCGCTTGGTGATTGGCAGATAGCGGCACGAAACTTCTGCTTGCACCATCGAGTGCATCGATCGCCCCTTTTTCGATGTCGTACACCCAACCGTGCAGATTCAGGCGGTGCTGCGCGAGCGCGAGCGCGACCGACGGATGCGTGCGGATGTTGTCGAGCTGGGCAATCACGTTTTGGCGAACCAACGCATCTGCTTTCTCCTGCTGCGTTGCGTACGCCTGCGAAGCGACGATGGCCTTGGCGGAATCCGCATGGCGCAACCAGTGGGCGACTGCCGGCAGATGGTCCAGGCATTGACAACTGGAAATAGCGGCCATCGCGCCGCAATTCGAATGACCACAAATCACGATATCGCTGACCTGAAGGACCGATACCGCATACTCCACGGTTGCCGAAACACCACCCGGCTCAGGTCCATAGGATGGCACGATGTTGCCCGCATTGCGAATGACGAACAGATCGCCAGGCTCCTGCTGCGTAAATAGTTCCGGCACCACACGGCTATCCGAGCAGGTCACAAACAGAACCTTGGGGTTCTGTTGCTGCGCCAATTGCTTGAACAACTGCGTTCTTTCAGGAAAAACGTCCTTTTGAAACTTCAAGAAACCTTCAATGACCTTTTGCACTGCTCAACTCCAGGCGTGTATCTGTGGGGGAATTCCCAGCAATAGAGCGGGAGATGACGGGGAAGTTCCCATTGCGACGCTGGCCAGCGTCCGCAATGGGAGCGGAGATGGTGTTTCTGATATCGAGTGTACAGCTCACCGGTTCGACCCTCCCCCAAAAAACACTTGACGGAGACATGTCGATATAACTAAGATTATCGACATGAGAAATGACTATTCCCGGGCGATTCCGCCGCAATGGCAGGCAATGTCCAAGATTTTCGTGGCGCTGGGCGATGAACACCGGCAGCGCATCCTGTTGCTGTTCGAGCCAGGCGAGCGGCTCAATGTCGGCCAGATCGCCGAGGTGTCGACGCTGGCGCGCTCAACCGTGTCGCATCACTTGAAGCTACTCCATGAGTCCGGCGTGCTGGGCTCCGAGAAGATCGGCAAGGAGGTCTGGTTCTGGATCAATAGGGAGGCGTTGGTCGTCACGTTAACCAACGTCCTCGACTACCTCAAGGAAAATTGCTGATGCGAAAACTATTGCGGCCGCTGTTGCGCGGCCTCGCCCGGCTGCTGTTTCGCGTCGAAATGTCGCATCAGCTGGCCAATTTCAATCATGATCGCCTGTTGGTGGTGGCTAATCATCAGTCCTTCCTGGACGGTCTTCTGATCGGGCTGTTTCTGCCCATTGATCCGGTCTTCGTCGTGCATACGGCCATCGCCAACAGTTTTGTCTTTCGTATTTTGCTGTCGCAGGTCGATTATCTGGCGGTCGATCCAACCAGCCCGATGGCCATGAAAAAGGTCATTCGGCTGATCGAATCCGGCCGCCCGGTGGTGATCTTCCCGGAGGGGCGAATCACGCTGACGGGTTCGCTGATGAAGGTGTACGACGGCCCGGCCTTTGTCGCTGCCAAGACCGGGGCAACGGTGGTGCCGGTGCGGGTCGATGGGGCTGCGCGCAGCTATTTTTCGCGTCTGTCCGGCAAGCATCCGCGCACGTTTTTTCCGAAAATCCGCCTGTCGATTCTCCCCGAACGGCATTTCCCCATGCCGGAAGGGGCGACGGCCAAATTACGCCGCCGCAAGTCCGGCGAGCAAATGCGCAAGCTGATGCAGGAGATGATTTTCGCCTCCCGCCCCCAGCAAACGCTCTACTCGGCGCTGTGCGATGCGGCTGAAATTTTTGGCCGCCGGCGCCGCCTGGTCGAGGACATCAAGCAGATCGAGTATTCCTACAACGACCTGTTGAAGATGGCGCTGGTGCTCGGTCGTCAAATTGAACGCCTGACGCAACCGGGCGAAAAAGTTGGCCTGTTGCTGCCCAACCTGGTGCCCACCTTGGGGCTGATTTTCGGGGTGACCGCAAGGCAGCGCATTCCGGCCATGCTCAATTACACGGCGGGTACCGAGGCCATGCAGGCCGCCTGCGACGCGGCGCAAATCCGCATGGTCGTTACCTCGCGGGCCTTTGTCGAGCAGGCCAAACTGGCAGATAAGCTGGCGGGGTTGCGGGGCGTGCAACTGCGTTATCTGGAGGATATCCGCGAACAGATCAGCCTGGCCGACAAGCTGTGGTTGATGGGCTACGCCATCCATTTCCCGCGTGCTTTTGCCTTGCCCGGCACACCGGAAGATCCGGCCGTGGTGTTGTTTACGTCTGGTTCCGAGGGCAAACCCAAGGGGGTCGTCCTGCCGCATCGGGCGATCCTGGCCAATATTGCCCAGATTCGCTCGGTGATCGACTTTTCGGTCTACGACAAGGTGCTGAATGCCTTGCCCATCTTCCATTCCTTTGGCCTGACTGCCGGCGCGCTGCTGCCAGTGCTCAACGGCGCCAGCCTCTTCCTCTACCCCTCGCCACTGCATTACCGGGTGATTCCGGAACTCGCCTACGACCGTGGCTGTACCGTGCTGTTTGGCACCTCGACCTTCCTCGCCAACTACGCCAAGTTCGCCAATCCCTACGATTTTTACCGACTCCGTTATGTGGTGGCCGGCGCCGAGAAACTCTCGGCTTCTGTGCGCGAGCTGTGGTTCGAGAAATTCGGCCTGCGCATCTTTGAAGGCTATGGCGCCACCGAAACCGCGCCGGTGCTGGCCGTCAACACCCCCATGGCGTATCGCACCGGCACGGTTGGCAATCTGTTGCCGGGTATCGAGCACAAGCTGGTGCCGGTGCCCGGCATCGAAGCGGGCGGCATCCTGCATGTGCGCGGCCCCAACGTGATGGCCGGCTACCTCAAAGCTGACCAGCCCGGTGTGCTGCAGCCCCCGGTCTCGGACCTCGGCGCAGGCTGGTATGAAACCGGCGATGTCGTCGAACTGGATGAAGACGGGTTTGTGAAAATCGTCGGCCGGGTCAAACGCTTCGCCAAGATCGCCGGCGAAATGGTCAGTCTGGAGGTGGTGGAAAAGCTGGCGACGTCCACCTCGCCGGACCTGATGCATGCCGCATCCAGCCAGCCCGACACGGCCAAGGGCGAAGCGCTGGTGTTGTTTACCACCGATGGCGGGCTGACGCGCGAGCTGCTCGCCGCCAAGGCCCGTGAAACCGGCGTGCCGGAGCTGGCCGTGCCGCGCAAGATACAGAGGGTCGACGCGCTGCCCCTGCTCGGTACCGGCAAGGTCGATTACGTGACGCTGAAACAATGGGCGGCGGCGGTATGAGCGTGCAGCATGATCCCCACGGTCAACCGGAAAAACAGGCAAAATTTGAAACTTTCTGCAGTCACATCGACCGCAGCTTTAGCACGGTAAGCTTTCCATGAGCGGTCAATTCGGACTCCTGAAAACCCGGCGCTTTGCGCCTTTCTTCGTGACGCAGTTTCTGGGCGCCTTCAACGACAACCTGTTCAAGAACGCGCTGGTCGTGCTGCTGACGTTTCAGGCGGCGAGCTGGACGACGATCAAGCCGGAGCTGCTGGCCAATATGGCGGCCGGCATCTTCATCCTGCCATTCTTCCTGTTTTCGGCGACGGCCGGGCAACTGGCCGACAAGTACGACAAGGCGACGCTGGCCCGCTTGGTCAAGGTGCTGGAAATGGTCATCATGGGGGTTGCGGCGAC
>DAOLIO010000251.1:0-4052 GCA_035328505.1 Azonexus sp.
TCTGCTCGTTGAGGCCGCGATAGTTGGCAATCGCCGTGACGATGCCGGCAATGGCGCCGCTGGCCGCCGAGAAGCCTTTCTGCAAGCCGGGTAGCGCACTGTCCATGACAGCCTTGACCGTCGCGCCGCTGGTATTGCCGACCGAGGCGGCCGGGGCGCTGCCACCGAAAATGCCCCCCCAGGCTGCCGTCGCCGGCGGGGTGTTCTGGTCCCACGCGACGGTATAGGCACCGCCCGCGGTCGCGATGTCGGCCGCCATTTCCTTTTCCAGCGCAATCAGCGCCGAGAAGGCCGGGGCCAGCGTGCCGGTAATCTGGGTGTTGATGTCCGTCACCAGCTTGGCGTTGCTCAGCGGCGAGGCATCGACCAGCCCATCAACCACCCTGGCAATGCCAAAGACGTATTCGAAGAGCAGTGCCACGTCGGCTTCGACCGGTGCAGCCTTGGCCTTGTAGGCCGCGAGTTTCTTGGCGAAGGCGCTGGACAGCGTTTCGCCTGCCCCGGCGTAGGCGCTGACTGCCGCCGCCAGCGTGACATTGTCGGCGGTCAGTTGGTCGAGCGCGGTCAATGCGGCCAGCAGTTGCGGCTCGGTGGTCAGGTCCTTCAGCGGTACCTGGATGCCGTTCTTGAAAATGGCATCCTTGACCTGCGCATAGCCCACAGGTTTGCTGTAATTCAGCTTCAGCCACGGCGTATAGGCGGCGCCGTACTTCAGGCTGTTGATCCCGAGCTTGTCGCGGAAACTGGCACCGTTCGGGTCGCTCTGCCGCAGGTCGAGTACGGCGACACGGTCCTTCAGTTCACCGCACTGCTTGAGCGCTTCCTGCTGCACGGCGGCCAGGTCATCGGCATTCAACGTGGCCGCATCGGGGAAGAGCAGGATGGTCGGCTCGTCCACCTTGGCCACGGCCTGCACGCCGGTCTTGAGCTCTTCGCGGTCGACCGGCGAACCCACTGTCTTGTAGGCACCTGTCGAGACGATGTAGCAGTCGCCACCGCCATTGTCGTAGAACAGCCGCAGGCTGTCGTACATGAAGTAGCTGTTGCTGATGTCGGCCGACACGAAATTGCCGGCGTCGTCGATGGTGGCCTGGGTCACCGTATAGTTTGGCCCCTTGCCAAAATAGGCTTCGTATTCGAGCAATGACTTGATGCGCCGGGGTGAATTGATCAGGTCCCCCGCCGTGATCAGCGTGGTGTTGGCGGTGTAGCCGACGAAAGCCGGAATCGCGGTTTCCACCTCGGCGACCGACGGCGGAAAGACCGAAATTTCCTCAATGTAAACATCCGGAGTACGGTAGGTTGGCATGGACTGACCCCCTTCTAAGGTTTGGCGAGGTGGACGATGAAACGCGCCTGCGCCCGGTCGGAACCGGCCTGGGGCAGATGCTGGACGAGAACTTCGGCATTGCGCCTCAGTTGAAGCTTGCGATAGCCGCCGGCCCGCCGGGCAACCGGCGCCGATGACTGAAAGAGAACGATGCGCGCATCGGCATCGCCGAGTGCCGACGGCGGCAGGTCATCGGCGGTAAATGCAGCGGGCAAGACCCGGTCGAAATGGAGGACGGCACGCCCCTGCTCGCCGGCCCCGGCATCGGCCAGTTGCAGCTGGCCAAACTCGCTGGCGCCGAAATTTTGTGCGACGACGTAATATTTGAGCTGTTCGCTGCGGGCCTGGAGCGTGATGTGAAAAGTGGGGGAATTCGCGTAAAAATTCCGGTCGACCGTGACCGCGACGACGCCCCATAACTGCTCGCCGGCAAGCGCCGGGGATTGCAGCCAGTGCGACGCCTGCGCCGGACCCGCGACAGTTTCGGACAACACATAGTGCCCGACCGGCCAGTCCCGGGTTTCAAAACTCGCTTCGTCCTCGCCGGCAGCCATGGTCTGCTCGACCAGTGGCGCGCCTTGAAACAGCCAGCGCAAGGTCAGCGGCCGCCCCGCCTGAACGGGTGAAATGCGCTGGTGCGGGGTGATGAAGCTGGCCGCCAGCGCCGGGTCAAGGGCGCGCGGATCGGCGCTGTTGCCGTACAGAATCACCCCCGCAGAAGCCACCGGCGCTTCGGTGAAATTGGCGAAATACGGATTCGTCACGCGCAGGCCGATCAGCAAGGTCGTACCGTGAATGTCGCGCAGCGGGTCGCCGGCATCGTCCGCCTCGAACAGCACGCGCAGGCGGCCATCACGTACGCGCGTCAGCAATTTGCCGGCCGCCAGCGCCGGCTCGGAAGCCGGCACGACAAAGTTGAAATCTGCGCTGAGCCCCTGGTAATAACCATGCTCGATGTCGAGTTCGAAAAGGGTACGGAAATGGATGCTCATTTGTCGTGCAGTTCCAGACCAATATCGGTAATCGGCTCGCCCGGCATGAAGGGCTCCTGATCCTGAATGGTGACCAGCCGCGCCCGATAGAGCACCGACGGCTGATACTTGGCGCCAATGCTGGCCCAGATCTGGTTCAGGGTTTCCGGCGTCACGCTGTACAACTCCATGACGATCTTGCCGATGCGCGAATCGAGTGCCGGGTAATCGTCGGCGCTGAATACCGGGTGCGACTGAAAGAAAGTCAGCACGTTTGACAGCGCCTTCAAGGTCGTCGGGTAATCCGTCATTTTCGCGGCGAAGATCAGCGTCAGGTTGAGCTTCAACTCGGGCTGCAGCACCATCTCGCGGCCATTGCTGAACACCCGCGCCGGCACATGCTCGCGCATCACGCGCTCTTCTTCGATATTGACCAGACTGAGGGCGACCGTACCACCGGCGATGGCCAGGCTGCCCTTGTCATCCAGGATGCCCCCCGGCACAACCTGCCCCAATTGTGCCGACCCGGTTCGACGCAACAGGTAAGCGTTAAATTCATCCGCCAGGAAGGACACTGCCACATCTAGCATGCCGTCTCTCTCATCGCTTTGCGCCAGCGCTGGATTGCCCAAACAACAAGGCACCAGGACAGTTTCGATACAAACGTCAGATTTGCATCAATGAATTGTAAATTTCAGTAAAGCACAGCCTCAAAAATTTGTCACTGGAATTTTCAATATGAATATTTCCTAATTTAATCATGCTCGACAACCAAAAATCACCAATATCGTGAATTTAATAAAATCTGACAAATAACCGCCAACATCGTCGATTGACAGCACTTCAAGCGCTCATAGTGCTCGACTGCAGATAGCGCTTCGGCATACCGCTCCCGCCATTCGGCAGGGCGGACCAGAGCGGCTACAAAGAAGACACACTGCCTCCTAAATGCCAAAAGACGCGGCCATAACATTCCATTGTCATCAATAATATTGGGCAATGCCGATGCAAAAGGGTGATATGCAGGCCGTCTTGTAGTAATTTCCCCCTACGCCCCCCACACGAAACCCCATGCACACCCGTCCCGCGACCATCCTCTCCAAAACCTTCAACGCCTTTTTCGAATCAGAAAAATCCAGCGGAATAATGCTGATTATCTGCACCTTTGTTTCGCTATCTATCGCCAACTCGGTGCTCGAACATGACTACCACGCCCTGTGGCACGGCTATATCGGCGGCATGAGCATCGAACACTGGGTTAACGATGCCTTGATGGCCATATTTTTTCTGTTTGTCGGCCTGGAACTTGAACGTGAGCTCTATACCGGCGAGCTGTCGAACTTCCGCAATGCGCTACTGCCCATCATCGCGGCCATCGGCGGCATCTGTGCCCCGGCGCTGATTCACTTTGCATTGAACAACGGCACGCCAACCCAGACCGGCATCGGCATTCCGATGGCCACCGACATTGCCTTTGCGCTCGGCGTGCTGGCCCTGCTGGGCAGCCGGATACCGGCATCGCTCAAGATTTTCCTGACCGCGCTCGCCGTGATGGACGACCTCGGTGCCATCATCGTCATCGCAATCTTCTACACCGCGCAATTTTCACTGGCCTACCTGCTCGGCGCGCTGGCCGTTTTTGGCGGTCTGGTCGTACTTAACCGCAAGTTCCGCGTGATGGCGCTGACACCCTACCTGCTGGGCGGCGCACTCATGTGGTTCCTGATGTACAAGTCGGGCGTGCACGCCAC
>DAOLIO010000252.1:0-4025 GCA_035328505.1 Azonexus sp.
CAGACCTCGTCGAGCGCCACGTCATAGGTTATGAAGCGGGTGGCGACCGGTGCGTACATGGCGTCGGCGATGGTAGGCTTCTGGCCGAACAGGAAGGGGCCGCCGTACTGTTGCAGGCAGTCGTGCCAGATCTCGATGACGCGCTCGATATCACCCTTGGCGCGCGACCAGACCGTAAAATTGGGAAAGCGGGCCTTGAGATTCATCGGGAGTGCCGCGCGCAGCGAGGCAAAGCCGGAATGCATCTCGCCGCAGATCGAACGGCAATGGGCGCGGGCAATCGCGTCGGCGGGAAGCAGGCCGGCCTTGGGCTTGATTTCATTAAGATATTCGCCGATGGCCAGGGTGTCCCAGACAGAAAGATCACCATGCGTCAGCCGCGGTACACGCACGGAAGGGGCGAGCAGCAGCAGCTCGGCACGCGCACTGGCGTTGTCTGTTTCAACCATCTGTTCGGAAAAATCGAGTCCGGCGAAACGGGCCATCAACCAGCCGCGCAACGACCAGGATGAGTAGTTTTTGCTGCTCAGGGTAAGGGTTGCAACAGGCATCGGATTTGATCTCCACAAAACAGGTGCGGTGCGGCGAACGCGCACGGCCTGTATTTCCTTAGCAAGGCATATGCCAATCGACGATTTGATAACGGCATGCGTATTGCTTGTGATACCCGTTGCCCATTCGCCGGAATCCGACCATGACCGCCTTCAGCCCCGCCTTGCATTATCAGGCCTACCAGACCCTGGCCGACCTCACGACACCGATGCGTTCGGTGGCCCGATATCTCGCGCCATGGCTGCATCACAGTCTGTTCTGGTTGCCTGAAAGCAAACTGCTGCGCAAGGCGGCCGGTGCCTGTGAGGTGCTGGCGCTGGCCGGTCTGACCCATGAGCGTCCTCCCTTTGGCATCGACAAGGTCGAAACCGAGGCAGGCACCGTTTTGGTGACTGAAGAGGCGGTCTGCGCCACACCTTTCTGTACCTTGCAGCGGTTCCGGAAGGAAGGTGTGGCGGCCGGTGAACCCAAGGTGTTGCTGGTGGCACCGGCCTCCGGGCACTTCGCCACGTTGCTCCGTGGCACCGTGGAAACGCTGTTGCGTGACCACGATGTCTATGTGACCGACTGGCATAACGTGCGCGACATCCCGCTGTCGGCTGGTGCCTTCGATCTCGATACCTTTATCGAACAGATCATCATGTTTGTCGATTGGCTCGGGCCGCACACCCATCTGGTGGCGGTCTGCCAGCCGACGGTTCCGACGCTGGCCGCCGTGTCCATCATGGCCGAGGAGAATCATCCTCATCAGCCGCGCAGCATGACGCTGATGGCGGGGCCGATCGATTGCCGGATCAATCCGACCGAGGTTAACCGTCTGGCTACCGAGAAGCCGATTGAATGGTTCGAGCAGAAGCTGATCGGTACGGTCCCATTGCGCTACAAGGGGGCGATGCGCAAGGTTTATCCGGGGTTTCTGCAAATTTCCGCCTTCATGAGCATGAACATCGATCGCCACAAGGAGTCGTTCCGCAAGATGTACGACCACTATGCAGCGGGCGAGACGGATCGTGCCATCGGCATCAAGGCGTTCTACGATGAATATCTGGCGATGATGGATCTGCCTGCCGAGTTTTATCTGCAGACGGTGCGCAAGGTCTTTCAGGAGTACCACCTGCCACAGGGCAAGCTCGAATACCGCGGGCGACTGGTGCGGCCGGAACTGATTCGCCGAACGGCTCTCTTCACCGTTGAAGGGGAGCGTGACGATATTTGCTCGATCGGCCAGACGCTGGCTGCCCATGATCTGTGCGCCAAACTGGCGCCTTACCGGAAACAGCACCATCTGCAAGCAACGGTCGGGCATTACGGTGTTTTCAATGGCAAGCGCTGGGAGCGGCAAATCTACCCGCGGTTGCGCGATTTCATTCACGCATTTGACGAATGATGGTAGGGCGGCGCGCCGCTGCGCTGCTTAAAACTGCTTGACCTCGATGTTCAGTGTCTGGATGCGATAGGCGATTTGTCGCGGTGTCATGCCGAGGATGCGCGCAGCCTTGGCTTGCACCCAGCCGGCCTGCTCCAGCGCGGCGATGACGCGTTCCTTTTCGGACAGGTTGGGGTCATCGATATCAATGTCCGACATTGGTCCGGTATTCGGGTTGACCGTGGAAATCACCGTGCGCATCGGGCGCGGACTGCTGCGCTCGCGCACGCTCGGGAAACGGATCAGATCGACATCGATCTGACCGTCGTCGCTGAGGACGGCAGCGCGTTCCAGACAGTTTTCAAGTTCGCGGACGTTGCCTGGCCAGTCGTGGCTGGCGAGACGCCGGTTGGCCATGTCGGTCAGCGTCAGTTTGCGCTTCTGGTCGCTGCCGATCTTGGTCAGCAGGTGGCGGGCAATTTCCGGGATGTCCTCGATGCGCTCCCGCAGTGGCGGGAGAAACAGCGGCATGACGTTCAGCCGATAGAACAGGTCTTCGCGGAAGTCGCCCATCTCGACAGCGGTTTCCAGGTCGCGGTGGGTCGCCGCGATGATGCGGACATCCACCTTGATGGTCTTGCTGCCGCCGACCCGTTCGAATTCACCTTCCTGCAGAATGCGCAGCATCTTGGCTTGAAAGGCGGCGGAGACTTCGCCGATCTCATCGAGGAAGAGGGTGCCGCCGTGTGCCTGCTCGAAACGGCCCTTGCGCGATTCGACGGCGCCGGTGAACGCACCGCGTTCGTGGCCAAAGAGTTCGGACTCCAGAAGGTTTTCCGGCAATGCGGCGCAGTTCAGCTTGACCAGCGCATTGCGGGCGCGCGGCGAATTGTAATGAATGGCGTTGGCGATCAGTTCCTTGCCCGTGCCGGTCTCGCCGCGAATCAGCACGGTCGTGTTCCACTTGGCGACCATGCGTGCCTGGTCGAACACACGGCGCATGACCGCCGAACGGCCCACCATGCTGTCAAAGCCGAACTGATGGCGCACGGTACGGCGCAGCAGGTCGCGCTCCTCGAGCAGGCTGGATTTCTCCTGGGCCACCTGCATCGACAGTCTGAGGCTCTGGCCGATCAGGTTGGCGACCATCTCGACAAACTGCGCACGTTCTTCGAGCAGCCCGTCTTCAGGGTGTTCGGGCTGGACGGCCAGCACCCCCTTGAGATCACCGCCGACCTTGATGGGGACGGCGATGAAGGGCAATTCGCCTTGATAAACCTCGCCGCGGTTGAGGAAACGTGCCTCGTCGGCCACCCGTGTCAGTTTGATGGTGCGCGGTTTTTCCAGTACCAGGCCGATGATGCCTTCCCCCGGACCGTATTGTGAATCATCGAGGATCGGGCCCTCCGGGCTGTAGATGGTGTGAATATTCAGCTTGCCACTGTCCGGGTCCAGGACGCTGATCAGCCCCCGCGCCAGACCGGCTTCATCGTGCAGCACACGCAATACGTCGCGCAGCGTTTCATTGAAATCCAGCGATCGGCTGAGTACCCGGCTGACGGCATAAAGGGCTGCCAGCAGCTGGATATTCAGCTCGTGCGTTCGACAGAAGCCGCCGGGTGGCGGACATTCGTCCAGGGGGTGAATGGTGTGTTCATGCATGCTGTTCTCTTTGTGTCTTTTTCAGATCGGGTCGCCGTCGATGCGGAACTCGACGATCGCGGCGCAACCGCCGCTGGGGCTTTCGTCGAGGTCGATGATGCCGCCGTGATCGGCAACGACCTGCTGGGCGCGTGAAAGACCGGTGCCAATGTGTTTGCCGGTACCGCTCTTGGCCGTGAAGAATGGCTCGAAGGCCTTGTGCCGCCATTCCTCAGGAATGCCCGGGCCACTGTCGAGAACCGAAACCACGATACATTCGCCGTCGATGGCGCTGGTCAGCGTCAGTTCGCGACGCTTCCAGCCCTTGATGTTCATGGCCTCGATGGCGTTGTCGATCAGCACCTTGAACAGCATGCGCAACTGGAGTGGACGCCCGATCATGGGTGGCAGCGTGGCGGCCGGCTGCCAGTCGACCATGATGCCGGCACCGAGCAGGCGGGGTGTG
>DAOLIO010000253.1:0-4014 GCA_035328505.1 Azonexus sp.
TTTGTGATTTTTGCGGACAAGCGAGTGCACAATGATGGGAGCGGCTTCAACTCCATCCAGCGACGATCGCTAGACTGCCCAGATGCGCCGGGTCTGGACTATTTCTACGCCATCGTCAAACAAAGAAGTCGCCAGACCCGATTCATGTATCCGGGTGCGTGCCAGCGTACAGAGCGCGACAGCTTTCTAGCCTAATCTTGCTGCAGTGAGCTCAGGACCGGAAGGTTCGGCGCTTCCTACCCAACCATGAAAAGGAGCACACCATGAACAAGGATCAAGTCAAGGGTCTCGTCGAAGAAGCCACCGGTAAAGTCAAGGAAATCACCGGCAAAGTTGTCGGTAACAAAGACCTGGAAACGGAAGGCAAGATTCAGAATTCCGGCGGAAAAATTCAATCGGCCTATGGCGATCTCAAGCAAGACTTGAAGGATGCGACCAAGGGCACATGAACTGACAGCGTTTGCCGGAGAAATGGCTGGCGGTAATGGCTGTCTGCCCTGACTGATTGGTCATTGGTTTGACCAGCTAACTGGCCGACCATGGCAAATCCAGCCTTGGCGTAGACGGTCCATGCATATTATTTCGGTACTCAGGTCAAAATAACCGACTGAATGGCCCGGCAATCATGTGCCAGACTGAAGCCTCATCCATGGTGGATGGGGCTTTTTTCCGTTTGACGTCTGCGTGTGCTATCGCACCGACTCGACCTCTCAGGGACTTTATCGTGCAACGATGCTCCTCCGAAAAATAAAATTCATTCCCGAAGAAACTCAATATGTCGAAAAATATACATGGACGCGTGTCGACGCCAGACCCCAAGCAAAACCATATTCTTGCAAGCCTGCCTGCCAAGGATTACGCACGCTTGTTACCTGAACTTGTATTGGTAGAAATGCCACTGCAATGGACGATGTCCGAGTCTGGTGACCATGTCAATTTTCTGCACTTTCCCATCGCCGGTATTGTCTCGCTGATCTACACACTGGAAGACGGCTCTTCGAGTGAAACGGCATTGGTCGGCAACGAAGGCTTGGTTGGTATTTCGATTTTCATGGGCGGCGAGAGCATGCCAAGCAGTACCGAGGTACAGAGCGCGGGACAAGCTTATCGACTTAGCCGCAAAGTGATGAAGCGAGAGTTTGCGTTAGGTGGGCAACTGCAACATATCGCGCTGCTTTTCACCCAGGCGATGATTTGTCAGACATCGCAAATGGCCGTCTGTAATCAGCACCATTCGCTGGAACAACAGGTGTGCCGATGGTTATTGATGACGATGGATAGATTGAACAGCAACGAAATTGTGATAACGCAAGAGATGATTGGAAAATTGCTGGGTGTCCGCCGCGAGAGCGTGACTCAAATTGCCGGACTGTTACAAAAAAATGGAATAATCACCCGTCACCGTGGTCGTATCAATGTAGTGGACCGTCCCCAGCTAGAAGAGCGATCCTGTGAATGCTATGCGGTGGTTAAAGCCGAGTACGCGCGATTGCTGCCGTTCCGTCAAAAATAAACAGTGCGCAATTCTGGCGCCAAGTGGCAACGGAGGATCAGCACAGCGCCGATTCCTCCCTTGCGCAAGCCACTCGCTGGGCAACTTTCAGTCCTGATCAACCTGACCACCTGACTCCCGCGCATTAGGCGGCGCGGCCAAGCGGATTCATCTGCCTCAGGCCACCAGCGTGCTGGCTGGACCGCTGTCGGTCGATAGGGCTTCCGGACAATGGTAGGGCATCACCATGCCGCTGGCCGCATCCAGAATGACCAATGCACGGATTACCGCAGCGTGCGTCCTGACGCCACCGAAAATAGTGGCAAACGCCACGTCAGCCGCGTCGCGTCCGGTCCCAAAACGTACAAAGCCCATCGGGATACCCGTGCCGGAAGCGTCGAAGATGTACCAGCGATTGCCTAGATACACCTCGACATAGGCGTGAAAATCGGAAGGACCCAGCGCAGGATCGGCACCATAGTCGGTACCGGTGGTGAAACGCGCCGGAATATTGACGGCCCGGCACAGGGCAATCATCAGGTGCGCTAAATCACGACAGACGCCGACCTGTTCAATCAGGGTATCGACTGCCGACGTATTTGAATTTGAACTGTTCGCGGTAAATGTAACCCGCTGCTGGACCCAGTCCCGAATCGCCAGAACTCGACCGTAGCCCTGGGGCAGGGCACCGAACTCGCTGCTCGCCAGCTTGATCAAGCGGTCTGACTGGCAATAGCGGCTGGGAAAGATGTAACCCATGACCTCGGGCGGGAGGTCTCTTATGGGTATTTCGGCAATCTGCGCCGGATCCACAAAGTGATGCATGAGATCAATGGTCGCCGAGTATGACAGCCTCAAGTCGCCGGGTTCTGCATGGACGTACATATAACGATTGCCGGTCGCCGGATCGGTATACATCCGTTGCAGGAGCGGCTGGTTCAGCGTCAGTTGTTCGGCGGAAATAGTCTGGTTCGGTGTATTGGCCGCGTGTACATTAAACGCGAAATCTGCGCCGCCGGCGTCAATTTCATAGTTCAGGTCGACCTGCAGTTCAATGCGAATCATGATGTCGTCCCATTTATTTTGGCAACATTTTCAAGGTGATTTTCAGCTGAAATCACGCCGTTGACAGATCTCGCGATGGCAACAGCTTTTTCTGCAGCATTTTTGCTGTTGACCGTACCTCTCAAGGCGATGATGCCCTTGTTGTCGGTTTCGACGCTGAACTGCTCAAGGCTGGACAAGCTTTCGACAGCCTGTTCATCATTGATTTTGGTGGGGATCACGGCATTGTTGACATAGGCAGTCGCTGACGAGCGGACGGAATCGGCGCCATGGCCAGCAACGGGGAGCAACGGTGCAGCAGCGACGAGGCAGCTGGGGGCAAGTCTGGAATTCATCGGATCCTATCGTTTTTACAAGTGGTCAATATTTGCATTACGACAAGATCAAGAACCGAATGTCCGATCGGGATTGGCGATTGTTCAGTCGCATGTCGTGATTCTTATCTTCCACGTGATGGATCGGCTGTTCTGTGCGCTAGCGTACTTATGAACGGAAAATTCATGAGATTGCGACTTGCCTCTACACTGCTAACTTGCCGACATCGACACTCCCTGCCATGACCATTGAAATTTCTCCCGAATCCAGCAAGGCCGCCATTGCGTCCATCCGGCGCTACTTTTCCGAAAATCTGGCGGAGGAAATCGGCAATCTGGATGCCGGAGCTTTGCTGGGCTTCTTCCTCAAGGAAATCGCACCCGTTGTTTACAACAAGGCCGTGGCCGACGCACAAGCGCGTTTGCAAGCTCGGGTCATGGAGCTGGATGTTGAGGTTTACGAGGACGAATTTCAGTATTGGGTGAAGAGGCAACCGGGGAAGCGCCATGGATGAACTGAATTCGCTGTCCGGCCTTGGCCTTGCAATGCCAACCCCGGCTTATCTGATCGGCGCCATTGTCTTCGGGCTGATTGGCTTTGCTGCCTATCGCTACGGCAAGCGGATGTCGCTCGCCAAGGTCAAATGGATGGGGGTGGCGCTGATGTTCTATCCCTACGCAATATCAGGGACAGCGATGCTGTATATCGTCGGCTTGGCGCTGTGTCTGGCGATCTACGTCTGGCGTGATTAGGCAAAGGCAGATTCCGGAGCGTCGCCAGACTCAATCTCCTTCAGCTTGCCGACCGCCTGGGCGCGATTACTGACGTTGATTTTCCGGAAAATCCGCTGCAAATGATTTTTTACTGTGTTGGTGCTGATATGAAGAATCATCCCGATTTCGATATTGGTCTTGCCATTGCGAACCCATTCGAGAATCTCGATTTCGCGTTCGCTCAAGCCGGATCTGACCAGCGAACTCAGCACACCGGGTGCTGCAATGTGTTCCGGCTGAATGACCGGCAAGCCGTCAATTTTTCGCATGGCGGCATCAACGTGCGGCAGCAGCAGCTCGAAGCATTTTCTTTCCCGATCGGTAAAACTGCCCGTGCGGCGCAGCAGGATATACAGGTGGTCGACGTTA
>DAOLIO010000254.1:0-3987 GCA_035328505.1 Azonexus sp.
CTTGATGGCGCCGAGTTCAGCGGCGCTGGCGGTGTTGATCGAAACGCCTGTGGTGGCAACTGCAGCGGCAGGTGCCGGGACGGCCGCCTTGGCTTTTTCAGCGACCGGTGCGGCAGCGGCTGGCGCTACCTTTTCGGCGGCCTTGCTCTTGGCTTCAGCCGGGGCTTTGACTTTCTTTTCAGTTGTCTTGGCCTTGGCTTTTTCGGCCTTGGCCGGCGTGGTGCTCGGGCGGGCAAGGACACGGAAGTCACGGGTGACGTAGCCGGCCGGTGTCCATTCACGCAGCATCAGGGTCAGGTGACCGGTTTCCGGTAGCGGACCAGCATGCGTGGTCAGATGGCAGTCGGTCCATTCCGTCTGGCCATTCAGCGAGCCGAGGACAAGGCTGGCAACCGGCACGCCGGTCCAGTCGCCACCGGCGTATTCACTGTCCAGCGCCCACAGTTCAAGGGCCAAGGTGCCGCTGATATTGTCTGCGTCGCGCGGGTTTTCGATGCGGGCGATGTCGAAGGTGATTTCATCATTGGTGAAGCCGCTGCAGATGGTGCCTTCCATGCGCGGTTGCACGAAGCTGACGGCTTGTTCGTAACTGGCGATGTCTTCGATGGTGTCGAGGAGGCCGTCAAAGCCGGAAACCAGTACCATGGAAACGATGTGCGGGCCATCGCCCGCTGGCGGCAATGCGTAGGTGCTGCCATTAACGAGAATGCAACCCGTGCCGTTGGGGTTAAGCAGGCCGAGTGGCAGTTCTGCGAACTTGATACCTTTGTCGTTGCACAGCTGCAGGGCCCATTCCTGGCCGGTCAGGCGTGCTTCGTCGCAAAGGATTTCAGCGTTGAGAAAGGCTAGATCGCCTTCGAGGCGATAGCCGTGAGAGCTGCCGAGTTGGGCAACAGGTTGGCTGGAGCGGGTAAGGGTCATTGGTCTGTGTTTTGGGTAAAGAGGGCGCATTATAGGAGTGGTTTGATGACAATTTTTCAATGTTGGGAACTATTTTTTTATTCGCACAACGATGGTGCAAATCACGCCAGAATGCGGGTTGCAGGGGTGTTTGTTTTGTTTGGAAGCTGACAATCAGGTGCTTTGAAACCCGTGCCTTTTTGCACCGCTTTTGGGCGTCTTGCGGTCAACCGGGAAAAATGGAAAAAAATGAAATCTGCAACCCTTGTTCATGCGTGACAATCCGATTTGCATAAGCATGGCGCCGATGATTTGTCGACCGGGGTGTGGTGCGTGCTGCATTGCGCCGTCAATCTCGTCGCTGGCCAAGCCGGCCGGCGTGCCCTGCGAACATCTGGATGCCGAATTCCGCTGCCGGATATTCGGCCAGCCCGAGCGCCCCGACTGCTGCGGCGGGCTGCAGGCTTCGGCTGAAATGTGCGGAACATCCCGGGAGCATGCGCTTAAATGGTTGGCTGAACTCGAGGTTTTGACACATCCGGGATAGTAGAATGCGGCCTCCCCAACTTGGTAAAAGCACAGGCTGTACTTCATGGACCCGATTCTTCTCCTCAAGGCGCTCATCCTCGGCATTGTCGAAGGGCTGACCGAATTCCTGCCGATCTCGTCGACCGGGCATCTGATTCTTGCTGGCGATTTGTTGAATTTCAACGATGATCGCGGCAAGTTGTTCGAAATTGTCATCCAGTCCGGTGCCATTCTGGCGGTGGTCTGGGAGTATCGCGAACGCCTGCTCAAGGTGGCCCGCGGTATTTTCAGCGAGGCGGCTGCGCAAAAATTCGTCCTCAACCTGTTCGTTGCCTTTTTGCCGCTGGCCATTCTGGGCCTGGCTTTTGGCAAGGCGATCAAGGCTCACCTGTTCAATCCGGTAACCGTGGCCACCACGTTCATTCTGGGCGCCTTCGTGATTCTTTGGGCGGAGAAGCGTGAACATAAAATCCGCATCCAGACGGTTGAAGAAATGAGCATGCTGGATGCCCTCAAACTCGGCATTGCTCAGGCATTCGCCCTCATCCCCGGCACCTCGCGCTCCGGTTCGACCATTATCGGCGGCCTGCTCTTTGGTCTGTCACGCAAGGCGGCGACTGAGTTCTCCTTCTTTCTGGCCATTCCGACGCTGATCATCGCCACCATTTACCAGCTCTACAAGGAGCGCGCCCTGCTCAATGCGGACGATATCTCCATGTGGGCGGTCGGTTTCGTCGCCGCCTTCATCTCCGCCTTCCTGTGCGTGCGCTGGTTGCTGCGCTATATCTCCAGCCATGATTTCACGGTCTTTGCCTGGTATCGCATCGCTTTCGGCATTGTCGTGCTGGCGACGTGGCAATTCGGCTGGGTGCAATGGGCCGCGGACTGATCCTTTATCTGCATGGCTTCTGTTCCTCGCCAGCTTCGTGGAAATCACGATTGCTCGCCGAGGAAATGGCACGGCGCGGCCTGGCGGCGCAGTTCGTTTGTCCGCAGTTGGCGCCGGTGCCGGATGAAGCAGTCGCCAGCGTCAGCCGACTGATCGAGCGGGCGAATGGCACTGTGACCTTGGTCGGCTCCTCGTTGGGCGGGCATTACGCCAACCATCTGGCTGAAAAATATGGCCTGAATACCGTGCTGATCAATCCTGCTGCGGTCGACCGGATAAATCTGTCGAATTTCGAAGGTGATCATGCCAATTTTCATACGGGCGAACCGTTTACCTTCACCAACGCCCACGCGGCCCAACTCAGGGCACAGGTAGCCAGGCCAACGCCGGCGCGCTACTGGCTGTTGCTCGAAGCGGGCGACGAAGTGCTCGATTACCGTCAGGCGCAGGCGTTTTACGCCGGTTGCCGGCAAACTGTCCTGCCGGGCGGTGACCACAGCTTCACGAAGTTTCCCGACTTTGTGCCGCAAATCATTGAATACGCTGGGCTATAATCCGTCGATGAATGTATTGTTTGAAGAAGATGGCGGCTTTAAGGCCGGCAGCATCATGGCCGACAACGACAGCTCGTTGCAGGTCGAAATGCCGACCGGCAAGCGCTGCAAGATCAAGGCCGCAACGGTGTTGTTGCGTTTTGAAAAGCCCTCCGCGGCGGCCTTGCTTGACCAGGCCACACCGCTGGCCGAAGAGATCGAAGCTGAATTCCTGTGGGAGTGCGTCAACGATGGCGAGTTTTCGTTTCTTGATTTTGCCCGTGATTACTACGGACACGAACCCACGCCGGTCGAAGCGACGGCGGTGCTGCTTGCCGTGCACGCCGCGCCCGTCTATTTCCACCGCAAAGGCAAGGGCCGCTTCCGCAAGGCGCCTGCCGACATTCTCGCAGCTGCTCTGGCCAGTCTTGAAAAGAAGCGTCAGCAAGCGCTCACGATGGAAGGCTGGATTGGCGAGCTGAGAGCGTTCCGCCTGCCGCCGGAAATCGGCGCAATGACCGATGCCCTGCTCTACGCGCCAGACCGCAATAAACCGGAAACCAAAGCCTTCGAGACGGCCTGTGCCGACGCCGGCCTGACGGCAGCGCAGATGCTCTTCAAGTGCGGGGCGATCAAGTCGCCCTACTTCCTGCACTACCGTCGTTTCCTGCACGAGCAGTTCCCCAAGGGCGTCGGTTTTCCAGCGCTGGAGGCGCCGAAGCTGCCGAGTGACTTGCCGCGCGCCGACGTGCGCGCCTTCTCGATTGACGACGCCAACACCACTGAAATCGATGATGCGCTGTCGGTCGTCAAATTGCCCGGTATCGGCTCGCGCATCGGTATCCACATCGCCGCGCCGGGCCTGGCCATCGAACACGGCTCGCCGCTCGACGGCGTTGCGCGCGCCCGGTTGTCCACGGTGTACATGCCCGGCAACAAGATCACCATGCTGCCGGATGCTGTGGTCCAGAACTACACGCTGGCCGGTGGCGTCGATTGCCCGGCCGTGTCGCTCTACCTGACGGTGAACGAGTCGCTGGAAATCCTCAGCCATGAATCGCGGCTGGAGATGGTGCACATCGCCGCCAACCTGCGTCACCACGAAATCGAACCGTGGTTCAACGCCGAAACGATCAA
>DAOLIO010000255.1:0-3922 GCA_035328505.1 Azonexus sp.
CAAGGAAAACCTCAGCAAGTTCGGTAACACGATGTTCGTCGCCGAACCGGTCGAGCTGAAGCTAAGCCAACCCTGGTTTCTGCCAGTCAGCGCCATCAATGCCCTGCGCCGTGAAGCTACCGAACAACTCGAAGCCGCCCGCATCGCCAGCCACCCGCGTCCGCCACGCGCCGTGCCGGCGACCAACCCGGTGCCCTACCCGCAGGAAGAACTGACCTACCTCGGCAACGTGTTCAACATCAAGGCCCGCCAGTTCTACGAGAAGCACGGCGTCAAGCTGATTGAGGAAGCCTACGAAGCCGGCAATGAAAAAGGCATGGTCTCGCTGATGATCACCCGCCACTGCCTGCGTTACAGCTTCAACCTGTGCCCCAAGGAAGTAAAACACCTGAAGCCGGACCCGATGACGCTGGTTAACGGCAACGAAAAACTGATCCTGAAATTTGACTGCAAGGCCTGCGAAATGCACGTCGTCGGCAAGATGAAGAAGGGCGTCAAGCTCAACCTCGGCACCATCCGTCCCATCTGAAACCGCTGTTTGCACGATGAAACCGATCCCCTGCCCGTCCTGCCGGCAAACCATGGTCAAGCAGCGTTTTGAACGCCTGCATCATGGCGAAGTTGTGCTTGATCTGTGTTTTTCCTGCCAGGGCATCTGGTTCGACGAATTCGAAAGCGTCCAGATCACACCGGGCGGCATTGTTGAGTTGTTTAAGTTGTTGCATGAACATCGCGATGATCAGCGCATCCCGCTGCGCGAACCGCTGCAATGCCCTCGTTGCAATGAGCGGCTGCTGCACGGTCTGGATGTAGCCAAGCACGGCGGGCAGTTCAATTATCACCGTTGCCTGCAGAAGCACGGTCGTTTCACCACCTTTGCCCAGTTCATGATCGAAAAGGGCTTCGTGCGGCAACTTCATCCGGCCGAAATCAATGAGTTGTCGGCCAAGGTCGGCATCATCCGCTGCATGGGCTGTGGCGCCCCGGTCGACATCCGCAAGGACCACGCCTGCGGCCATTGCCGCGCACCGATCACCATTCTCGACCCGGATGCGATCGAACAGGCACTTGCCCGCTTCCAGCATGCCGAAGTCCGCCGTACGACACGCGATGTCGAAGCGCTGGGCGATGCCATCGTGATGCGCGAACGCGAAAAATCGCGACAAAAACGGATCAACCAGGAGCCCGAAAACGCCAGCCTGGTCGACGTAATTGACCTCGTTTCGGCCGGTGCCGAATTTGTCTGGCACCTGATCCGGCGTTGATCGAGCAATAAAAAAGGCGAACCGAAGTTCGCCTTTTTTTGCGATGAATACGAATTACTGAACGCGAATCTCGACGCGACGTCCCTCTTCAGCGCTACCGGTACCTACTGTCGATTCCGGCTTGCGCATCTTGACGCGCTCCATCGCTACGCCACCTGCAACCAGCGCATCACGCACCGACAGGGCACGCTGCTTGGCCAGCTCGGCATTCTTCGCCGGGTCACCGGATTGATCATGAAAACCCGAGAGCAGGACGATAGCGTTCGGGTTGCTGGCAAGCGCTTCCATTGTCTTGGCAACGACGCCTTTGTCAGCGTCATCCAGCGTTGCAGCACCGACTGCAAAGTAGACCTTGGCCAACGCCTCTCCTACCGGCGCGATTTCCGCCTGCTCAACCACGTGAGCGGCAGCGGGTTTGACGTTCTTGCCTGCGCTGGCGCCATAAACCACCGCCACCACGGCCAATACGATACCTGCCAGTACTCCCACGATTACCGCTGTGGATTCGTCTTCATCATTTGCAGCCATAGTCACCCCTTGGTAAAGAATTCAATCGGAAACTGTGAAACATTTTATGATTCTACTATGCCGAATCGCTAGAAAACAGAATTCTTGGCGCCAGTTCAACATGCCCGTCGTCCCCACCCAGCCAAATCAGGCCATCCTGAATCGTGCATTGCAGGCGCATACCGCGTGCTGCGAGCGAAGCCAGCGCCTTACCCTCTTCCACGCTCAACGAGAGCACGCGCAGATTCTTCTGGCCCGAGACTTTGCCCTGCGTTTGTTGCCACCAGAGTTCAGCCGTCCGGCCGCCATAACTCAGCACCATGACGTGACGCGCCCGATTGCAGGCGCGACGGATGAGCTTCTCATCGGGCAGGCCGACATCAATCCAGCGCTCTATGCTGCCGGTAGCATCCAGATCCTGCAAATCCGCCTCGTCCTCGGTTGCCGACAGGCCACGCCCAAACGTCAGCGTGTCCGAAGCATTCAGCGCAAAGGCGAGCAGGCGGACCATCATTCGCTCATCCGTTTCCGACGGGTGTCTGGCGATGGTCAATGTGTAGTCGCCAAAATGTGAGCGATCGAGATCGGCGAGCTGCAATTCGGCCTTGAAGATGGTGGATTTGAGCGCCATGCCGGTTCCCGTAAAAAACGCGGATTATCCCATGACGCATTCTCCAAAGCAGACTACGATTATCACTAGCCAATCTTCAGGAGATATCGTCATGAGCCCAATGCGCACCCTACCCTTGTTGCTCGCCTGTCTCTTCGTAGCTCAGGCCGATGCCGCCGATGTCCCGCGCCGTAAATCAGGCCTGTGGGAAATGAAAACCCAGATGGCCGGCATTCCCCCGCAAGGTCCGATCCAGATGTGCGTCGATCAGGCCAGCGATAATGTGATGCAGGAACGCACCAAGGAAAAGGTCAATTGCCCGGTGATGGATATCAGTCGTAGCGCCGGCAAGGTGACCATCCATGCCGTCTGCAAGCATGAAGGCATGACCAGCACGAGTGATTCTGTCATCACTGGCGATTTCGACACCGCCTACCGCAACGACATGGTGATCCGCTACGATCCGCCGCAACACGGCATGAAAGAGATGAAGATGGTCCAGGAAGCCCGCTGGCTCGGCACCTGCAAGCCTGGCCAGAAGCCGGGCGACATGATCATGCCAGGGAAGCAAAAATTCAACATGCAGGAAATGATGAACGATCCGCAGGTGCGTGAAATGATGAAGCACCAGCAGAAGTAGCAAGGTGCCCGATATAATCAGGCATTTCTTATGAATGAGATTGCCATGCGCCAACTGATTCTTGCCTGCCTGATCGCTGTCAGCGGCTTAGCCCACGCGGAAGTCATCGATATCGACAACACCCAGCTCGAAAAACTGAGCCACAGCGGCGTGCCTGTGGTCGACATCCGCCTGCAATCGGAATGGGAAGAAACTGGCATCGTCAGTGGCAGCAATTTGCTCACTTTCTTCGACGAAAAAGGCCGTGCCGATCCTGTCGCCTGGCTTGAAAAGGTCAAACCTATCGCCAAGCCGAACGAACCGGTGATCGTCATCTGCCGCAGCGGCAACCGAACCAAGGCCGTCAGCCAGTTTCTCTCACAACAGGCCGGCTACACCACAGTTTATAACGTCAAGAGCGGCATCAAGGGCTGGATAGGTGCCGGTGGCCCGGTCGTCCCGGCAACCCAGACCATCGCTTCCTGCAAGGCCGCGAGAACTTGCTGATCCAAGCTGTCAACCGCAAGCGCTGTGCAAGTTGCGAGCACTGGACCGGTTGGCGCCAACCCGGCAACGAGCCGGGAACAGTAGTTATAGAATCTGAAACATCCGAAGGGCTCTGCGTGGGTGGTGGCTGGGACAACTCGGAACGCCGCGCCCGCTCGGCCTGCGGCCACTGGCAGATCTGGGAGGCATTGCCTCCCAAAGATGACTAGGTCACCGTTCCAGATCCGGAAAATCGCCTCAACGCGAGCGATCAGGCACCAAGCGTCAGTCGGCCTTGGCAAGAAAATGCCGTACAGATGTAATCACGATTGCAGTTGCAATTTGATACAAAGCTGTCGCCAAGCGACTACAGCCCGCCTAAATGATTCACGCTATGCTTAGTCATCAAAGAGTCTTCATCAGGTGAATCAGCTT
>DAOLIO010000256.1:0-3919 GCA_035328505.1 Azonexus sp.
CAGGATGTCGGGCGACATCGGTGTCTGCATGGCCGGCAGCGTTTCTTTCAATTGTGCCAGCGACGAGGCGCCAATGATGGTGCTGGTGACGAACCAGCGGGACCGGGTGAAGCCCAGCGCCAGTTGCAATGGCGTCAGGCCATGCTTCGAGGCCAGATCGGCATAGGCCTGGACGGCGGCTGGCACGTTGGGCTTGTTGAAGCGCTGACCAAAGGCTGGCCACTGGGTCAGGCGACCGGGCGCATTGGGCGTTGTCAGGTATTTGCCGGTCAGATGGCCAAAGGCCAGCGGGGAATAGGCGAGCAGTCCAATTTTTTGACGATGACAGACTTCCACCAGACTGGTTTCGAAAGTCCGGTTGAGCAGGCTGTAGGAGTTTTGCGTCCACGCAATGCGCGGCAGGCCGAGTTCATCTGCCAGCCGGGTAAATTCCATGATGCCCCAGGGGTGCTCGTTGGAGACGCCGATCTGGCGAACCTTGCCTTCTTGTACCAGTTCGGCCAGCGCTTCGAGCTGTTCGCGAATGGGTGTGCATTCCCTGTCGTTTTGGGGTTCGAATTTCCACTGACCGAACATGGGCTGATTCCGTTCTGGCCAGTGCAATTGATAGAGGTCGACGTAATCGGTTTGCAGTCGCTGCAGTGAGCCGTCAATGGCGGCGCGAATGTTGGCGCGATCCAGTGCCGGCGGGCCGTTGCGAATCCAGGAGAGATTACGGCTCGGGCCGGCGACTTTGGTCGAGATCAATACTTGCTCCCTGGGCTGGCGCTTGAGCCAGCGACCGACGATGCTTTCCGAGGCGCCATAGGTCTCGGCGCGAGTCGGGACGGCATACATTTCCGCGGTGTCGAAGAAGTTGATTCCGGCTGCCAGCGCGAAATCGAGCTGGGCGTGGGCATCGGCCTCGCTGGTCTGTTCGCCGAAGGTCATGGTGCCGAGGCAGACTTCGGGGACTTTCAAGGGGCTGCCGCCAAGGGGATTGATCAGGAATGGGGTCATTGGAATATTCCGAATTCGGGCAAAAATCAGGGTTGACCGCAGAGGACGCCATAAATCAGCACATGGCGATTCAAGACAGTGTCAAATCCCGCCGGCACAATGGCCAGGCGGTGCTCTTGAGGATCGGGACAGTTGCCTTCGGCCCAGTTCCGCGCGGCCGAATAGGCTTCGTCAAAGCTCGGGAAAAGGCCGTGCAATGCGGTCGAGCGGATCGGTAAGAAGGTGTTTGAATCGCGGTCCAGCACGGTGTCGGTATCGAGCATCTGTACTGCGTAACCGGCGGGTGGTCGAGGAAGCGGCAGTTCGCGGAGATCGAAGCGATCACCAAAGGCATCGACAGGAAATGAAGAATTGGCCATACCGTATTTTAGCGGGAAGGGCTTCACTGAGCGCCGGTTGGACGTGCCAGGTGCTAAAATCAATGGCTGTAATAATAACTTCACGGAACTGTCATGTTCGGACGCTTGATGCCCAGGGAGGGCAAGTATTTCGATCTGTTCAACTCGCATGCCGCGTTGATTGCGCTGGGTGGAACGGCTTTATCCAATATGATCGGCGCGTTGGTGGACCATCCGGAGAAGGCGCCGCTGTTCGCCGAGGAAATCGATACCCTTGAACGCAAGGCTGATGCCATTACCCATGACACGCTGGCGCAGTTGCACACGGCGTTCATCACGCCCTTTGACCGGGACGAAATTCATCAACTGATCAATGGCATGGATGACATTCTGGACATCATGCAGGATGTCGCCGAATCGATGTCGCTGTATGACATCAACCGAGTCCCGCCTGAAGCCAAGGCGATGGCTGTGGTGACCGAGAATTGCTGCGTTTGCGTGCAGTCGGTCGTCAAGCTTTTGCACAGCATGGATAATGCTCCGGCCATCCTCAAGCTTTGTCATGAGATCAACGAGCTGGAGTCCGAAGCAGATCGTTCGCTCCGTGCTGCCATGTCAAAAATTTTCCGCGAAGAGCCGGATGTTCGCGAGGTCGTCAAGCTCAAGGAAATTTACGAACTGCTCGAATCGGTGACCGATCGTTGCAAGGATGTGGCCAGCACCATCGAGGCCATCGTCCTTGAAAACTCCTGAGCGGGCCGCTCGCTATGGACACCCTTAATATCAGTCTCGGGGTTGTCGTTACCCTGGTGATCGTGGCCTTGCTGTTCGACTTCATGAACGGCTTTCACGATGCGGCGAATTCCATTGCCACCATCGTCTCGACACGCGTTCTCAAGCCGCATCAGGCGGTCATCTGGGCAGCGGGATTCAATTTCATTGCCTATTTTCTGTTTCCACTCAAGGTGGCCTTGACCATCGGCAAAGGCACCATCGATCCGTCTATCGTCGATCATTACATTATCTTCGGCGCCTTGGTTGGGGCCATTGTCTGGAACATCATTACCTGGTACTACGGAATACCGTCGTCATCATCGCATGCGCTGGTTGGCGGCCTGGTCGGTGCAGCCATGGCCAAGGCGGGTATTGGCGGTCTGGTTTCAGCCGGCGTGCTGAAGATCATTGCCTTCATTTTCGTCGCACCCTTCCTCGGCTTCGTCATTGGCGGTACCTTGATGGTGATCGTCTCGTGGATCTGCCGAGACATGGCGCCACGCAAGGTCGACAAGCATTTTCGGCGTCTCCAGTTGCTGTCGGCAGCGGCGTACAGTCTGGGCCACGGCGGGAATGACGCCCAAAAAACGGTCGGCATTATCTGGATGCTGCTGATTGCGGCCGGAATCTCGAAAACAAGCGACGCAATTCCTGCGTGGGTAGTCTTGGCCTGCTACAGTGCCATGGGTTTGGGGACCATGTTTGGTGGCTGGCGTATCGTCAAGACCATGGGCAATCGCATCACGAAGTTGAATCAAGCGCGTGGTTTCTGCGCCAACAGCGGTGGTGCCATTACCTTGTTCCTGGCAACCGCTTTCGGAATCCCCGTGTCTACCACCCACACGATTACCGGCGCGATTGCCGGTGTGGGATCGACGCGAGGTGCCCGCGCGGTGCGTTGGGGCGTGGCTGGTGGAATTGTCTGGGCATGGATACTTACCATTCCTTGCAGTGCTGCGATGGCTGCACTTGCCTGGTATGCCGGCAGGCTGATTCTTTGATTTTCCGGATTGCCGGTTTCGGTCTCCTGTTGGCGGTACTGGCCGCCATCGTCTGGCAAGTGCCGGTTCTTTGGGAACCGGCGCTGGTAGTTGCCATTGGTGGAATCTACGGGTTTTTCTTCTGCGTGCCGCCGAAAGGCGATTAGGCCGGAATATCCGGCACCAGCATCTCTTCGAGCTGATTGATGCGGTCCTTCAATGCGAGCTTTCGTTTCTTCAGTCGACGAACCAGCAGATCTTCAGGCGGCGGGTTATCGATCAGGTGATTGATAACCTGGTCAAGATCGCGATGTTCCAGCTGCAGTTCATGCAACTGGGCGCGCACTTCGCTGATCTCCATCTCGGTCAGCGGGTGAAGGGACATTTTCGGCTCCTGATCACTTCGGTTGTTTTGCTAGAATACCTTGAACCGATTAGCGGAGGAGAGAGAAATGCAACATCACGTAATTGTCTCGTTCGGCAAGGAACAAGAATTCGAATTCAAGTTTTCCGGCGGTGCCTTGCCTGAAGAGGCGCGCCGATGGTTTGATCATGAGTTCACCGTTCTTGAGTGCGATGTCGCAACACCTACCGGGAAGATTCTTGCCGTTGACCGCATCTTGAGTGTCGCAAAATATGCGGGTGAAGGTCGTTTTCAAAGTCAACGTACCTGGGCTGACCAATTTGCGAGGTATACGGCAGCACTGCTCGGGCGCGAGCTCATTCGCGTTGACGTTGAGCATTACAGCATCGGCTATTAATGAACAAGGCGTTCGTCAGGGAAAGCGACAGTGATGAAGAGGAGGAACTTCAGCCTGCGCTGAAACT
>DAOLIO010000257.1:0-3915 GCA_035328505.1 Azonexus sp.
ACGCCGATCGCCAACCCGCGCTGGCAGACGCCGAACTGGAGCTTCGGCATCCAGGAAGACAACATGCAGAAGACCGTCGACGAAGCCCGCGCGGCCGGTGCGCAAGTGGTGGTTGTTCTGTCGCACAACGGCATGGACGTCGATCTCAAGATGGCTTCGCGTGTCAAAGGCATCGACGCTATCCTCGGCGGTCACACGCATGACGGCATGCCGGCGCCGGTTGTCGTCAAGAACGCCGGCGGTCAGACACTGGTCACCAATGCCGGCTCCAACGGCAAATATCTCGGCGTGCTCGATTTCGATGTCAAGAACGGCAAAATCGCCGACTTCCGTTACAAGCTGTTGCCCGTCTTCGCCAACCTGCTGCCGGCCGACGCCGACATGCAGGCGCTGATCGACAAGGCGCGCGCCCCGTACCTGTCGAAGCTCAACGAAAAGCTCGCGGTGACCGAAGGGCTGCTCTACCGTCGCGGCAACTTCAACGGTACCTTCGACCAGGTCATCCTCGATGCGCTGCTCAAGGTCAAGGATGCCGAAATCGCCTTCTCGCCCGGTTTCCGCTGGGGCACCTCGCTACTGCCCGGTCAGCCCATCCTGATGGAACACGTGCTCGACCAGACGGCAATCACCTACCCGTGGACGACGGTGACCAACATGAGCGGCGAGATGATCAAGACCGTGCTCGAAGACGTCTGCGACAACCTGTTCAACCCGGATCCTTATTACCAGCAGGGTGGCGACATGGTGCGCGTCGGCGGCCTGCAATACACGTGCGATCCGACGGCCAAAATGGGCAGCCGGATTCAGAACATGATGCTGCGTGGCCAGTTGATCGATCCGGCGAAAACCTACAAGGTTGCCGGCTGGGCGCCGGTTTCGGAAGAGGCAAAGAATGCCGGCGAGCCGATCTGGGATGTCGTGGCAAAATATCTACGCGACATCAAGACCGTGAAGCCGGTCAATCTGAACCTGCCGACGCTGAAAGGCGCGGCTAACAATCCGGGGATTGCATAAAAAATGGGATCAAAACTGAAAAGCATCATGGTGGCCAGCCTGCTGGCCATGTCATCGCTGGCCTTTGCAGCCGACTGGGCACCCGGCAGCACCGATTGGGACAAGTTGCCGGAGGTCAAGAAATCAAAGATGGGGCTCTATCTGACCCCGCAGCAGGCCTACGACATGAAGAAGAAGGACCCGAAAGGCGTCGCCTTCTTTGACATCCGAACCCGTGCCGAAGCCATGTACGTCGGCGAGCCGCTCGACGTCGATGCCCTGGTGCCCTATGTCGAACATGCGGAACTCATGAGCGACTGGGACGACAAGCGCGGCAGTTACAAGCTTGATCCAAACTCCGATTTTGTGCCGGAACTGGAGCGTCGCCTGAAAGACATGGGACTCGGTAAGGATTCGACGATCATTCTGATCTGTCGCTCGGGTGATCGCAGCGCCAAGGCCCAGGATCGCCTGCAGATGTCTGGCTATACCAAGGTCTATGGCGTTGTCGAAGGCTTCGAGGGCGACATGGCCAAGGAAGGGCCCAAGGCTGGTCAGCGTGCGGTCAATGGCTGGAAGAACGCCGGCCTGCCCTGGAGCTACAAACTGGACAAGGCAAAGATGTATTTTCCGAAATAACGCGCTTCAGGGTTGAACGAGAGGGTCGGCAACGTTCGTTTCGGACCTTGCCGATTTTTCTTTCGGCAAGGGACGGTCGATCAAGGCATTGCTGAGGCCGGCGCCGACCCACATGCCAATCAGCGCAACCCAGGCGGTCAGTGCGAAAATTGCCGCGCCCGACACGCCAGCACCGACGGCGCATCCGCCGGCCAACATGCCGCCGAAACCCATGCAAACGGCACCCGCAATATAGCGCCGCATGCTGTGCCCGTCCTTGAATCCTTCCAGTTTCAATTCGCGGCCCCAGAGGGCGGCAAAGAAGGAACCAAGAAAGACACCGGGCACCAGTCCGATATTGAAATCCCATGGCTGACCCGGCGGAGACAGGACCAGCATCAGCACGTCGGCGGATGGTCCGGTGAAGCTCAGGCTTTGTACCGGCGTGATCTCGAAGGATTGGGTCCCTATTTGGTAGGTGGTTAGCCAGCCCACTGCGACGGTGATGCCAACGCCTATGCCACCCAACCATTCTCGGGATGAGAGTCTGGCGCGACGGGCAAAGTGGATCGCTGCCGCCATCCAGATGAGGCCGAAAATCAGTCCGCCGTGGTTGCCGAGGTGCATCGTGGCGAGGAGATCACGGCTGGTGCCCCCATTGATCGTCAGCCAGCCGGAAATCCAGGTGCGCAGCGGCGACAGAGAGCCGCTCATGGAGGCTTGGGCTGTTACGGCAAAAATAAGCCCGGTCAGCAGTGCGCGGAGGTTTCCGTTAGCCGCCAGGACCAGCATGCGGGACGAGCAACCACGTGCCAGAATCATGCCGATGCCGAAGAGCAGGCCGCCAATCAAAGCACCCGAGAGGCTGCCTGTGGTGGCCAGTTGTCTGGCTTGTGAGACGTCGAGCCAGTGTTCCGTGATCAGGAACTGCGTCGTAATGACCGCCGCCGAAAATGCGAAAAGCCAGACGGCCAATTTGTTGCAGCCGGTCTGATTCCAGAATTCAACGACGGCGGAGCGGAGGCAGAATCTGGAACGCTGGGCAAAAATTCCGAAAAAAATCCCTATCGTCAGGCCGGCCAGCGTAATGCTGGTCTTTTCGCCAAGGGTTTCGATCAGGCTATTTAAATCCATCAGTTTTGGCCAAAATTTCCGGTTGACCGTGAGGGCGTGTCGCTAGATTGCTGACAACTGACTATGCCTTATCAGAATAGCTCAATATCGCCGTCACTGTTGTCTTTGGCGTGGCTGCCGGCACTGGAGGATTTGATGGCATCGCCCTTGACGTGCGAATTGACCAGTAATTCAACCAGTTTCTGGCTACGCGTGCGGAAACGCTGCAGGCCATCGGATTCGTTATCGTGCTGGAGCGCAAGGAAGGCATGCATGTACTCGCAGACGTTGATCGTGCGCTGGCTGATGCGCGTCATCATCTGAGTGACGATGTCTTCAAACTGCATGGCCATCACGCCTTCTTGCGTCAGGCTGTGCATTTGCTCGGTGATGGCCGTGATGTGGTCGGAGTGGCTGCGGGCCTTGCCGGTCAGTTCAAGCAGTTCGGTGCCTAATTCATGGAGCGTCGAACGCGACTTCTCGGCCAGGCTCATGTCGATGTTGGTTGCATCGGCGATACGCACGCCGACTTCCTGCAGCGAGTTCACGATTTCTGTCAGTGATTTGCGAATATCGACGTTGAATTCGCCAGTGCGGGCGGCAAGATTGCGCACTTCGTCGGCAACCACGGCAAATCCGCGGCCGGCTTCGCCGGCTCGTGCCGCCTCGATTGCAGCATTGAGGGCCAGCAGGTCGGTCTGCTTGGTGATGCCGGCGATGTCGTTCAGCGATCGGGTAATTGTCGACACCCGGTTCTGCATCTGTTCAAAACTTTGGGCGATGCCTTGGCTGGTGGTTTGCAGTTGCGACATCTTGCTGACAAATTCAGCGATCAGTACATTGGTTTCATCAAAGAAGCGCTGCAGGCTGACTTGTCCTTGCACCTCAGTTCTTTCGGACGTTGTCATTTGCAGCATCTGGTCGATGAGCGAACGCAGGATTTGTCGCTGGTCGGAGGATTGCGATTCGAGACCGGTCAGGCTGCCAGAAATTTTACTGACAGAAGCGCGAATGATTTCCTGCGCTTCACGCATGTCATTCTCGAGCGATGTGAATTGAAGTTCGGCATGCGACATTGCTTCATCGGATAGCACATGATATTCCGACATGACGTCCTGCAATTCAACAAAGTGGCCTTTCTGGCGCGATTTCCAGCGCTTTCGTTCGCTCAGCGAGAGCAGACTCGTGCCA
>DAOLIO010000258.1:0-3878 GCA_035328505.1 Azonexus sp.
GTATCGATCAATGCCTGCGGTCGCAGGTGATTGGCGGTTTGATGGCTGGTCGACGATGCATGACCTAAGGTCTCGCGCAATTGACAGCGAGGCGCCCATTTAACAACTCAAGGCGACGGAAAATGTCGCCCGGTGTTGCCCTGGGGCATGACCCCGTCAGAATTCAAAAACCTGGTTGTTTTTAAGCATGTTCGGGGTGAAGTCGGCAAGACAGAGGCTGATTTCTTGCATGGTCACGTCGATTTGCCCAGGCTTCAGATGTGTGATGTGGATCTCGCACGGACGCTGCAGCTTTTTCAGCCCGGCTACCAGCATGTCGGGCCAATAGTGCTTCGAGAGTTCAGCCAGACGCTGCTCGCGATTGGGAAATGCGCATTCAACGATCAGGTGGCGAAGATTGGGAATGCTATTCAGCGCCTGCCAGAAGGCTTCACAGGGCCCCGTATCGCCGGAAAATACCAGCGTGGCCAGGCCGGAATCAAGACTGTAACCAACGGCTGGCACCGTGTGGTCAACAGGCAACGCAGTGATTCGACGCCCATCCAGAATGACCGGTTTGCCAATCTCAACCGGTTGGTAGCGCATGAATGCTTGCTCGGTCGACGGAACGGCAGAAAAATCCGGCCAGATAGCCCAATTGAAAATGTGTTTGCGCAGGCTGTCGAGCACAGCTTCGGTGCCATAAACAGTGATCGGTTTGCTGCGACAATCCGCCACCGTATCGATCATCATGGGCAAGGTTGCAATGTGGTCGAGGTGGCAGTGCGTCAGAAACACATGGTCGATCTGCGTCAGTTCGGCGATCGACAGTTCGCCGACGCCGGTACCGGCATCAATCAGGATGTCGTGGTCGACCAACAACGAGGTGGTCCGTAGGTGGCTGCCTCCAATGCCACCACTACAGCCGAGTACGCGAAGCTTCATGCTAGTTTGGCCTGCTGTTAGGTTAGGCCGCGCCACTGGTCTCCCAAGTGCCAGCCATGGCGGATTGTAACGCCGGGCCCGGCCCACGTCTTATGCGCCAGCGCAAAAATCCACCAATTTCAGGCCTTCAGGTAGAACTCCATCTTGATGCCAGCAATCTCGATGACATCGTGGTCGCCCAGGGGCACAGCCTGCGCATCCAGCGCCCGGCCGTTAACAATCGGAAATTGGTGCCCCTCGACATGGGTAATGAAAAAACCGTGCGGCCTTCTGGCGATGACCGCCACTTGCAGACCTGGTTTGCCCAGAGTTGTCAGCGTCTTGGTCAAATCCAGCTCCTTGCCCGCGTTGGGCCCGTTGAGCAACTGAATGGCCGCGGCCGCGCCGGGTATCGGCGGTTTGGGCTGGGATGCCATGCCAATGCTGGAGCGACTGAGGTTTTCGGTCGGCGCCAATTGCAGCTCAGTTGGCATACGAAGTGCGCCGGAGCGAATGGCGGAATTTTTTTCAAAATCGCTGGCAGCAGCACCCGCCTGTAGATCAGACATGTATTTGAGCTTGTACTTGCCCAGTTCGATGATGTCATTGTTGCGCAGGAAGTGCTTTTTGATCGGCTGGCCATTAACCAGGGTGCCGTTGGTACTGTTCAGATCTTCAAGAAAGGAGTCGGCAAGGATGGTAACGACCACGGCATGCTCGCCGGAGATAGCGAGGTTGTCGATTTGAATGTCGTTTTGCGGCTTGCGACCGATGCTCAGACGCTCCTGGTTCAGCGGGATCTCCTTGAGCACCAGGCCGTCCATGGAAAGGATCATTTTTGCCATCTTGCCTACCTACCTTATTTCACTTCAATCCGGCCAGCAGCCGCTGCCACCAGCCCTTGGGCGTCTCAAAATTACGCAATACCTTGACCAGCACTACCGAAACATTGTCCCGACCACCATTGTCGTTGGACATATGCACGAGATGTTCTGCTGCCAGCGGCAAATTCCCCCCCAGGGTATTCAGGGCCAGCTCTATCTCGTCATCCTCGACCATGTCGTTCAGTCCATCGGAGCAAAGCAGAATGATGTCACCGGCGCATACATCGTAATCGTGAACCTCGATATCGACCTCGGGATCTACCCCAAGCGCCCTGGTCACCAGATTTCTGTTTTCAGAGTTCCGTGCCTGTTCGGGCGTAATAATGCCATTATCAAGCTGCTCCTGTAAGAGCGAATGATCCCGCGTCAGTTGCTCAAGGCGCCTGTTCCGCAAACGATAAAGACGCGAATCGCCAATGTGGGCGACGCTCATCCGATTGTCGTAAAACCAGGCCATGACCAAGGTCGTTCCCATCCCGGTATATTGGGCGGAACTCTGCGAGGCATTGAAAATTGCCGAATTGGCCGCGGCGACTTCATTGAAAATATGTTGCTCGACCACCGCAGCATCGCTCAGCCCTCGCCCACGCTCTGCTTCTGAAACAATAATTCGCGCAATGTCTTCGGCCAGTCGCATCGTGGCCATGCCGCTCGCCACTTCACCCGCGTTGTAGCCACCCATGCCATCCGCCAGGATGGTGACGCCGAGACTGGCGTCAACGAAAATTGCATCTTCATTGTGCGAGCGGATGATGCCGGGATCGGTGCGAGCCACCATTTCCAGCGCATCGTCCAGCCTCATGCCGAACGCCCGCAGGTAGCGCCTTGCAGACCAGTAGAACTTTTGGCGTGGCCGATCGTCCCGGGGACTTCACCACCGAAAATCGCGCCTGACCTTCTCAATGCCGACCAGCTCATTACCTCTCCGCAAACTGTCTCGTCCCGATTTATTCGGCGACGTAAAACCCCGCCATTCTTACCTGTTGTCGCAATCCGGTCAAACTCATTTCATGGGCAATTCGCTGCCAAGCCCAAGCGCTTTTGCCGCTGCCAGCACCCGTAGCGCCACGGCGAGATCCTGAATCGCCATACCTTGCGATTCGAAGAGCGTGATTTGCCCGACCGATGCGCGCCCCTCGTGGCGCCCGATAATGATCTCGCCAAGTTCCACCAGTTGGCGCGAATGAATGCGACCCTTCTCAAGCAAGGGCTGCAGATCGCCCGCCTCGGCCAGTGCGGTCGGTATTGAATCGACGGTCAGCAAGTCACAACGCCTGACCGTCGCCTCCGACAATTCCTGACGGATCAGCGAATTGGAACCGGCGGCGTTGATATGCGCCCCCTCTTCAAGCCAGGCAGCATCGAACAATGGTTGCGCCGACGTCGTGACCGTCCCAATGAGATCACTGCCACGGACCACGTCTTCAGCACTGGCCGCCGGCACTACCTGCACGCCCGTCAGTTCGTTCATGCGTCGACAAAAATCCTGCAATTTATCGGCTTTTCGGCTGAACACCTTGACACACTCAAGCGGCAAGGCTGCACAGATGGCCCGGACGTGGCCTTCAGCCTGCCAGCCGGCGCCAAACACCCCCGCCACCGTCGCGTCCGGACGCGCCAGCCAACGCGCGGCAACCCCGCTAGCCGCGCCGGTGCGGATCATGCCGAGATAGTCTGCCTCGATGACCGCCATCAACAGGCCGGTAGCGGCGTCAAACAAGTGGACCAAAAATCGGTTGCCGCTCTTGTTGCTCGTATAGGCCTTGTAGCCGATCACCCCTTGCGCCGGCAATGCCCCCTGCAGGATATGCAGCACGGTCTGCGGCAAGCGGCTACGGGCACGCGGGGTATCGATCGCCACACCCTGGGCAAGATCGCGATGCGCCGACGCCACCGCTTCAAGTGCCATGTCCACGGTCAACAGCTTTTTTACGTCATTTTCTGAAAGAAACAAGGCCATGATTTGTTCCCTAAACAACACTGAGCGCCCGCCGCATTGAAACCCATCGCGCCAGCAGGGCAGGCTGCCAATAAAAAAGGCGGACCAGAAGGCCCGCCTTGATCGCTGAGCGATGCTCGAATTTTACAGCA
>DAOLIO010000259.1:0-3854 GCA_035328505.1 Azonexus sp.
GGATCGCTTTCCATGTCACCGAAGTCGGCGGCGTCGATCATTCCGTAGTCGGCAATCCCATCGTCGCTAACGCGCGGCCACGCAGTCGGTGCTTTGGCGTGAATTTCCCTGAGCGCCAGCGTCATGCGTTCACCATGACGGGTCATTTTCAGACTGGCCGGTACTTTAGTCCGCACCAGCCACCATAGATCGATCTCCTGGTCGCCCACTTTGCCGGTATAGCGCACCGCTTTTTCACCAAACATTGTTGTGCTGGGGCCTCGTTTGAGTTCCTCGAGCAAATGGGGTGAGATGACCGAAGCGAGCTTGCGCCAATCCGGCTCGGCGTGACGGGTCTTGATTTCACCCGGCGTGTAGTCAATCACCCGCTTCTCGTGATGAAAGACACGACGATAGTGATATTCATCGGCACCCAGGCGTTGCCAGATATCGTTGTGACCAACGGCGACACTGGCCGTCTCCACGCTGTCGGCATCGCGCCAGAGGTACCAGTCGGTTTGTGTTTTGGCGTGCCGCTTGTTGACCGTCAGCTCGTAGCGAGCGGCAACAGGCGCCAAGCCATCGTGCTGGCCGGCCGCCATGGTGACGACCGGGTCGCCAGGGGCGTGATGAATTTCGTGGGCCAATGCGTGGCCAGAGAGCAAAAATGCCAGCAGCAGGCTGGCGAAAAGAGGGCATTTTTTGGCGTTCACCGCAGTCGTCCTTGTCAAACGAACGGAGCGCCCGCAGACGCTCCGTAACTTCTCAGATGTACCCGGGCAACAGCCATACCGCCGCCCGGAGGGTCAATCAGAAGCCGAACGCTTCCTTCATCACGTGATAAATCCAGTTCTGTTCCATTGAACCATGGACCAGATTGGCACGCGGGCCGGTCGCGTAGATGGCGACATCCTCACCTGCGTGGGTTTCCGAACCCATCGGCACCACAGCTTGCTGCAGGTAGCCGAGGGCAGAAGTATCCACACTGGTCAGATCCGCGCGTGCACCGCTGACCGCACCCGGGCCATTCTGGTAACCCAGCGTGGTATAGGGCAAGCCGTCGCCAGCCTTGCTCGGTGCCGGGGCATTGCCATCAATGGCCGGCACTTCCTTGGCCAGACCGGTGATGTCGTTGCCGCGGTGCGGATAGCCCGCGATGGTGAAGGTATGACTGTGGTCGGCCGTCACGATGATCAGTGTTTCTTCGGGATCAGTCATCTCGTAAGCCTTTTTGACGGCGCGCGACAGCTCAATGGCATCGAGCAACGCGCGCTTGGCATTGCCGGCATGATGAGCGTGGTCGATACGGCCGCCTTCAACGTGCAGGAAATAGCCCTTGTGGCTCTTCTTAAGCATCCGAATGGCCTTTTCGGTCATTTCGGTCAGCGATGGTTCACCCGCTTTGTCGCCTGCGCGATCAGCTTCATATTGGGCATGCGATGGTTCGAAAAGTCCGAGCAGATAGTCTGTTGTGGCCGGATCTGCCGCATCGAATTGTGCCTTGTTCCAGGCATATTTGGCCTTGGCACCTCGCGTGCTGACCCATTCTGCCGTCAGGTCGCGGCCGTCACTGCGGCGCCCCTTGACCGGCGTGGCATTGTTACCATATTCCGGATCCAGCATGGTCTTGGGCAGGAAGTAAGTACGACCGCCACCCATGGCAACCTTCAGGCTGCTTTTCACGGCTGGCGACAGTTCGATCAGCTGACGGGCAATGTCCTTGACCAAGGTCACGCCATTGGCCTTGCAGGTGGCGACATTGCTGGCAAAAAAGTTGTTCAGGTCGGAATCAGACTCCCAGTCACGTACTGGCGTGTGGGCGTAAGTAGCAGCCGGCGTGGCATGCGTAATCCGGGCGGTGGATACCACGCCGGTCGCCTTGCCGGCAGCCGCCGCCTGTTCAAGCAAAGTCGGCAGGCTGTGTGCAGCGACAACGGATGCATCGCATTCGCCACGCGATGTCAGATGATCAACCGAGAGCATGCCCTCGCGTGCCTTGTAACCGGTGATCATGGCGGTCATCGTCGGCGCGGAGTCCGATGTCTGCTGATCCCAGGAATACGTCTTGGAGAGACCTACGTTCGGAAAATTTTCAAACGACAGGCGATTTTCTTCGCCCGTCTTGCCATTCAATTGACCTTCCAGAATCCGTGCGGCCGTAATGGTGGAAATTCCCATGCCATCCCCGACAAACAGGATGACATTCTTGGCCTTGCGCTCGTTATGCGAAATCCTCTTGCTGTCCGAGATGAATTTCTGACCGTTGGCAAACCACTCCTGAACGGATTCAGGGCCTTGAACCACAGGCGCGGCAGCAAATACAACGGGGGCGGCCATGGTCAGGGCAAGGGCGCTGACCATGGTCTTGCGGTAGAACTTGGGCATTCTGGGAACTCCGGGTCGGGTTAATACGAATTATCAGCCACGCTTTCAATGCGTAGGTGGCAGTGCCAGGACTGCCGGCCTGCGCGCAAGAGATCCGGGTGCCGATGCACGGGCTACAGGAATCTCCAGCAAAGTTAGCGCTTCGACCCTCAAGGCTAGCGTCCGCTGATGACGTCAGGATGTCCGAAACGTTTCAACCATGTTTCATGGTGCTCAGCGCACCATCAAAACCGTCCAGGATGCCCCCTTCCAACGCGAGCCCCCGGCTTCTTCAAATAAAACAGCGCTCCCACCAGCTCGATGGAAGCGCCGCTTCATTCCCGTTCCGGGTTATTTCAGTGCTATATCATGCCAGCTTCAAGGGGCCAGCAATTGGGTGCAATGTCCCGGCTGGGCAGGTGCGTCGGCGATAGCCGCGCCACGACCAATGCACTGATCCGGTGGCAATGTATGACCCTGCTCGACATAGCCAACCAGGAGGTCAAAGGCACGCTGCGCATGGGGCTGGATCAACTCGAGTTGTGGCAAGGTCAGCTTATAGGTCTCGATATGGTTGCCATTTTGCACCTCGTAGAGGCGGTAGGCCGGATTACGATCATGGCGATCACGTGCCCGACGTTCGTCACCCTCCATCCGTTCGTCACCGCTGCTCATGGCGACCTTGCGGGCGTAGGCGCGCGCATGATGATTGATGGGCAGGAGCGCATCCATGGTCCCGGCCACGGTGATCAGCGGACGCTGGATGCGGCCGGTGGTGGCAAAATCTGCAATCCGGTCATCCGCACCTGACACCGGCAGGCGAGCAATGTAGTTGTAGTTTTCGGGGCCGCTGCCATAGGTATCGTAGGTCGGGTCAAGCCGCTTCTGCCACTGGCAGAGCGTCACTTCCCAGAATGCAGCGGAATTAAGCGCCCATAACGTCGTCGCACCATTGCTCAGGTCGTCTGGATACCCTGCCGCACGAATATTCTTGGCAGCAGTGCTATTTGCATCCATGCCGCTGGCCACGTAGTCCGGGTAATTGAGGACCGCTGCCGGCAGGTCAGTCAGCAGATTGGCGGCAGTTTCATCGACAAAAGTACCTTCCCAGTCCACGCCACCATCGAACCACTCTGGCGCTGATTCAACCGCCCGGCGTACCTGATAGCCGCCATTCGAGGTGCCCACCGCGTAGGTGTAGCGTGGCGCCTTGCCATAGTTGACGGCGGCACCCTTGTGGGCCAGTTTGGACGCCAGCACCATGAAATCGCGCCAGCGGGTGAATTCCTGGCCTGGGTCGTTATCGAAGAAATGCACCCAGGTCGGCGACGTCGGGTTCAGACGGCAGGCCAGCGGGTCGGTGGCATCGCTCAACTTCAGGTTGAGCACACCCTTGTTCTGCGAAGCGTAGGCATAGCCTTTCTGCACCACGTAATCGCTCCAGGCGAAATCGCCATTGAACTCGCTGCGCGTGCCGGAAGCACCGGCCACTACCAGACGACCGTTCCATT
>DAOLIO010000260.1:0-3832 GCA_035328505.1 Azonexus sp.
GCATCAATTTCATGGCGATTTTCCAAATTTACGCCGCAAACGGCGGCGTAACGATGGATCTCTCTATCAATATCCGCCAATTCGCGATCATAATGTTCGAATACACTCATATTTAAAGAATACTACGCTAGGAGCGCTCATGGACTGGCTAACGCTACCGGAACCGCGCAAGAATATCAATTTGGCCTTCCTCGACCCGCTGACGGCGAAGGCATGGCTGGCCACCCAGCCCCAGGCCCAGCCCATGCACATGCTGGCTGCCATCAGCTTGCAGATCGAAGCCATTGAAGGTACCTCTTTGCCCCCCGCCCTGGCCATCGAGTTGCTCAACGTGATGCGCACCGCCGCAGCCCCCATCCAGGAAGCAATCGAATCCCGTTATGTGCGCAAGGCACTGCCCATGCTTGATGACGATCAGCGCAGTTTCGAGGTCGCTCAGCGGCTGTGGTTACGCCTGGGTACCGCCTACCTTCGCTTGGCCCCCCATTTTGCACCGGCAGAAAAATGCCTGCCCCTGTACCGTGCCGCGTGCGCATTCCGGATGGCGGAATATTGTCATTTTCTGGCCGCCCGGGAATGCCCACGCTTGCTTGATCAACTTCTTTTTGCGGTGCTCACGCAGGCGGAAAGCAGCGGGCAATTACGCAAGGCGTTACCCGATCCCGACTTCCCGCAATTTGGAGAAGCCAATATTGCCGGACACCTGAGCTGGGCTTTCATGCTCCGACTGGTCGACCCCTACCGCCTCTCTGCCGCCCAACTGGCAGTCGCCAACCGAGCCATCAGTCGCTGGCGTGAACTGGCCAGTTTTCAGGCCATTCCGGACGATGATCCCAGCGGGCATTCGGTAGACCTCGCCCCGATATTCGGCGACCCCTTGCCCCAAGGCGTTCCGCGCTGGCTCGACGTGCGCAAGGTCACGCACAAGATCGATCAGCGCATCAAGGCACTGGCGCAGGGAGAATCTCCGGAATCGTTGAAACTTGGCCGCGAACTTTCGCCGACTGCCTGCATTCGCCTGCTTCGTGAACTCGACGCCAGTCTGGAGGTACGTCCGCAGCAACAAGCCACAGAAATAGGTGAGATTGAGCTCGCTTTCGGCGCCGACTACGCCTACGCCGCCTTTACCGGGGAAATGCTGGTCGCCAGCGGGGCGCTGGATGCCGGTAGTGCGACCCTGGCCCATCAGCGCGTCGCCATGTTCGGCTTCGACCGCGTGTCCACCATGCCGACAGCCGTCAAAAAATTAAACGTTCCGGGCGAAAACTGGCTGCTGGTCGATGGCAAGGCCATCCGTCCTGCCGACCGCCGGGGAGCACGGCGCCAGTCACCTTGCCTGATCGCTACAACCTCCCTTGGCGCACCTCGCCTGGGCGTCATGGTGGGGTTGCAAAGCATATCCGGCGGCGCCCTGGCGGCTGATCTCTGCTGGTACGACGAACGTATCGAAGCAGGTCGGCTGGCGCGTGCCCCGCAAGATCATCACCTTCCCGTTACACCGGTCTTTCTCCTGCATGACGGAGAAACATGCATGCTGGTCGCGCCATCGATTGCAGGCATCCGCCTGAACACCAGCTTGACACTGGAAGGTGCGTCGGTCAGGCAAGTGATACCGACTGAAGTGCTGGAGCGCGGCGTCGATTTCGTGCGTTACGCCGTCAACAAACCATAAAAAAGGCCCGCCAAGTGGCGGGCCTAGCATGCTGCGGTCAACCGGAAAATTCGGTCAAAACGCAAATTATTCAAACTCGATGATGATCTGGTCGACCGACAGGCTTTCGCCAGCAGCGGCAGATATCTTTTTGACCTTGCAGTCCTGGTCGGCCTTGAGGATGTTTTCCATCTTCATCGCTTCGATGACAGCCAGTTTCTCCCCAGCCTTCACTTCCTGCCCGGCCTTGACCGCCACTTCGCGGAGCAGACCTGGCATCGGTGACATCAGGAACTTGGAAAGATCAGGTGCCTGCTTCTCGGGCATCAACGCCAGCAACTCGGCCGCACGCGCACTCATGACCATGAAGTCGGCGCGGGTTCCCCAGTGGAACAGGCTGTAGCGGGTCTTGTGACGCTCAACCTGCAGGGTGAACTCCTGACCATTGCAGGTCCCGACAAACAGCGATTGGCCGAGCTTCCACTCGGAACGCAGTTCATAGTGCTTGCCGCCGTATTCGATGTCATAACCACCATCAACCAGGCGAGCCGTTACCGGATGATGCTGGTTGCCTGATGTATCGAGACGAACCACCATCCAGTTATCGCTGACCAAACGCTCGTGGCCCTGCAATTGGCCGGTAATCGAGGCGGAACGGTCGGTAAAGGCGCGATATACGTAGGCCGCAACCGAAACCAGCAGGGCCGGATCATCGTGCGGCACCATCGAGGCATCGAAGCCCTTCGGGTATTCCTTGGGAATGAAGCCGGTGTCGAAGATGCCGGAGTGAAATCCGGGATGCTGCATCAGCGCGGCCTGGAACGGAATGTTCGAGGAAATGCCGCGGATCACGAAGGCGTTCAAGGCGTCGCGCATGCGGGCGATGGCCGTGGTGCGATCCTTGGCGTGCACAATCAGTTTGGCGATCATCGAGTCGTAGAACATCGAAATTTCGCCACCGTCGTAAACACCGGTATCGACACGAGTCGTGCCGTTGGCGTCAGAGGTTTCCTTTGGCGGCTGGAACTTCACCAGACGGCCAGTCGAGGGCAGGAAGCCGCGGAAGGGATCTTCGGCATTGATCCGGCACTCCATGGCCCAACCGTCGATCTTCACATCGGCTTGGGTCAGCGGCAGCTTTTCGCCGTAGGCCACGCGAATCATCTGCTCGACGAGGTCGAGACCAGTGATGAGTTCGGTGACCGGGTGCTCCACCTGCAGGCGGGTGTTCATTTCCAGGAAGTAGAATTCCTTGGTCGCGCCGGAGACGACGAATTCAACCGTCCCTGCCGATTCGTAGTCCACCGCACGGGCCAGTGCCACTGCCTGCTCACCCATTGCCTTGCGCATGGCCGGGTCAACAAACGGGCTGGGCGCCTCTTCGATGACCTTCTGGTGACGACGCTGGATCGAGCAATCACGCTCGTTCAGGTACACATAGTTTCCGTGCGAGTCGCCGAGAACCTGAATTTCGATATGGCGCGGTTCCAGCACATACTTCTCGATGAAGACGCGGTCGTCACCAAAGGAATTGCGTGCTTCGTTAACGCAGGAAGTAAAGCCTTCGTGCGCTTCTGCATCGTTAAAGGCCACGCGCAGACCTTTGCCACCGCCACCAGCGGACGCCTTGATCATGACCGGATAACCAATGCCCTGGGCGATCTTGACGGCTTCATCGGGACCCGCGATGGCATCGTTGTAACCTGGAATGGTATTGACGTTGGCAGCAATGGCGAGTTTCTTGGACTCGATCTTGTCGCCCATCTTGGCCACCGAATAATGCTTGGGACCGATGAACTTGATGCCTTCCTCTTCCAGACGACGCGAGAACGTGGCGTTCTCGGACAGAAAGCCGTAACCCGGATGGACAGCCTGAGCACCGGTCTGCTTGCAGGCAGCGATGATCTTGTCCATGACCAGATACGATTCTTTCGAAGCGGCCGGACCGATGCAGACGGCTTCGTCGGCCAGATCGACGTGCAGGGCGTCCTTGTCTGCTTCGGAATAAACGGCAACCGTCTTGATGCCCATCTTGCGAGCAGTTTTGATGACGCGGCAGGCAATTTCGCCGCGGTTTGCGATCAGAATCTTAGTGAACATATTCCTGTTTCTCCCTGACGCTTACAGAGGAATGTTGCCGTGCTTGCGCCACGGGTTGTCGAGTTTCTTGTCGCGCAGCAT
>DAOLIO010000261.1:0-3825 GCA_035328505.1 Azonexus sp.
TTGTTTTGATGGTGTTGAGCCTTGGTGTGAACGTGTCAGCGCGGCACTCCTGTGACTCGGGTGTGCTGCTACCTTCGGGTTTGGGTGGTGCTTAGATTGCGGGAATGACCCGGTTTTTACCGGTTTGCTTGGCTTGGTACATCGCGGCATCAGCGCGTTTGATTACGCTGGTCTGATTGTCCGCGCCCAGCATTTGCGTAACGCCGGCGCTGAAGGTGATCAGCACTTTTTCGTTGGCGTGCAGGAAAAACTTTTTGGTGAGTTCGCGCTGCAGGCGGGTAAGTGCGACAACTGCATCGTCCAGTGACGTGTCAGGGAGAAGAATGATGAATTCTTCTCCGCCGTAGCGTGCCACGGTGTCTTGCGGGCGGAGGGTTTCCCGGCAGATGCCGGCAAGGTGGATCAGTGCTTCGTCTCCAGCGTCGTGGCCCATGGAGTCGTTGAGTTTCTTGAAATTGTCGATGTCAATCAGTGCGACACAGAGGGTGGTGTCGTGACGGCTGGCCCGGGCAGCTTCCTTGGCAAAAGTTTCTTCCAGGCCGCGGCGGTTGAGTACGCCGGTGAGCTGGTCGTGGCGGACGAGGTCGCTGGTGGCTTCGAGTTCGCGTTCAAGTTCCTGGATGCGCGCTTCGGATTCCTGGACTTTTTGTTGTGTTGAGCGCAATTCGTCTCGCGAACGCTGGGCATTGATCTGAATGGTCCGGGTTTCGCGCATGACTTCGCCGAGCACTGTCTCGAGTTCGGAGATGTCGTTGGCAGAGCTGATTTTTTCGGCGCAGTTTTCAATCTTGTCGTGATAGTCGGAGGTGGCGTCGGCGAAGTCGGCGAGGTGGTCGACAAAGCCGGCCAGCATGTTTTTGATGGCTTCTCGTGCTTCGGAGAGGCTGGACTTGAGTTGTGCTTGTTTGAAAAGGACTTCTTTAAGGCGGCGTTCGGCGTCGTCTAGTGCGCGCTGCGAGAGCGGCTTGTCGATGATTTCGCGCACCACTTCGATTTGCCCGTGTAGCCAATGGTCGTCGAGAACAAGTTCGGTGATGTTGGTGACCAGTAGTCGAAGCAGGTTGAGCAGGCTATGGCGAAGTTCGGTCTGGTCTTCGGCCAGCAGTTCGAGTTTGAAAGCGAAACGTTTCAGTCGGGTAAGGAATTCTTGCAGTTGCTCCGGACTGACAGCGGTGCGTATGTCTTTGGCCAGCACCTTGGCATCCGACGAAAGCTGCGGGCTTTCGAGCAGCTGGGTTGCCATGGCTGTTTCAAGCGTGAAGGCGAAGAGTTCTCGGAGCTCAGGCAGCAAATCGGTGCTTGCCGCGGTCAACCCGGAAATTTGGCGATTTTCGGAATCTTCCGGTTCGACGGGGCTGGGTGTGTTGGCACTATCGCCGGCCTTCCCTTGGCCCCAGGATCGCATCAGGCTCTGCAGGCGATTGAACAATGTGTCAGGGTTCGCGCCACCGCTGGTGAGAATATGTTCGAGCGACTCCCGTTTGCGCGTGGTGGTCAGACCTGGGTGCTTGGCTTCCCATTGCCGCAGCAGATCTGCGATGAGTTCGGACCATCCCAGTTTTTGCGATTCGGCGAGCGCAGCGATAAATTCTGTCAGGTACTTTTTGTAATCTGCCCAGTTGGCGGATTTGACGGCCTCGTCAAGCTGGCGGGCCAGTCTTAGTTGATCCGGTGACGCCTTGGGAAGTGCGGCCGCGAGTGAGCGGAGTTGTTCTTCGGGAAAGGAGTTGCTCGCGGGTTTGGTCCCTGCTATTTCATGATAGAGCGTCAGGTAATTGTCTGGCGACGGCGGAATACGGCGCGTGGCGAGCAAGCGCAGCGTTTCTCGGGCGATTTCAAAGGGGTTGGTGAGTGTGGTCATTACGAAATTTGGATGTTCAAGCTATAATCACGCCCGGTCGCTTGGGCCCCCGTAGCATGAAGGTCGTGCAGTTGATTTGTAATCATCAGGTAGCGGTTCGATTCCGTTCGGGGGCACCAGTAAAATCAATCACTTAAGCCATTCTTCGGAGTGGCTTTTTTGATTTCCAGCAAGTTTTTGATGCAACCTATTTCTGTATGTTGCCATGACCCAGTCGCAGTGAGAGGCTTTGGGCTGCATTCATCATGGCCTTTGCTACTGGACTATCCCATTCAACATTGAACTCCCCCATTGTTCCGAGCGATGTAATGGCTGCGACCATGCTTCCTGTGTGATCGTAGACGGGGGCACTAAATCCATTGATGCCGGGTGTAAGGCTGCCCGTGGCGCGAGCTATCCCATGATCACGGATTTCAGTCAGGCTTTTTTCCAGTTGCCGACGCACGATAGTGATGGCAGTTTTACTGGCGTCGGAGGTCTCCTTTAACTCGTCATCCAGCATTTTCTTGAGGAATGGTGATCGATAAAAGGCTGCAAATGCCCTGCCTGTGGCTGATTTACATAAGGGTAAAACTGTACCGGATCGCAGGGTAATCGTTATGGGACCGCCCGCGTCAACGATTCTCACGATGGTCGCCCCATGATTGCCCCATACAGCCAAAGCAACGGTTTCCTGTATTTCCTCGCAGAGTGCCTCAAGGATCGGTCCAGATAGCCGGACGGGGTCTAAGCGCCCCAAGCCGGAGAGCCCCAACTCAAGTGCATATGAGCCCAAATCATAGCGGCCGCTACTTGCATCCTGCTCGACAATTCCTACCCGCAAAAAACTGACCATATATCTATGTGCTTTTGCGGCGGGCATTGCTGCACCCTTAGCAATATCGCGCAGCATCATTGGACGATTGGTGGCAGCTAGTACGCGCAAGAGGCGAAATCCCACCTCAACGGATTGAATGCCTTGACGATCGCTTGCCGCTTTTATGGTCATGATAAGTTGTACAGAAGGAAAGCTTGCATTTTATGCATCTATGAGGGCTTTGAGGTGGCGAATATAATCCCTCTACAAACTAATAACGGGGGCAGATATGCGAGCAGTTCTGGTTGCAAATCCTAAAGGTGGGGCAGGCAAAACAACACTGGCTACAAATTTGTCAGGATATTTTGCCAACCAGGGGAAGAAGACGACTTTGTGTGATCTGGATCGCCAGCAATCGTCTTTACGCTGGATGGCTTTTCGCGACCCAGGCTTGCCTCCGATTACTGGATATTTTGCGGGCAATCAGATTTCACTAAATTTGCCAAAAGAAGCTGATTGGGTGGTAGTTGATGCGCCGGCGGGTTTGCAAGGGTACAAGCTAACTGATTATTTGAGATCGGTTGATAAAGTGTTGGTGCCATTGGTGCCATCAGTCTTTGACATGGCTGCTACGGAGGATTTCCTTAATTCAATGCGGAGTGAAATGCGTGGGCAGCGGACAAAGGTGGGGATCGTTGCTATGCGGGTTGATCCGCGCACAAAGGCTGCTGGAATGTTGGAGGAGTTTCTGAAGCACTTTGATATACCCATCGTGGCCTATCTGAGAAACACGCAAAACTACGTCAATGTTGCAGCGGGGGGATGTACGGTATTCGATCCCCCTCGAGCTAAGTTGCGCAGGGATGTGGGGCAATGGGCTTCATTGATTGAGTGGGTGGAAAAGAAATAGTCCGCTTTTCCTCAGATAGTTGTTGACGTGTTGTGGTTAGGTCTGGATAATGCGCCCTCTTCGACGGACGCGGGATGGAGCAGTTGGCAGCTCGTCGGGCTCATAACCCGAAGGTCGCAGGTTCAAGTCCTGCTCCCGCAACCAGCGCGAAGTAATTGATAATTCGATGATTTTTTGTCGAAATTAAAAAAATAAAGCGTTTTAATTTTTCAGAAACGCTTGACGGGTGGTTAGGTTTGCTTCATAATCTTGCCTCTC
>DAOLIO010000262.1:0-3823 GCA_035328505.1 Azonexus sp.
CCGCCGTGCTAAAGGCACTAAATCTAGACGAAAAACTTGAACGTGGTTGGGTGAACCTTGAGCAAATCGCTGGCGCGCGTTCTGAAAAAACTATTATCGAAGCGGTAAAATCCCGGCACTTGGCGGCGCTTCCGTCGGATTTCACATCGAATTCGCTTTCTGTCGGCGCTGCGAGTGAAGGGATGCAAACTGCTAGCAACGAATCATTATCACCGAAACTCGGTTTGGCTTTGGAACTGACAACCCAAGAAACTCAAGCCGATAGTGGCACGATGCAAATAGCAAAATCAGAGGAAAACCGCAGAATTGAACCTTTACCGGCAAAAATGGCGCCTTATGGGCCAATTGATTCGGTGAATGAAGCCAAACTTGTGCAAAAGAATACGAACCAGATTACCGGTGGAAAATTCGTTCTCGTATCCGCAAATCGAGAGGTCTCATCGAATGGTGGAACAATCGAAATATATTCGGCAAATTCAGCGGAGGTAAATGTCAAGAATGAGCGACAGACACCGGTTTCTGCAGTTCGCGTTGAAGTTTCGAATGGGAATGGTGTTGGAGGATTCGCACGTAAATTCAGTTCACAACTACGAAGCAACAAAATGTTAGTCACGAGGATAACCAACTATCATTCGTATTCCGTCAATAAAACCAAAATTCAATACGATCCCCTGTATGAAGATGTGGCGCGAAAACTAATGTCTCAATTAGAACTGAGCGGATCTATTGCCCCAAACCTAACAGCTAGAGCTGGGGTGAATATTAGGATCGTGCTTGGTCGGGACGCTGTGCAATCGCACTGGAAGCCTAATAAAATTGGCAGGACAGCCAATATCTAAAACACGTTAATCCTGGAACGGGTGAAATGTGCCAGTGTCCTTAAGCGTCTGCGTTCGTCGATGCCTCTTGGGGGTCGTTTGGCAGCGTAAAGCAAAATGTTGCGCCGACCCCGGGCTCGGCAAACATTACGAATAGTTCGCCGCCGTGCCGTCGGACGATGCGGCGCACGGTCGCCAGTCCGATGCCTAAGCCGGGAAATTCATCCTGCCGGTGAAGGCGCTGGAATGGTATGAATAGCATCTCTGCATGGTTCCGGTTGAATCCGGCGCCATTGTCCGACACGCAATAGCGCGTGAAAGTGCCATCTGCGTGGCTGGCGATACGAATCGAGGCGAGGGGTCTGTTCGCGCTGTATTTCCACGCGTTGCCGAGCAAATTCTGCAGTACCACGAACATCATCGCCCGGTCTCCCTGAACTTTCATGCCTGGCTCGACGTCGCAGCTGACCTGGCGGTCCGGTTCGGCATCCTGAAACTCCTTGAGAACCTCGTCACTCAGCGCGGTGATATCGACCTCTTCACAATGCAGTTTGCCGCTCGCGCTGCGCGACAGTTCAAGGACGCCCTCGATCACTTCGCTCATACGGCTGCCTGCCTTGCGGATCTCCTCCAGGTACTGGTTTCCCTTGCCCGCCAACTGTCCTGCATAGTCTTCCTGCAAGGCACGGGAAAAACCGCGCAAGGCACGCAGCGGCGCGCGCAGATCGTGCGATACCGAATAGGCGAAGGCTTCAAGCTCCTGATTCGCGGCCGACAATTCAGCCGTACGCCGGGCAACCCGCTGCTCCAGTTCGGCATTGACTTGTTCCAGTTCCTTGAGGAAACGGACTCGTTCGGTGATGTTTTCATTGAAGATCACGATACCGCCGATGGCCCCGTCGGCGCCGTGCCAGGGAATGACTTCCCAACGCAACCAGAGCACTCTGCCACTTCTCAGGACGAAATGATCTTCGTCTCTTTTGATTGTTTCGCCGGCAAGAGCACGGCGATGGATGTCGATCCAACGCTCACCAATACCGGGGAATACGTCATAGTGAGAGCGGCCAATGACATTCTCTCCAACCAGACCATAATCTTCCAGCCATCGACGGCTGACCGATAAATATCGCATGTCCAGGTCAAACATGGCCAGCGCAGCCGGGGCATGCTCGATAAACAGGCGGAGCGTTTCTTCGCTGAGGCTCAACTTGCGCCTGGCAACATCGAGTTCGGCGACGCGTTGAGCGAGTTGCTGGTTTTGCATCTGCAACTTGCGGGCCCCCAAATATAATATGACCGCAATTGCGAAAGAAAATAGCGCGAGCAGGGTCGCGGTTTGCTTCCAGGTGCTCCCAAAATCCGCTGTTGCCCGTCCGACAGTCATCCAGAAAGGGGAGTGGTCAAATCGCTTGTACGCATAGACCCGTTCTGTTCCGTCGATCGGTGCTACGGTTTGATAGACATAGTGATCCTTTTCAGGCGCTTCCTGCATCAGCTTCCGGATCGTGTCCGATACAGTGCGGTTGCCGGTTCCCGTGTTTGCCCCCGTCAGCGCAGGAAAGCGAACGATCTGCGCAAAATCCAGGGCGCGCAGATTAATGATTCCCTGAACCCCGAGGTTGATTTTCGAGAACTGCTTTCCGATCGATTCGATGGGTAGCACGGCAAAGGCAACGCCCAGGAACCGGCCGTCAGGGCCCTCGATGCGTCTGGCAAGGACCATCGCCCATTCTCCCGTCACCCTGGTCTGTAGCGGCCCGGAAAAAATCAGGCTGCGATCACCCTGCTTGGCCCGTTGAAAATAGTCCCTGTCGGCAATTGTGACGGCTGGCACGCCAGCACCGGCCGATTGCGTGTTCAAAACGACGGCACCCTCTTGGTCAGTGACTCCAATACGAACAACCAACGGATAGTAGGGCACCTCTCGCCGGATCTCCTCGGCAAAACGGTCGCGTTCGCGTTCCCCTGACTCGCGAAGCGTGGCATACCGATCACCGACTGAATTAAGCAAGGCATTGATTTGGTCGAACAGGTTTTCAGTCTGATCCGCCAAGACTTGCGCGGTATTGAGTACTGAAATTTCTGCCTTCGTGCGGTCGTCGCGCCAATCCTGCCATGCGATAAATCCGGACAGCGCGAAAATGACCAGCGCCGCCAGCCATGCAGAAGCCATATCACTGGGCCGGCGTATCAGATTGGGCATATGGTAGATATTCTCAAACGAGACGGGTAGGTAGATTGAATGAACAGAATTTGCCAATCTTTCGCCGGAATACGGGATACCCGTTGTGCTAGGGTATTACACCTTTTTCTGTCAGGTTCCCCGGTAAATACTGGAGCGTATGCCTCATTGGTCAGTGTGGGTGACGCTTGAACAGCGGGCAGGAAACAATCGGCGGTATAAATGGGCGCCGCTGTGATCATGCCCTCGCTGAGTCCAGGTAAATGTGGCGTTTGATCGTCGGAACCAGATCGTCAAGGAACTCTTTCGATACGAAATCGCTTGCACCAAGCTTGACCATCATTGCGCCCTTGGCTTCACCGATCGTTCCAGAAACGATGATCAGCGGCAAAGTCGGTGAGTGCTGCTTGACCTGCGCCAGCACCTCCGGAAAGTAAAGTCCGGGGACACAATAATCGGAGATAACCAAATCCCAGTGCCCGGTTTGCAAGGCAATACTCAGCGATTCCTGGTCATCCACCCGTTGGCATTGGCAGTCGAAACCTTCGGTTTGAAGTTGGCGTTCTACCAACAAGAAATCAGCGTTTGAATCTTCAATCGATAATATTGCCAGTTTCTTGGTCATTCTGTCTCCTTCATCGGCAGCTACTGCACAGCCAAATTCAGCAAAGGACGCCATCGACATCAATGTCGCGAGTTCGCCCCTGATTAAGCATGCCGCTTGTCATGCTGAGGGCGCAAACCGCAAAGGCTGTTGAGAGCCGAAGATACGTCATGAGGACAGTTCTGTAAATTTTCCAATTGGGTTTGGCTCGGACAGGGA
>DAOLIO010000263.1:0-3817 GCA_035328505.1 Azonexus sp.
TTTGAAAAATAGTCGATTTACCAACAATCTCTGTACAGTTTGTACACAGACTTGCTGACAGACTTATTTGCCGATGCAGAATCGGCTAAATATGACCCCGAGGAGGTCGTCTGCTGTGAATTCACCGGTAATTTGGCCAAGTGATTGTTGCGTCAAACGGAGTTCTTCGGCAAACAGTTCGAGGGCTGGAAATGCGCTTTCAACGATATTTCGGGCTGCCGCTACATGGTTCTGCGCATCAGACAACGCGCGAAGATGACGTTCTCGGGCAATGAATACATCTTCGGCCTGATGCCAGCCGGCTATCCTCAACAATTCCTGGCGTAACAGGCCTATCCCCTCACCGGAGCGTGCAGAAAGGGAAATGGCGATGCTGTCCGGCTCGTCGTGCCGCTCCGGCTGGGTGCCCGAGAGATCAATTTTGTTGTAGATGGTAATGCGCTTTAGGCGTGCTGGCAGACGGGCGAGAATTTCCCGATCGGCATCGGTGATGCCGGTTCGGGCATCGACAAGTAGCAGCACTGCATCGGAACGCTCGATTTCTTTCCAGCTACGTTCGATACCAATTTTCTCGACTTCGTCGTCTGTTTCGCGCAGGCCGGCAGTATCGATGATGTGCAGCGGAATACCTTCGATCTGTATGGTTGATCGCAACGCATCGCGCGTAGTGCCGGCTATCGGCGTGACGATGGCCAGATCGTCGCCCGCAAGCCGATTGAGGAGCGATGATTTGCCTACATTGGGTTGCCCCGCAAGTACGACGTGTAGCCCCGATTGCAGCAGTTTTCCCTGACCTGCGCGGTCGAAGATTTCGGCCAGCTTCAGTTGCAGGCGTTCCAGTCGACCAAATGCATTGGCCGCCTTCAGAAAATCGATATCTTCTTCGGGGAAATCCAGCGTCGCTTCAACCAGCATGCGCAGGTTGATCAACTCTTCGTTCAGTTCGCCGATGGCCCGCGAGAACTCGCCCTGCAATGAACGAACTGCTGAACGTGCTGCGCTGGCGGTTGCCGCATCTATCAGATCGGCGACGGCTTCGGCCTGAGCCAAGTCCATTTTTCCGTTCAGGAAGGCACGTCGGCTGAATTCACCCGGTTCTGCCAGACGAGCACCGAGATCAAGGCAGCGGGCAAGGAGCATCTGCATGACCACAGGGCCACCGTGGCCTTGCAGTTCCAGGACGTCTTCGCCGGTAAACGAATTGGGATTATTGAAAAACAGCAATATTCCACTGTCGACCGTGGCACCGTCAGCTGATTTGAAATCAGTTAGTGTTGCGTAACGGGGCTTCGGAGTTTTTCCGGTCAGTTCAAATGCAAAGGGCAGCAAATTGCTGCCCGATACACGAATGACGCCGACACCACCACGGCCGGGGGCCGTGGCGATGGCAGCTATGGTGTCTGACTTCACACCTTAAGCTTTCGGGTCGTTGGCAGCCTTGCCACCAGCGTCAATCAGGCGCGTGATCTGCCACTGCTGGGCAATGGAGAGCACGTTGTTAACCACCCAGTACAAAACCAGACCGGCCGGGAACCAGAAGAACATGAAACCGAAGATCAGCGGCATCGCCATCATCACCTTGGCCTGGATCGGGTCCGGTGGTGTTGGATTCAGTTTGGTCTGCACGAACATCGACACCATCATGATGACGGGCAGAATGTAGTAGGGATCCGCCGAAGCGAGGTCCTTGATCCACAGAATCCACGGCGCGTCACGCATTTCAACGGCCCCCAGCAACACCCAGTAGAGTGAAATGAACACCGGAATCTGGATCAGGATTGGCAGGCAGCCACCGAGCGGATTGACCTTCTCGGTCTGGTACATCTTCATCATTTCCTGATTCAGACGCTGTTTGTCATCACCATAACGCTCCTTGAGGTGCGTCAAGCGCGGCGTCAGCTTCTTCATCTTGGCCATCGACTTGTACGAAGCAGCGGATAGCGGGAAGAAAATTGCCTTGAGAATGACCGTCAGAACCACAATTGCCCAACCCCAGTTGCCGACAATCTTGTGGATGGCTTCCAGCGCCCAGAAAATGGGTGCAGCCACGACCGTCAACCAACCGTAGTCGACAACCAGATCAAGTCCAGGAGCGACTTGTTTGAGCGCCGACTGCTCTTGTGGTCCTGCGTATAGCGTGACCGATGTATCGCTCTTGGCACCACGTGCAATTTCGGGAATCGAAACAATGACGCCAGCTTGGAACACGGTGGCCCCATCAAGCTTGCGCATGTAAAACTCGCGAGGGGTCTTATCTTTAGGTACCCAAGCCGATACAAAATAATGCTGAACCATGGCCAGCCAGCCATTGTCGGCGTTCTTGGTGAACTTGGCCTTGTTTTCAGCGATATGGGCAAAATCAACCTTCTGATATTTGTCCGCATCGGTATAAACCGCCGCACCCGTAAACGTTGACACCATTTTTGTCTCGCCTTCCGGCTTGACATCATCACGCTGCAATTGAAAATATGCATTGGGTGTCAGCGGTTTATCGGTGGTGTTGTTGATTTCCCAAGTGACATCGATATCGTAGGAACCACGTTTGAAGGTCAGAATCTTGGCAACTTTGGCACCATTGCTTGCCGTTGCCTCGAGTCTGACTTTTAACTCGTTGGCTCCATCAGCCAGGCTTGTCGGACCCGCTACATGCTTGAACAACGTGCGGTGATTTGGCATGCCTTCGCCAATCAGGCCACTTTGTGCTGCATATTGGTGCTTGGCATCAAACAAGAAGAAGTTCTTCGACTTATCCTCATGAGCCTTGTACTTGAGCAATTCGAGCTCGACCAGATCACCGCCTTGTTCGGAAATGGTCGCCTTGATCAGGTCGGTAGCTACCGTAAATGTTGCGGCAGTTGATGCCGGCGCAGCGGGCTGAACTTCCCCGGGAGCGGCCTTTGCCTGCAGGGCAGCCGAGGGTATTGGCGCTGCACCAGCAATATCGGCTGCGTTGGCCGCTTCGGCTACGGGTTTGGGCTGGTTGTATTTCTGCCAGTTTTCCCACAGCATGAAGCTGGAAAACGTGAAGATCAAAACCAGTATCAGGCGTCGAGTATCCATGAACAGCCTACAAAAGAATTCTTGATTCAGGGTACGGGGTCGTACCCACCAGGATGCCACGGGTGGCAACGGCAGACTCGTTTAAAGCCCAACCAGCCACCCCGGAAGGCGCCATATTTCTGTACTGCTTCTACCGCATATGTCGAACAACTGGGAACATATCGGCAGCTTCGCCCGAGAAATGGACTGATTGCATATTGGTAGATGCGAATCAGACCGATCATCAGGTATTTCATCATGCGTCACGCGTCGGCTTGGACCGATGCAGTTTATCAAGCAAGGCAAGGAAATCTGCAGCCAGTTGCGCACCTTCGAGCGATATTGGCTTTGTAGCCAACCTGACTACCAGATCAATGCCGGGCAAAGTGGCCCGGTGAAGCCGAAATTGCTCACGAACGACCCGTTTGACGCGATTACGGTCGACGGCACGTTTGAGCAGCTTTTTGGCAACTACCACGCCCAGTCTTGCCTCGGTATTGCCTTCGGGACGAGGCTGATAGTGCAACATCAGCAACTTGCCACGAATTGCTCTCCTGAAACCAAAAACGGATGAGAACTCATCCGTTTTTGTCAGGCGATAGCGTCGGGCGAAGGTTTGTTCCACCTCGCCAAACGTCCGATTAAACGGCCAGACGAGTACGACCCTTGGCGCGGCGAGCAGCAATGACTGCACGGCCACCCTTGGTGCGCATACGGACCAGGAAGCCATGGGTGCGCTTGCGGCGCACGACCGACGGTTGATACGTGCGTTTCATGT
>DAOLIO010000264.1:0-1714 GCA_035328505.1 Azonexus sp.
TATGAGGCCGCCAGCAAAGGATTTGAGCTGGGGAAATTCAGTTTTCTGGAAGTATTGGATGCCCAACGCACCTTCTTTCAGGCGAGAGCCCAATACCTGAGAAGTTTGTCCGATGCTCATCGGACCGCTGCCGAACTGGAGCGCTTCCTGGGCTCCATCGATTCAATGCCATCTGTCGTACCCAGCCGTCCGTAGGAGCACGTCGTGAAAATGAATTTCAACAAGAACACCTTTAACCTCACCAAAAAGCAAGGGATCGCCATTGCCGTGATCTTGGCGACCGGAGTTGTCGCGGGCACCTGGATACTGGGTGGCAATACCTCCCAGCCCGCTGGAGAACAGCCTGAACACGCCAGCCACGCCGAAGCCAAGGGCCATGCCGATGCCGAGCATCATGGCAGTAAAGCGGTCGATGGACACGACCATGCCAAAGAACACGGAGATACAGAGCACCATGAGGCTGAACCAAAGTCGGGGCCGCATGGTGGCAAATTATTTTCCGAGGATGGTTTTGGTCTGGAATTGCTGTTGTCCGAAGATGGTGGCGAGCCTGGCTTCCGTGTCTGGTTGTTCCAGCAAGGAAAGCCACTTGCACCAACTGTGGCAAAAGTTTCGGTAGCACTGACGCGACCGGGCGGGGAGAAGCAGGAAGTCCTCTTTTCAGCCGAGAAAGACTACCTGAAAAGTACCAGCCAAATTGCAGAGCCGCATGTGTTCGAAGCCTCCATATCGGTGCTAATGGGAAATACCCCATTCCTGTTCATCGATACCCGGGAAGAAGGAAAAATCGAGCTAACGGACGAGCAAATTAAAGCTGCTGCCATCGGTATCCAGAAGGCCACTCCCGCCAAAATCAAAACAGCGGCTCAGCTTCCCGGCGAAATCCGGTTTAACGAGGACCGTACCGCGCATGTTGTACCCCGTCTTGCCGGAGTCGTCGAGAGTGTTCCTGCCAATCTGGGGCAAACAGTCAAGCGCGGTCAGGTTCTGGCTGTGATCGCCAGCACTGGCCTTTCGGAGCAACGCAGTGAACTTCTAGCAGCGCAGAAGCGTTTTTCGCTCGCCAAATCGACCTATGAGCGTGAGAAGAAGCTCTGGGAAGAAAAGATCTCTGCCGAGCAAGACTACCTGCAAGCCCAACAAACTTTAAGGGAAGCCGAAATCGCCGTTGCTAACAGCCAGCAAAAGTTGATTGCGCTGGGTGCCAGTGCCACGGTTTCGGGCAGCCTCAATCGTTATGAAATCCGCGCACCTTTCGACGGCATGGTCGTGGAAAAACACATCGCACTTGGCGAGGCAGTCAAGGAAGATGCCAGTATTTTCACAATTTCCGACTTGTCTTCCGTATGGGCGGAGATTGTCGTTCCTGCCAAAGATCTGAACGTCATCCGGGTTGGTGAAAAGGTTGTTGTTAAGGCAACTGCCTTCGACTCGAAAGCCGAAGGCAGCATCTCCTACGTGGGTGCATTGCTCGGACAGGATACGCGCACGGCCAAGGCGCGGGTCACTTTGGCCAACCCGAAGATGGCTTGGCGTCCTGGATTGTTCGTGAATATCGAAGTCGTTTCCAGTGAAGCCGAAGTTCCAGTCAGCGTTCAAACCGACGCCATTCAGACGATTGGTGACAAGAGCGTCGTTTTCATCAAGGTGCCTGACGGCTTCGTTGCACAACCGGTGACCTTGGGCCGTTCGGATGGCAAATTCATCGAAGTGG
>DAOLIO010000264.1:1814-3812 GCA_035328505.1 Azonexus sp.
TTCGTTGCACAACCGGTGACCTTGGGCCGTTCGGATGGCAAATTCATCGAAGTGGTTAGTGGAATGAAAGCAGGAACCCCTTATGCAGCGTCAGGCAGCTTCGTCCTGAAGTCGGAACTCGGCAAGGGTAGCGCCGAGCACAGCCACTGAGGCGAGGGAGAACAACATGTTTGAACGCATCATCCGCCTCGCCATCGAACACCGCTGGCTGGTTCTATTGGCCGTCTTCGGCATGGCTGGCTTGGGAATCTATAACTACCAGCGCCTGCCGATTGACGCCGTACCCGATATCACGAATGTTCAAGTGCAGATCAATACGGCAGCGCCGGGCTATTCGCCGCTCGAAGTCGAGCAGCGAGTGACCTTTCCGGTCGAGACCGTCATGGCCGGCCTGCCTCACCTGGAGCAGACTCGCTCCCTGTCGCGTTACGGGTTGTCGCAGGTTTCTGTGATTTTCAAGGATGGAACGGACATCTATTTTGCCCGCCAACTAGTCAATCAGAGGATTCAGGAAGCCAAGGAAAAACTCCCTGCCGGAATAGCGCCGGCAATGGGGCCCATCTCTACTGGCCTGGGTGAAATCTATCTCTGGACGGTAGAAGCAGAGGACGGCGCCAAAAAGCCGGATGGCACTCCCTATACACCGACTGATTTGCGCGAAATACAAGATTGGATCATCAAGCCGCAACTGCGCAACGTGACAGGCGTGACTGAAATCAACTCGATTGGTGGCTTTGCCAAAGAGTATCAGGTAGCACCCAGCCCGGAAAAGCTGGCTTCCTACGGCCTGACACTTCAGGACGTGGTAATCGCCATCGACCGCAACAACAGCAACGTCGGCGCCGGTTATATCGAGAAGCGCGGCGAACAGTATCTGATTCGTGCTCCTGGCCAAGTGCGTAGCATCGAGGATATTCGTAACGTCATCCTGGGCAATGTCCAGGGCGTGCCGATCCGTATCCGCGACGTGGCCGATGTTGGCATCGGTCGTGAGCTACGTACAGGTGCCGCCACTGACAACGGGCGTGAAGTCGTTCTGGGTACCGTGTTCATGTTGATTGGCGAGAACAGTCGCACCGTCTCACGGGCGGTCGACCAGAAAATGGTCGAAATCAACCGCAATCTGCCGGAAGGCATCAAGGCAGTGACAGTCTATGACCGTACCGTCCTGGTGGACAAAGCGATCAATACCGTCAAGAAGAACCTTCTGGAAGGGGCGATCCTAGTCATCGTCATTCTATTCCTGTTCCTCGGCAACATGCGGGCAGCTGTAATCACCGCCATGGTGATCCCGCTCTCCATGCTGTTTACCTTTTCGGGGATGGTGACCTACCAGATTAGTGCCAACCTAATGAGCCTCGGCGCTCTTGACTTCGGGATCATCATCGATGGTGCAGTCGTCATTGTGGAGAACTGTGTTCGCCGTTTGGCCCACGCCCAGGCACATCACGGGCGACCATTGACCCGGACCGAGCGCTTCCACGAAGTCTTTGCCGCTTCGAAAGAGGCTCGCCGAGCGCTGCTATTCGGTCAGCTCATCATCATGATCGTCTATCTGCCGATCTTCGCGCTCACCGGCGTCGAAGGAAAAATGTTCCACCCCATGGCCTTCACCGTGGTCACCGCGCTCGTAGGTGCCATGATCCTCTCCGTCACCTTTATTCCCGCTGGCGTCGCACTGTTCATCGGTGAAAAGGTGGATGAAACGGAAAACTTCCTGATGCGGTCAGCCAAGCGTTGGTATGAGCCTGTTCTGGCTGGCGTCATGGCGAACAAGCCGGTGGTGCTGGTCTTCACGGCGGTCATGGTTCTTCTCTCAGGCTTGGTCGCGACGCGCATGGGGAGCGAATTCGTACCGAGCCTGAACGAAGGCGACTTTGCGATTCAGGCACTGCGAATTCCTGGAACCAGCCTTTCGCAGTCAGTAGCCATGCAGCAACAGTTGGAAAAGGGGCTCAAGGCGGAGTATCCGGAAATCGACAGGATTTTCGCGAGAAC
>DAOLIO010000265.1:0-3775 GCA_035328505.1 Azonexus sp.
ACGGCCCGACGCACCAGCCGGTCGAGCACATCCCCAGCCTGCGCATCATCCCGAATCTCGACGTCTGGCGCCCGGCTGATGCGACCGAAACGGCCATCGCCTGGACTGCTGCGGTCGACCGGAAAAATGGCCCGAGTTTGTTAGCCTTGTCGCGTCAGAATCTGCCGACTGTCACGCAGAATATCGCCAACGCCGACATCGCCAAGGGTGGTTACGTGCTATCTGAAGCCGAAGGCGAAGCCCAGCTCACTTTCATCGCCACCGGTTCTGAAATCAAATTGGCGCTGGATGCCCAGGCTGCGCTGGCTGGCGAAGGCATTGCGACCCGCGTCGTTTCCATGCCCTGCACCAACGTTTTCGACCGCCAAAGCGCCGACTACAAGAGCGCCGTACTCGGCGGCTGCAAGAAACGCATCGCCATCGAAGCCGCTCACCCGGATTTCTGGCACAAGTATGTCGGCCTGCATGGCGCCGTGATCGGCATCGACCGCTTCGGCGAGTCGGCCCCGGCCGGCCAGTTGTTCGACATGTTCGGTTTCACCGTCGCCAACGTCGTCAAGACGGCCAAGGCGCTGTTGTCCTGATTCACTAAAAGAGGAGAGATTCATGGCTATCAAGGTTGCTATCAACGGTTTCGGTCGTATCGGTCGCTGCACACTGCGCGCGATTTACGAGCAGGGCCTGCAGAATGAATTCGACGTCGTCGCCATCAACGCCGCCGGCGATCTGGCCACCAACGCCCACCTGCTCAAGTACGACACCACGCACGGCCGTTTCCGCACCAGTGTCGAAACCGAAGGTGAAAACTGCATCATCATCGATGGCAAGAAGATCGCTTTCTACTCCACCAAGGACCCGAAGGGTGTCAACTGGGCCAGCCACGGCGTGGATATCCTGCTCGAATGTACCGGCGCCTACACCACCAAGGCCAAGGCCAAGGACCTGCTCGACCAGGGCGCCAAGCGCGTGCTGATCTCCGCCCCAGGCGGCGATGACGTCGATACCACCATCGTCATGGGTGTTAACGAAGGCGCGCTGAAAGCCGACATGACCGTCGTCTCCAATGCCTCGTGCACGACCAACTGCCTGGCCCCGGTTGCCAAGATCCTGTCTGACGCCATCGGCATCAAGCAGGGCCTGATGACCACCATCCACGCCTACACCAACGACCAGGTGACCGTGGACGTGCGCCACAAGGACCTGCGCCGCGCCCGCGCCGCCGCCGCCAACATCATCCCGACCAAGACCGGCGCCGCCAAGGCCGTCGGCCTGGTGCTGCCGCAACTGGTCGGCAAGGTTGATGGCTTCGCGCTGCGCGTCCCGACCATCAACGTCTCGCTGGTCGACCTGACCTTCACCGCCGAGCGCGCCACCACCAAGGAAGAAATCAACGCCTTGATGACGGCCGCTGCCAACGGGCCGCTGAAGGGCATCCTCGACGTCAACAACGAGCCGCTGGTGTCGTCCGACTTCAACCACACCACCGTCTCCTCCACCTTTGACGCCACGCAAACCCGCGTCATCAAGGGCGAAGACGGCTCGGTGCTGGTCAAGGTCCTGGCCTGGTACGACAACGAGTGGGGTTACTCCTGCCGCATGCTGGATGCCGCTCGCGCCTGGATGAACGCCAAGTAATCGGCGTCGATTGAAAAGGGGCCGCAAGGCCCCTTTTGTTTAACGCCAACCACAGCACAGGAGGAATCAAGATGCCGAATAATGCACGCCGTATTGCCTTTGCCGCCCTTGGCGCTGCGCTCGCCATTGCTGCCAATAACCTGCTGGCCGAAGAGGCCGGGAAGGCGCAGGAAGCACCGGAAGCCGTAATTGTCGGCAATCCGCCGCCTGACCACCCGTTTGGCAAACTGAAAATCGGCATGACCTACGATGAGGCAATCGCTATCGTCGGCAAGCCCAGCAGCGAAGATAGCTGGTGCACCGGCAAGCAGCACATTCCCTTTTACTTCGGGGATGACCGTGGTCGTGCGGAAGCTAATTTCAAGGGCATGGGCAAACTCGATTTCAATGCCGATATCCGGCAACTCCCCTTTCGCATCTGCAAGGGCGGCGCACCGACCAAGCTGGTGTATATCGAGTACAACCCGGACGCCACTGGCGAGCCGGCAAAATAAGCTACGGATAACGACCGACACCTCATGCCCCTGCGTCTTGCCATCAACGGCTATGGCCGTATCGGTCGCTGTTTTCTCCGCGCGCTCCGCGAATCAAGCGTTCCCCACGATCTCGAGGTCGTCGCGGTCAATGAACCGGCCAATCTGGAGAGCATGGCCTACCTGACGCGTTTCGACTCGACGCACGGTCGCTTTCCCGGCCAGGTCGACATTGGCGATGCCGCGCTATTGATTGACGGCCACCCGATTCACGTCAGCCATGCCAGAAAGCCGCAGGATGTCGACTGGCGCGGCCTCGATATCGACCTGTTGATCGAAGCCTCCGGTTGCTACGGTCGACGGGAAGAATTGGTCAAATTCATCAACGCCGGCTGTCCGCGGCTATTGCTCTCGCACCCCGGCGCCAGCAGCGATGACGTCGATGCGACCATTGTCGCCGGCATCAACCAGAACAGCCTGACCGGCCACGAGCGATTGGTCTCTGCAGCCTCCTGCACGACCAATGCCATCGTGCCGGTGCTGGATCTGCTCGATCGCGAAATCGGCATCGATCAAGCACTGCTGACCACATTGCACTCCGTAATGAACGACCAGCCGCTGATCGACGGCTATCACCACGACGACCTGCGCCGCACGCGTTCGGCCATGCAGTCGATCATTCCGGTGTCGACCGGTCTGGCCCGTGGCATCGAACGCCTGTTGCCGCAACTGGCCGGCAAGGTACAAGCCAAAGCCATCCGCGTGCCGACCCTGAATGTGTCGGCCATCGACCTGACCCTGAGCACGCAACGCCCGGTATCGGCGCACAGTATCAACACGCTTCTGGCCGACGCCGCCGGCGGCCCGCTCAAAGGGCTGATCGCGTATTCCGAGGCGGCCCATGCCTCGATCGATTTCAATCACGACCCCCATTCGGCCATTGTCGATGGCAGCCAGACCCGCACCGCCGGCACCCATCTGGTTAACCTGTTTGTCTGGTTCGATAACGAATGGGGCTTCGCCAACCGCATGCTTGAAGTGGCCGACCACTGGTCGCGCCTGTGGCCCGCTCAAAATAACTCAGCAAACACTGGAGAAAAACCATGAACGTCATCAAACTCACCGACCTCGATGTATCCGGCAAGCGCGTGTTCATCCGCGCCGACCTCAATGTGCCGCAGGACGAAGCCGGTAACATTACCGAGGACACACGCATCCGCGCCTCGCTGCCGTCGATCAAGTACTGCCTGGAAAAAGGTGCGGCGGTCATGGTCACCTCCCACCTCGGCCGACCGACCGAAGGTGAGTTGACCCCCGACGACAGCCTGCTGCCGGTCGCCGTGCGCCTGGGCCAGATGTTGCACACCTCCGTTCGCCTGATCACCGACTGGGTCGACGGTGGCTTCGACGTGAAGCCGGGCGAAGTCGTCCTGCTCGAAAACTGCCGCGTCAACAAGGGCGAAAAAAAGAACAACGAAGAATTGGCCCAGAAGATGGCCAAGCTCTGCGACATCTACGTCAATGATGCGTTCGGCACCGCCCACCGCGCCGAAGCAACCACCCACGGCATCGCCAAATTCGCGCCGGTGGCCTGCGCCGGCATTCTGATGGGCGCCGAAATCGACGCGCTGACCAAGGCACTGGGCAATCCGAAGCGTCCGCTGGTC
>DAOLIO010000266.1:0-3755 GCA_035328505.1 Azonexus sp.
GCGTCTGTGGGGGGCACAAACCCAGCGCTCGCTGGCGCACTTTGCAATTTCGACCGAGCGCATGCCCGATGAACTGATCCATGCCCTGGCCATGACCAAGGCGGCCGGCGCCAGCGTCAATCGGGCCTTGGGCCTGCTTGATCCCGACATTGCAGCAGCCATCATCCTGGCCGCCAATGAGGTCAGCGATGGCAATCTGGCAGACGAATTCCCGCTCTCGGTCTGGCAGACCGGCTCCGGTACACAGACCAACATGAACTTGAACGAGGTGCTGGCCAACCGCGCCTCAGAGCTGCTTGGCGGCCAACGCGGCAATGCCCGCCTCGTTCATCCCAACGACCAGGTCAACCTTGGCCAGTCTTCCAATGACATTTTCCCGACCGCCATGCATGTCGCCGCAGCCACCGGCGTCGAACAGAAGTTGCTGCCGGCGCTCCGCCAGTTGACTGCCACGCTGGCCCAAAAATCGACCGAGTTTACCGAGATCATCAAGATCGGCCGGACGCATTTGCAGGATGCGACGCCGCTATCGCTCGGCCAGGAATTCTCCGGTTATGTCGCGCAATTGCACCACGTGGAGTCGCGGATTGCCAGCAGCCTGTCGTCGCTCTATCCGCTGGCGGTGGGCGGCACCGCAGTCGGCACCGGCCTGAACACGCACCCCGAATTCGGCCGGCGCGTGGCGGCAGAACTGGCCGAGCGAAGCGGGCTGCCCTTTACCAGTGCGGACAACAAATTCGCTGCATTGGCGGCGCATGACGGCATGGTGGCCGCCCATGGGGCGCTGAAGACGCTTGCCGTGGCCTTGATGAAAATCGCCAACGACATCCGCTGGCTGGCCTCCGGCCCGCGCTCGGGTCTGGGCGAAATCGGCATTCCGGAAAACGAGCCGGGCAGCTCGATCATGCCGGGCAAGGTCAACCCGACGCAATGCGAGGCGCTGACCATGCTCTGCTGCCAGGTCATGGGCAACGATGTCACCATCGGAATCGCTGGCGCTGCCGGGAATTTCGAGCTGAATGTGTTCAAACCGGTGATCGCCCACAACTTCCTGCAAAGTGTTCGACTGCTGACCGACGGCATGTTGAGCTTCGAACGGCACTGCGCGTGCGGGATTACCGCCCATCGCAAACGCATCTGCGAGCAGATGGAACGTTCATTGATGCTGGTCACGGCCTTGACGCCGCATATCGGCTACGACAAGTCGGCCGAAATCGCCAAGCTGGCGAACAAGGAAGGGACGACCTTGAAACAAGCCGCGTTGAAGCTGGGTTATGTCTCTGCCGACGACTATGATCGCTGGGTTATCCCGGCCGACATGATTCATCCCACGCGTTGAACAGCCATCGTCCGTTTGGGCGGATGTGCCGACGGGCGCTGCGGTCAACCGGAAAAAACGGCGTTATTTCAAATATTGGACAAGCACCAGCGGTCCGCCATAGACCGCTGGTGCGTCCTTCAACCCATCAAAGTCAGGGGGCGGGGTAGCCCAGGGCCGTGATCTTGCGCTGCCAGCTGAACGGCCCGAAGCTGTTCGCTTTGGAACGGCCGTCGCTGTCGCCCGGCTTCACGCTGAGCTTGATCCACTCCATCGGCGCCACGCTGCCATGGACCACGATGCGGTGGAAATTTGGCACGTTGTAGCCGTTGGCCTGCGATTCGTAAGCATCGTCGCTGCAAGCCACTTCGCTGGCGCCGGATTCCGTCAGGCAAGGCGCACCCTTGACCAGCGGGTTGTCCGAACGATAGCCGTGCGAGTCGCCGTTCATCAGCAACACCGGCTTGCCGAAGTTCGTGGCATTGAGCGCAATACTGTCGATGAACTGGCGGTAGTTGGCGATGTGCAGGTCTTGCGGATGAGTGCCGTCCAGGTCCCACATGTCGGCTTGCAGCTGGATCAGCACAGCGCGGGCGTGATGGCTCTTGGCCAGCGCGAAGGCCTTGTCCAGCCAGCGCAGATCGGCGCTCGTGCGCTTGAGGACTTCGGCCGTCTGCTCGGGCGTCCGGGCAGCGCCATACCAGTTGTCTTCATCATTGTTCGAGCCGCCCGGGACGTTCAGGGTGACGAAAACCACACCCGACTGCTCCCACATGACGTTTTCGACAAACTCGGCATCGCTTGGGAAATTGGCATCGAACGACTGGGCCTGGGACAGCAGGGGCTTGTCGACGGCAATGGCATTACCGGCCACCGGGAAGAAGATCTCCCGAACATAGGCAAGATTGGTCAACGGGTCGAGACCCCCCTCCTTCGGCTTGTGGCAGTCAGTCCACTCGTTGTCGCCCGGTGTGTAGATGACCGGTGACTTGAAGCCCGGGGCGCTGGTCCACAGATCGTAAATCGACTGGTTGTAGCCATAGGAACAGGTCTGCTTGCCGGAATGAATGTCGCCCAGATGAAGGACGAGCGAGACATCGGTATCGGCGTTGATGGCATTGATGAAGGCCGGGGTTGCCTTGAACTGCACCGTATCGGCGTTGTTCAGGCCATACGGCATATCGCCGATGACCGCAATGTTCAGCACGCCATCGCGGCGATGAGAGTCGTCGGCTTGAGCCGTCATGGCAGCTGCGAGCACGCTGGCCCCCAGCAGCACGGGGAAAACAAGTTTTTGCACGGGTGAATTCTCCTGGGTTTAGGGAAGAACGGCGCCCGCCTTCCTGAATGGAGAACCACTGAAGAGCGCCGAAACGGCAATCGACATTGCCAGCCCGAAGAATTCGCCTTTTTGATGACCGGGTGATGACAGTGCGGCACCCTTCAAAACATGTTCGAGAGACTGCCAACAAATTCGCGCTGCGAGGTGCGCTGCACTCCCCAAAGCCGGCAGCAAACCCGGCAGGACAGCCCACCATCGGCCGAATCAGTGCCTACTGCGGTCAACCGGAAAAAACGGCCAAAAATCAAATTTTGGCCAGATCCGCTTTTCAGTGGGCCGCGATGACCCCACAAGCCACGCGCTTGCCGGAATTGCCGGCCGGCTGCGACTTGTAGTCATCCGGGTCGGCATGAATCACCACGCTGCGGCCGACCACCCCGGTTGGTCCGCTGAGGGTCAGGCCACTGACTTCCGCGCTGTATTTGGCCATGCCGCTGGCGTCCGCCACCAGATTGGGCATATCGCCACCGTGGTGCTCTGCGCTGTCGTGATGCCCGTGGGCCTTGGCGGTCGGATTGAAGTGACCTTTGGCACTGGTCGCATCCGGTGCGCTGCAATCGCCCACATCATGCACGTGGAAACCATGCTCACCTGGTGTCAGACCACTGACCATCGCCTCAACCCGCAACTTGCCATGGACTTCGGTGAACGTCACCTTGCCAGACACCATGCTTCCCGACTTGGCAGCGAGATCCGCACTGGCCGAAGGACCACCCATAGGCGTTGCACACGCACTCAGCAACACAGCAGACAACGCACCAGCAAGCATACCCAGACGTGGAATCATGAATTTCTCCGGCAAATCATTGAGGGACAGGAATACACATTGTTACAAACAAAGACCAATGTACTCGATGATCGTTCAATACGGCGCCGGAATGTTTTATATCAAATTGAAATAACAAGATGCGCACTTGTTCTTAAAAGAATATTAGGGACTTGCTACAATGCCGCCCATTCGACAATCCCTGCGGATTTCCCAGCAATGACCCAACGTAACACACTCTCTCACCTCGACTGGCTCGAAGCCGAAGCCATCCACATCATGCGCGAAGTGGCCGGCCAGTGTTCCAACCCGGTGCTGCTCTTCTCCGG
>DAOLIO010000267.1:0-3737 GCA_035328505.1 Azonexus sp.
CCGGCGGCCATCCTGCTCACCCTGCCCTTCACCCTGGCGCTATTCGGCATTGGCGATGGTGCGCTGGCGACCGGCTGGACCTTTTATGCGCCACTGTCGGTGCAGGGCGGCATGGGCGTCGACTTCGCCATCCTCGCGGTACATATCCTCGGGATTTCGTCGATCATGGGATCGATCAACATCATCGTGACCATTTTCAACATGCGTGCCCCCGGGATGACCATGATGAAGCTGCCGCTCTTCGCCTGGGGCTGGCTGATCACCGCATTCCTGCTCATCGCAACCCTGCCAGTTCTGGCGGGCGCGGTCACCATGCTGCTCACCGACCGGCATTTCGGCACACATTTCTTCGATGCAGCCGGCGGCGGTGATCCCATCCTGTTCCAGCACCTGTTCTGGTTCTTCGGCCACCCCGAGGTCTATATCCTGCTGTTGCCGGTCTGGGGCCTGATTCCGCACGTGCTTTCGGCCTTTTCGCGTAAGCCGAGCTACGGCTACAAGGCGCAGGTTTACAGCTTTATTGCCATCGGTGTTCTTTCGGTCGTGGTCTGGGCTCACCATATCCTGACATCCGGGATGCCGACCCCTGCTCTGATCTACTTCATGTTCAGCACCATGGCCATTTCGCTACCGCTGGCCGTACTCTTTTTTTGCTGGATAGCCACCATGTGGAAAGGCTCGATGACCTTCGAGACACCCATGCTTTTTGCGATTGGCTTCATCGTCCTGTTCGGCATCGCCGGTCTGACCGGCTTGGTGCTCGCCGACGTTGCCGCCGATGCGCAGTACCACCACAGTTATTTTGTCGTGGCACATTTTCATTACGCCCTCTTTGCCGGCGGCATCATGGGCGTCATGACCGGGGTTTATTACTGGCTGCCAAAATGGACCGGTCACATGTACAGCGAAAGACTGGGCAAACTGCATTTCTGGCTCACCGTACTTTCGTTCAACCTCACCTTCATCCCACAATTCTTCCTTGGATTGGCTGGCATGCCACGACGCATTCCGGACTACGCGCTGCAATTTGCCGAGTTCAATGCCATCTCCAGCGTGGGCGCATTCATTCTGGGCTTTAGTCAGTTGATTTTTGCCTGGAACATCTGGTCCTGCGTGCGCGGCGGGCCGAAGGTCGATAGCCGTGTATGGGAAGGCGCTGAAGGTCTGGAGTGGGAGCTCTCATCGCCGCCCCCTCACCACAGCTGGGAAACCCAGCCTGTCGTCAAATAGTTGGAGGCGCGGATGAATCAGCCCTTTTCGGATGATGATCTGCAGCGCCGCCGTACGGCCTCACGGCGTCTGGGTTGGCTGCTGGGCGCCATCGTGTTGGCCATCTATATCGCCGGGCTATTCATCAAACGCTGATGTCATGGACCGCACACACCCATCCCCTGTCAACCACAACCGTCTGATCATCCGGCTCATGGTGATGGTGGCTGCCGCGTTCGCCTTCGCCTTCGCGCTGGTGCCGCTTTATAACGTCTTGTGCCGGGTAACCGGCTTCAATGGCAAGGTAACAGGTGAAAAGACCATACGCGATGGTTTTGGCATTGGTGGGCTCAAAACTGACAAGGTGCCGACATCGGCCATCGACCTCGGACGCATTGTTCGCGTTGAATTCACCGGTACCGTCATGCCAGGGCTGCCGTGGGACATGCGTCCCCTAACCCTTTCCCTTGACATTCATCCGGGTGAATTGCAGCAAGTCACCTATCTGGTGCGAAATACATCCAATCGGACTATTGTCGGTCAGGCGGTACCTAGTATCAGCCCGGGTCAGGCCGCGCAACACTTCGAGAAGATCGAGTGTTTCTGTTTTTCCCAGCAAACGCTTGGCCCTGGTGAAGCACGCGAAATGCCGCTGGCGTTTATCGTCAAACCCGAGGTTGATCGCAACATCAGCCACATCACCCTGTCCTACGCATTTTTCGGCGTCGATGGACAACGCCAGACTTTGACCAGCGGCGCGGAGGCCCGATGAAAACGAATGCCCCTCAACTTGTGGATCATGCGCATTACTTCGTTCCCAACCCCAGCATCTATCCCGTCATTCTCTCCTTCGGGATGTTCCTGCTGGCGCTAGGGTTTGTTGAACTGATCAACGGCTTCCACTTGGGCAAATGGGTCATGCTTGGGGGGACCGGCGTTATTTTCTACGTACTGTTCAACTGGTTTGGTCAGGTGATCAGCGAATCCCAGAGCGGCTCTTACCGTGATTGGGAAGATCGGTCATTTCGTTATGGAATGATCTGGTTCATTGCGACCGAGGTGATGTTCTTTGCCGCCTTCTTCGGTGCGCTGTTCTACGTACGAATCATTTCAGTGCCTGAACTCGGTGGCATGACCATCGCCAATGGCACGACGCTATGGCCTGACTTCTCGGGTGCCTGGCCGACCAGCGGCCCGAAAGGTGCGCCATTTACCCCCATGGGTGCCTGGGGAATTCCGGCCTTGAATACTGCGCTCTTGCTCAGTTCGGGGGCCACTGTCACTTGGGCTCACTGGGGTGTACTGCGAAATAACCGTCGGCAGCTCTGCCTCGGACTGGCTGCCACCGTACTTCTGGGCTGCCTTTTCCTCGGTTTCCAAGCCTATGAATACCATCATGCCTACACCGAAATGGGGCTGACCATGGGCGCTGGCGCCTATGGGGCGACCTTCTTCATGCTCACCGGCTTTCACGGCTTCCACGTCACGCTCGGCACGATCATGCTCGCGGTGATCCTGCTTAGAAGCCTGAGCGGCCATTTCACGGCCGAGCGCCATTTTGCCTTTGAGGGCGTCGCCTGGTACTGGCACTTCGTCGACGTCGTCTGGCTGATTCTGTTCGTCTTCGTTTATTGGGTGTAGCCAGGAATGAGCCCAAAACGGAATCCGGCCAACAGCAAAAGGAAAAGCGTAATGGACAAACCGATACGCAAGGTCAACGCTCTGGCCGTTCGCTGGCCGGCGCCACGGTCGCGATAGAGAAAGACTAGCCCCGAAAACAAGCTGCCCACAATGGCCAACAACAGCAACACCACCACTACCCTGAGCATCGATGACTCTCCCGACAGTCGTTCGTTGGCTCAGTATGCGCGCCCTGGCAAAGGTTCGACAAGGGCGAGCCGGCGACAGGTGGCCATCATCGGGGCACTCGCCATGAGCATTGTGCTCCCTGCTTTTATCTCGCTCGGGCTGTGGCAATGGCGAAAATATGAAACCAAGACGCATCTGCAAACAGAACTCGATACGCGCAGCCATGATGCGCCGGTTGTGATGCCTTCGGTTCCTGTCGACGCTGAAGCGCTCCGCTACCGCAGCGTTATTCTGCGCGGTACATTGGATGCTGATCACCAGATTCTGCTCGACAACCAACTGCATCAGGAACAGGCGGGTTACCACGTCATCACACCGCTGAAAATTGCTGGCTCAAGCCTGCATGTTCTGGTCAATCGCGGCTGGCTGCCTGCTCCAGCCGATCATAAGATTCTTCCAGTTGCCGACGTACCTGCCGGCGAAATCGAACTGACCGGCATAGCGATTTTGCCGGCCCAGCGTTTCTTTAACCTTGCGCCACAGCCGACCAGCGGCTGGGCTCCCGTCTGGCAAAATCTCGATATCGAACGCTATCGCCGTGTCGTGGATTACCCACTGCAACCGGTCATCATCCAACTCGACCCCGAAGCACCGGCCGGCTATCTTCGCCAGTGGCCTCGCCCGGACGAACGCGCCGACCGTCACCTGAGCTATGCCCT
>DAOLIO010000268.1:0-1819 GCA_035328505.1 Azonexus sp.
GACGTAAAAATGGCGGCCTTGGCCGCCATTTTTACGTCACGGATAACCAACCAACAAATCATGGTTGCTCAAACACAGCAATCGACTCCACATGCGCAGTATGCGGAAACATATTGACTGCTCCCGCTGACACAAAGCGGTACCCTTTATCGGCAACCAATACGGCAGCATCACGGGCCAGCGTTCCAGGATTGCAGGACACATAGACGATACGCTTCGGCGCGCTGCTGCCAATCGCCCTGACCAGCTCAATCGCCCCATCACGCGGTGGGTCAATCAGCATCTTGTCAAAGCGACCAAGGCGGGCCAGCGACTGCCCGGTACATTCGAACAAATTTGCAACGCCGAATTCAACGCGATCCTGCAAGCCGTTTGCCAATGCGCTCTCATTGCCACGCTTTACTAAGCCTGCACTCCCTTCTATCCCGACCACCACTGCCCCGGACCTGGCAATGGGCAACGTGAAGTTGCCCAACCCGCAGAACATGTCGGCAACCCGCTCTCCCGGCTGAGGATCGAGTAGACGCAAGGCTTGGCGAACCAGCACGCGATTGACAGCATGGTTTACTTGCGTGAAATCTGTTGGTTGGAAATCGAGTTCGATACCAAATTCCGGCAGTGTGTATGAAAGGCGCGGTCCCTGCTGCGGATGAAAGCGATAAACACTATCAGGTCCCTTTGGCTGGAGGTAAAAGACAACGCCGTGGCGGTCAGCAAAGTCACGGAGCAATCGTTCATCAGCCTTGTTCAGCGGCGCCAGTATGCGCAAAAGCAGAGCCGTACACTGCTCTCCGACAGCGACTTCGACATCGCGAATATGTTCAGCGTTCGACAACCCCGCAATCAGTTCACGCATCGGCAACAACAGCGCCGAGACATGGGGCGGCAATATGGCACAACTCCGAATATCCGCGATGTAGCTGCTACGCCACTCATGAAAGCCAATCAGCACGCCTCCGCTTTCTGCGACGCGGCGAACGGCAAGGCGGGCGCGATGGCGATACCCCCAGGACTCCCCCTGAATCGGTGGCAAGATCGTTTCCGGACGGAGACGGCCAATGTGCCAAAGACTATCTTCGAGCACGCGTTGCTTGGCAGCAACCTGTGCCGATGGATCCATGTGCTGCATGGCACAGCCGCCACAAACGCCAAAATGCGGACATCGCGGTTCGACACGGGCGTTGGATGGTTTGATTACCCTCACCAGATGCGCCAACTCAAACTTCGACTTTCTCCGAAAGCTGGCGTATTCGACAGTTTCTCCAGGCAGGGCGCCATCAACAAAAATGGCCTTACCGTCCAGACGGGTAATTCCCCGCGCCTCATGGTCCAACGATTCGATGATCCCGATCGGCACGGTCAACTCCGAAAAAGCGCGATTTTATCAATCCTCTGACCCTGAGTGGAGAGAACCGGCACCCAATCCGTAAAACACATTGCAGAACAGTCTAAGCACCTGACCTGGCGGGTTCGCCTTTTACAAGCACAGACAGGATTTGCATCAGTTCTGGCTGTAGCCGGACGATGCTTAAATCGCTTGCGCCCAATCAAATCGCTTCTGCCACCGCCTTCAAATCTGGCGCCAAGCTGGCATCAATAGAGTTCCGCCATCAGCAATTGGAAAGCAACCTCGCGTTCGGCTGCGGTGGTGGCCAGCAACCCCTGCTGCTGCAGGATCGCGATCAACTGGTGCGGCGCGACCCCTTTGTAGCCAACGATCTCCACGTGGCCTGCCGCCACTTCAACATTGGCAAGGCGCGGGTAGCCATCAATGATTGGCTGGTACTGTTCTGCCAGGCTGAAGATAAAGTCGCTTTCA
>DAOLIO010000268.1:1919-3696 GCA_035328505.1 Azonexus sp.
AGATTTACGTTTAAGCCATCGCGCTCCCATTCGATGCGGCGCTCGCCTTCCATTGCCCTCCTCGCCACCAGACCACCCATGCTGTGACCAATGACGGTGATTTCCCGATTCTGCATTTTCCCAGCCAGAGCCCCAACGGCAGCAATCAACTGGCTAGCGCTGAGCACCAGGCTGTCCCGGTCGTCATAGCTAAAGCAAACTGCCTGCTGACCATGAAAGGCATAAAGCTGGGCCAGCGACCGGAACCGTCCTGCCGACCCATTACAGCCGTGCACCAACACCGTCACTGGCTTCGACGAGTCCAGGGACAATGCCTGCTCTGGTGAATCAGTGCAGGGCCCCAATTGCGGTAGCTTAACGGTGATATCCGGAGAAGGAAGCCGGCCGGCCACTAGCGGAGAGGGATCGAAATTTGGCGGCTGCAGAAAAGCACAACCTGAAATCAGACTGGCAAAGAGCGCTCCGAAGATCGTGCCACGGGACAAGCGCGCGCCACCCCGAAGCAAAGTCAATCCACGGTCGATGATCATGCTGTCTGACTTTTGTTCCTGGGCATGATTGCGCCGCACCTCAGAAGACACAGAACCCGCCAATTCGCCGTAGTAGCCTGAATTCTAGTTGATCTCATCCGGCGTTCTGCCCAAATATTCAATCATAATACAGACTGAGAGCACTGTAGTTTTGAGCGGCTGCAACATCAGGTGAATCTGAGCATCTTGGGGAAAGATTTATAGCGTTATCTCTGCAGCGATCAGTCAAAAGTGCCATCGACCACTTCGTCGCATTCCTGTTCGCAAAAAACGGGGTTGGCTGATTGGCCAATTTGCCGAAATGTGACAAACCGACTCATTCCTTCTGCCAACAATCACAAGATCTGATCCAATTCTGGGTTTCGCTCACCACCTGCCCCATGCAGTCATATGCGAATCGTCTCATGCTTTCCCGCATAGACAACTGTAGCGACAAGCAAAACAAACTGGTTTGTAAGGTACTTTCCGACCATCGCGGCCATTTTATGCTGTCTTTCCTCAGACTTATCCATCAATTACACTAGGTGCTATGGCGCGCGAACTGATTACATCCTGGACTGATTATCAAATGGCTATCGACCGCCTCCTGGCAATCGCCAGCCATAAAATACTCATCTACGACGAAGATCTCAGCATGCTGAAACTTGAGTCCGCTCCCCGCAGAGGACAAATCAAGCGCATCCTGCTGTCCGGGCAAGGTGATGTCCTTAAAATTGCCGTTCGCAATGCGTCGCCCCTTCGCCAGCAGCATCCACAATTCCAAAATCTGCTTTCCACCTATGGCCACCTCGCAAAAGCGCAGGAAACGCCGCCTCAACTCGCCCACTTGCGCGATAGCATGATTCTCGTCGACGAAAAATATGCCTTGATTCGTTTTGAGCGAGACCTGCCGCGGAGCAAATTACTCATCGACGAACCTGATGAAGTCCGACCCTATTTGTCTCGTTTCAAGGAAATATGGGCGGAAGGCGGAGAACCCGTATCGAGCACCACCCTTGGGCTGTAATACCTGCAAATCTTGCGCAGTGCACCAAGATTCTCCATCATAAATAAATTATTGTTATAATTACAGACTGATTAGGTAGCTCCTGATCTCCGATCAATTCAGATTTTGTTGCCTCTTGTCGATAAGGAAATCCCATGAATAAGTCTATCCTCGTTGCTGCTCTGCTCGCCGTTGCCCTGACCGCTTGCGGCAAGAAGCCGGAAGCCCCGGCTGCTGCCCCGGCTCCGGCCCCAGCTGCTGC
>DAOLIO010000269.1:0-3690 GCA_035328505.1 Azonexus sp.
TCGCCAAGGAAGCCGCAGCGATGGTGCTCACCGACGACAACTTCGCCAGCATCGAAGCAGCGGTCGAGGAGGGCCGGGGCGTCTGGGACAACCTGGTCAAGTTCATCACCTGGACGCTGCCGACCAATTTTGGCGAAGGCCTGGTCATCGTTGCAGCCATCCTGTTCGGCGTCACGCTGCCGATCACGCCGCTGCAGATCCTGTGGATCAACATGACCACCGCCGTGCTGCTCGGCCTGCCGCTGGCTTTCGAACCGATCGAGCGAGGCATCATGCAGCGGGCGCCGCGCCGGCTCGACATGCCGGTCCTCGACGCCGGCCTGATCCGGCGCATCGTGCTGGTTTCGCTGCTGCTGCTGGCCGGCTCGTTCGGCCTTTTCCTGCGCGCACTGGAGCAGGGGCACACCCTGGCCGAATCACGCACCGTATCCCTCAACGTTTTCGTCATGGTCGAAGCGGCATACCTGTTCAACTGCCGCTCGCTGACCCAGGGCTTCTGGAAGCAGGGCTTGTTTTCCAACCCGTGGATATGGGTTGGTGTCGGCATCACGCTTGGCCTGCAAATGTTGCTGACCTACCTGCCAATCATGAACCGCCTGTTCCAGACGGCGCCGATCGGCATCAATGAATGGGTAGAGATTTCAGTAGTCGCCGTGCTGTGTTCGCTGGTGGTCGCAGCCGAGAAATGGCTCTCCCGACGCCAGGCGGGAACGACCTGATCCGTGGCCCGTCCCGACTCGACAAGCGGCCAATGACCGCGCCCTGCCTGATGACCGCCTGGTCCGCCTGCGAAGCCGAGTTGCTCGGCTACCTGCAGCATCGCGTCGGGCACATCGAGGATGCCGAAGAAATTCTTCAGGAGGTCTTCATCAAGGCCATGCGTCAGGGCGACCAGTTTTGCGGTGTCGACCATCCGCGTGCCTGGCTATTTCAGGTAGCACGCAACGCCCTGGCGGATCGCTTGCGGGTAGCGCGCGAGCATGTTTCCCTGCCGGATAATCTGGCAGCACCGCTGCTCGATGAAGCATTGCCAGTGGATGCGCTCAGCCAGTGCCTGCCACGAGTCCTCGCCGAACTTTCAGAGACTGATCGTCAGGCCATCATGTTTTGCGATATCGATGGACAGTCACAACAGGCACTGGCCGAATACCTGGGTCTGTCGCTATCCGGTGCCAAATCCCGCCTGCAACGGGCGCGCCTGCATCTGCGCCAGAAAATGGAAAAGGGCTGCCAGGTTCGTTACGACGAATCAGGGGCCGTTTGCAGCTTTTCGCCTCGCCCACCGTTGTCTGGCCAATGATGCCAGGCGCACATACGGCACACCTAAAATTTGTGACTATCGTCTCCTAAACTTAATGAAGGGACATTTGCGCCCGGACTGAGGTTAAGGAGAACGACATGGATATCATCAAGCAGATTCTCGAGTCATTTAGTGGCACCTTGCCCAAAGACAGCAAGACCGTTGCCGCCATTGCCCGCAATGCCAGTCCTGCCGAAATTTCAAGCTGTGCCAGCGAGGAGGGTTTGCATGCCCTCGCTAGCGCTCTCTTTGAAGCCTGCGAGGAAGGTGGCAAAGACAACGCCGCACTCGATAGCTCAGTCAATGTCAGTGCAAGGCTGACCGAACGCTTGCGGGAATTCCGCCAGGAATTGCCTGCCAATTGTGAAACCGCCCGCTTGATCGACGCCGGGGCGCGTCTGGAAGAGATTTCGGAAGCTGCGCAAAAAGAAGGTTTGAGCTCGCTGGTCAGCATGCTTCTGGAGGCGGAACAGGAGCAGGATGACGGCAAAACCTGAGCGCTGATTAGCCAGGAAAGCTTGGGGCTCCTCTTGAATGAACATCAGCATGAAGCAGGGCATACCCGTCTGGCGACGGGCAAAGCCCTGTTGATCGCCTTGGCGCTGACGCTTGGCTATTCGGTCATCGAACTGATTGCCGGCTGGCGTTCGGGTTCACTGGCCTTGCTGGCCGATGCCGGACACATGGTGACCGATGGCGCCGCGCTCGGCATTTCTGCCCTGGCCGCTTGGCTGGCAGCACGACCGCCCAGCCGAAAGCACACCTACGGCCTCGGCCGGGCCGAACTGCTGGCCGCGTTGGTCAATGCGGTGTCGATGCTCGTCGTGGTCTTCATGATTGCGACTGAGGCGTGGCATCGGCTGCAAAGCCCGGGCAGTGTCGATGGCGCCACGGTCAGCTTGGTCGCGGTGATCGGTTTGCTGATCAATCTCGTCGTAGCTTGGGTACTTTCCCGTGGCGAGCGCAACCTCAATATTCGTGCCGCGCTGCTCCATGTGATGGGTGATGCACTCGGTTCGGTTGCCGCCATCGTGGCCGGCGCCGTGATCTGGTTCACTGGCTGGACACCGATTGATCCGTTGCTGTCCATCCTGATCGGCGGCCTGATTCTCGCCTCCAGCATGCGCCTGTTGCGCGAGGCCGTGCATGCGACGCTGGATGGCGTACCGTTCTCGATGGATATTGAGCAAATTGGCCTGTCGCTGGCCAAGGTGGCGGGTGTTTGCGAAGTGCATGATTTGCACGTCTGGCCAATTGCCGCCGAACGCCTGGCCATCTCGGCGCATGTGCGGGTCGAAAACATCGCCGATTGGGCACGGATACTGGATGACCTGACAGCAGTGGCCGGCAAGCTTGATATCAACCATGTCACCTTTCAGCCGGAGAACGGGGCGCCTGCACAGCCAATCACTTTGGTCAGGAAATGACAAATCGTGCGTCTTTTTCGCCGAAACCTCGTCTTCGTAGACGTGAACACCTTTAAGTGAAACCCGGAGCAAGCCGATGACCGCCGTTCCTGTCGAAACATCTGATCGCAACAAACTGATCCAGTGGCTGATCGGCATCTTTGTGGCGACCGTGGCTTGGCTGCTTGCCTATAGTCAGCTCACGGCCTTTGCCGACTGGGTCGTCGAAATTCTCGGGCTAACGCGGCAGACGCGCTTTGGTGAGGCCGTCCATTTCTTCTTCTACGACAGCCCGAAGGTGGTTCTGCTGCTCACCGGCATCGTTTTCGTCATGGGCATCATCCAGACCTTCTTTTCGCCAGAACGGACGCGGGCAATGTTGTCCGGTAAGCGCGAAGGCGTTGGCAATGTGCTAGCCGCTTCGCTGGGCATCGTCACGCCTTTCTGCTCGTGCTCGGCCGTGCCACTGTTCATTGGCTTTCTGTCCGCCGGCGTGCCGCTCGGTGTGACTTTCTCATTCCTGATTTCAGCGCCCATGGTCAATGAAGTCGCGCTGGTGCTGCTGTTTGGCATGTTCGGTTGGAAGGTGGCCGCGCTCTATCTGGGTCTGGGCCTGTTCGTCGCCATCTTTTCCGGACTGATCATCGGCAAGCTGAAGATGGAACGCTTTCTCGAAGACTGGGTGCAGAAAATACTCGGCGAGCAGGCTGCGCATAATTCGGATGAACAACCATCCTGGGTCGAGCGTTTTGAAGCCGGTGGCGCTCATGTCAAGGAAATCGTCGGCAAGGTATGGCCCTACATTTTGGCCGGTATTGCGCTGGGTGCGGGCATCCACGGTTACGTGCCGGAAGACTTCATGGCCTCCTTCATGGGCAAGAATGTGTGGTGGGCCGTACCGGCCGCCGTGCTGCTCGGCGTGCCGATGTATACCAACGCGGCCGGCGTCATTCCGATTGTCGAGGCGCTGATCGGCAAGGGCGC
>DAOLIO010000270.1:0-3688 GCA_035328505.1 Azonexus sp.
GGCAAACTCGATTCACCGCTTTACGGCATGTTCGATATCCGTAGCAAGATCAATGGGATGGCCCTGAAGGAGGGTGGCATCCTGGGCGAATGGTTCATCCGCCAGCCGAACGACCCCTACGCGGGCTACAGCGTGAAATGGGATGGCGAATGGAAGGTGACTTACGAAACCTTCCGTGACATGGGCGCGGCCTATGGCGTTGGCCTGATCCTGATCTATCTGCTGGTGGTTGCCCACTTTGGCAGCTATCTGGTGCCGCTGATCATCATGGCGCCCATTCCGCTGACCATCATTGGCGTCATGCCCGGCCACGCGCTGTTCGGTTCGCAATTCACCGCGACCTCCATGATCGGCATGATCGCGCTGGCCGGCATCATCGTTCGCAACTCGATCCTGCTCGTTGATTTCATCAAGCTGCAGGTTGCAAGCGGCATGCCATTCCGCGAGGCCGTTGTGCAGTCAGCGGCAGTGCGCGCCAAGCCGATCGCGCTGACTGCGCTGGCGGCCATGCTCGGCGCCATGTTCATCCTCGACGATCCCATTTTCAATGGTCTGGCGCTCAGCCTGATCTTCGGGATCATGGTATCCACGCTGCTCACGCTGGTGGTCATCCCCGTTCTCTATTTCTCAGCCTTCCGCAAGGAGCATCAACTATGACCATAGAACGCATCATTCGCATCATGGCGGGCACATTCATACTGCTGTCACTGGCTCTGGGTGTCGACGGGAGTCCGCTTTTTGTGTCCAAGTGGTTCCTCGCCTTTACTGCCTTTGTCGGCTTCAACCTGTTGCAGAGCGGATTCACCGGCTTTTGTCCGCCGGAGAAATTGCTGGCTAAAATGGGCGTCAAGCTTAGCGGCAATGGTTCTTGCGGAAGCTGAGCCATTTGCTGAAAAGTACTGGCAGATCAGAAGCGAAGCTTGAAGTTTCTCGTCTCAGCAGTCATGCAATATGCATTCGTGAATTTGCTTTAGAAAATCTTCCAGAAATATTGTTTTTGTTAGGTTAAACTTACCGCCATATTACTTAGGTGGTAAGTTGGATCATGGCAAGAAATCCGGTATATGCCGGGAAGTTGATCAGCCGGGGGGGCACTGGGGGCAGGGCTGCTGGGCACGAGTTGGATGGCGTCGGGCAGTGAGCTGAGCGGCCATCTCGCCCATGCGGGCGAACCTGTTTTTTCGGTCCGCTCCCTGGAGACGATCAATCTCTCCTGGGGCATTTTTCTCTTTTCGATTGCGCTCCTGTTATTCGCCCTTGTTCTGAAGTGGGCGCGTCTTCACGCACGCATCCGCCCCGGAGGTCCGTCCGAGCTTGCCCTGCAACGGCAGATCATCAATCATGCCGCCGAGGCAATGATGTTGACCGATGCCGCGCAGCGCATAGTTTCGGTGAATCATGCCTTTGAGCAGACGACCGGCTACAAGGCAGAAGAAGTCCTTGGTCGCACACCGACCATGCTGAGCGCCGGCCATAATGGACTGATTGCGCATCGCAATATCTGGGATTTTGTCGCCGAAAATGGTGACTGGCATGGCGAGGTCTGGGATCGCCGCAAGGATGGCTCTCTCTATCCCAAGCAAATGCGCATCAAGGCGATCTTTGATGAACGCGGCCTAGCCTCACATTTTGTCGCAGCCTTTACCGATGTCAGCGAAGCCAAGGCACAAGCCGAGCGTCTGGACTATCTGGCGCGCCACGATCAACTGACCAATCTGCCCAACCGCCTGGCGCTCGACAAGTATCTCGGCAACCTGCTGGACAGCGCCGTACCCGGCATCAACCGTCTGGCGCTCTTGATCATTGATCTGGACAACTTCAAGACGGTTAACGATTCGCTGGGTCATCATGCGGGCGATCGCTTGCTGGCTGACCTTGCTGGTCGGCTGGGTGCCGAAATGGATCATACCAAGCGACTGTTCCGCCTAGGGGGCGACGAATTCGTCGTGGTGGTCGAGCAACTGGACAATAACCAGGTTGTCCACGACCTGGTTCAATGTCTTGTCAGGACCATTGCCACGCCTTGCGAGATCGACGGTCATCTGCTGCATAGTTCTGCCTCGATCGGTATCAGCCAGTACCCTGAAGATGGCCGGGACGCCCAGGCCCTGATTCGCAACGCCGACACCGCGATGTATGCCGCAAAAGCGAGCGGACGTAACGCCCACCGGTTTTTCGCCGAGCCGATGAACGCTGCGGCGAACAAGCGCCTGCATCTTGAAAGCGAGTTGTGGCGTGCCTTGGCCGATAACCAGTTGGTGCTCCATTACCAGCCCCAGGTTGATCTGCTCAGTGGCAAGGTGGTTGGCGTCGAGGCGCTGGCGCGCTGGCGCCACCCGCTACGCGGACTGATTCCGCCAGCCGAATTCATTCCGGTGGCAGAGGAGTGCGGATTGATCCTGCCGCTCGGCCATTGGGTGTTGCTCACCGCCTGCCGGCAGGTACGGTCGTGGCTGGATGCCGGCATCGACATGGGCGAAATGGCGGTCAATATTTCCGCGCACCAGTTCCGCCAAGCCGGGTTTGTCCAGTCGGTACAGGCAGTGCTGGCAGAAACCGGGGTAAGCGCCGACCGCCTGGAACTGGAAATCACCGAGAGCACGATCATGCACGGGGTCGATACCGCCATTCAAACGCTGGCTCAGCTGCGTGCCATGGGGATTCGCCTGGCCATCGACGATTTCGGTACCGGATATTCATCGCTGGCCTACCTGCGGCGTTTCCCGCTGGATCGCCTGAAGATTGACCGCGCCTTCCTGGCCGATGTCGATACCGATGCCGATGCGGCGGCGTTGCTGACTTCCATTGTCATGCTGGGACGTTCGCTCGGCCTGCAACTGGTTGCAGAAGGGGTCGAGAGTCCGGCTCAGGCTCAGTTCCTGCGGACCCTTTCGTGCGAGCGGGTCCAGGGTTTCCACTTTTACCAGCCGGTGCCGGCAGAGGAAGTGGTCGATTTCGGCGATGTTGAAGGCTGTGTTGCCCTGAGCGCCTGATGTGTGACTTGACCGGGACGTAGGGGCGCCTAAAATCCCAGCCTTCTCGACGCGGAGTTCAGCATGAAAATCGGATTTATCGGCCTGGGTATCATGGGGCGCCCGATGGCGCACAATCTCATCAAAGGCGGCCATACGGTCACTGTCTGGGCGCGTCGCGCCGAATCGATGCAGCCCTTGCTCGATGCCGGCGCCATCGGTGCCACTGGTCCGGCTGACGCGGCACGCGGTAACGAACTGGTCATTTCCATGGTGGCCGATGCGCCCGACGTGGCCGAGGTCATGCGTTCGGTCGCCAGTGCCGCCGAGCCGGGACTCGTTGCCGTCGACATGAGTACCATCGCCCCTGCTGCCGCGCGCAAGATCGGCGAGGACTTGGCGGTGGCTGGCGTTGATTTTATCGACGCGCCGGTTTCTGGCGGTGAAGTCGGTGCCATAGCCGGCACCTTGTCGATCATGGCGGGCGGCTCCGAGGCCGCCTTTGCCCGCGCCAGGCCGGCTTTCGACTGCATGGGCAAGAACGTCGTGCATGTGGGGGCCAGCGGGGCCGGGCAGGTCACCAAGGCGGCCAACCAGATCGTCACCGGCATGGGCGTGCTGGCGGTGGCCGAAGCTTTTGCATTTGCGGCAAAAAATGGCGTTGACCGCAGCAAGGTGCGCGAAGCGCTGCTCGGTGGCTTCGCGTACTCGAAAAT
>DAOLIO010000271.1:0-3685 GCA_035328505.1 Azonexus sp.
TGGCTGTCCCGCTGCTGACTGCCTGCGTGAACGACGCTGCAACGTATGAAATAGACAATACCCGCGAGCACGTCTTGTCGCTGATTCGTGAGCAGCCGTATTTTTGGGATAGCAAGGTCGAGCTCTATCTGGTGGTTTCCCGGATGCCGGCTTGCATGCGTAGACACAGTCTGGGAGCGGCGACCGCAAATACCAGGGTCGAGATTTATCAGGTCCCTTCCGGCGCCTTTATTGTCAAGGCGGGCAAGAAGATGTGGGCTACCGAGACGCAGACTTGCATCAATTTCGCCAAGATGGATGGTGAGCCCGCCGAGGGGATGGGAACTTTGATGGGCACCTTCCGGGTCAGGAAGGGCGAGCTGGTTTTCGTCAAGGAAGAGAAAGACGAAACGCCGGCCGAGGAGTAAGCGCCGTCTTGCTTTACGCCTCCCCGCTGTTCGACCCGCTGCGGCAGTGGCTTGACCTTCTCCCGCCGCGACCTGATACCCAGGCCGTTGCCGAGTTGGCCCAAAAATTTCCGATTTATACTGAAAGTGGCCATCGGGTCAGTTTTGTTCCTCCGCGCCAGGATGGGCTGGTGTATGAATGTCGGATCTGGGAAAGCGGAGAGGTCGCAACGCGGCAGGACAACTGGCATGACTTCTTCAATGCTTTGGTCTGGATGCGGTTTCCCAAGACCAAAATTGCCATCAGTGCCGCTCACATGCGGGCCATGCAGGTGCCGGGCGAAACCCGCAATGCAGTGCGCGATGCGCTGACGCATTTTGACGAGTGCGGAATGGTTGTCCTGTCGAGTCAGAGCCTGCTGCTTGATTTGCTGCGTGAGTTTCGGTGGAAGGAGCTCTTTGTCGAGCATCGTGCCGAGGTGATTCGTTGTATGCGCTTCATCATCTTTGGCCACGCATCGTATGAATTGGCACTCCAGCCATTTCGTGGCCTGACGGCCAAGGCGGTGCTTTACCCGGTAGCTGAAGACTGGCTATCCATGCCGTTGCAGGCACAACTTGATGCGGTCGATGGCATGCTGGCCGCCGACTTGACCAGTGGCCGCTATACCCGACCGCGCGATTTTCAACCGTTACCGTTGTTGGGGATTCCGGGGGCAACGCCGGATAACGAGGATCCGGCATATTACAACGACACATGGCAGTTCAGGCCGGGACGCCGCGGCAAGCCGGGCGCCGGGGCGACTGCTTAGTAGCGACGGCGCTGCGGGGCGGGAGCGCCGCGATTTTCGATGTGGCGGAAGGTGATACGGCCCTTGGTCAGGTCGTAGGGTGACAGTTCCAGTGTGACCTTGTCACCGAGCAGGATGCGAATGTGATTTTTCTTCATCTTGCCAGCGGTGTAGGCAATCATCACGTGACCGTTTTCCAGCGTTACACGGAAACGACCGTCCGGGAGGACATCTTCTACGACGCCTTGCATTTCAAGTAGTTCTTCTTTTGCCAAGTGTTCTTCTCCAGTAATCGAAATAATGCTAAGGGGCGGCGACTGCAGCGGCATCGGTGGATAATGCCTCGTGACGATGGCGTGGCAGTTCCCACGGTTGGCCGGTCTCTGTAATCGCAGAAATGGTAATGACCGGCGGCGGTGAGATCACGCCACCGAATATTGTAGCGAAAGAAACGTCCGCTGCGTCGCGACCTGTAGCCAAACGGACGAACCCCATTGGAATTGCCGTTCCGGATGGGTCAAACAGATACCAGTGCTCGCCAAGGAAGACTTCGACGTAGGCATGAAAATCAGTCGGACCTAGTGCCGGATCTGCTCCGTAGTCGATGCCCGTGGTAAATCGGGCCGGAATGTTCAGGGCGCGGCAGATGGCGATCATCAAATGTGCGAAATCGCGACAGACGCCCACGCGATCAATCAGGGTATCTAGGGCGGCCGTGGTCGAGCTGCTGGTGTTTCCCTTGAAGGAGACGTGTTTGTTGACCCAGTTGCGAATCGCCTCGACCCGACGGTAGCCTTTGGGCAGGTGACCGAATTCACTCATCGCCAGTGCCGCAAGCCGGTCGGACTGACAATACCGGCTTGGATAAATATAAGTCAGTGCCGATAGCGGAAGTCGGGCGATCGGCGTTTCCTGGATCAGGTCAGGAAGATCAACTTGATGCTTGATGTCCAGTGTCGCCTTGTAGCTGATGTGCAGCGGGCCAGGTGCGCCTGTCAGGCGCAGATAGCGGGTGCAGGTGGCGGGATCGGTCTGGATGGTGTGCGGCACCTGCTGGCTGACCACGAGCTGTTCGCTGACGATGGTTTGGCTGGCAGTTTTGGCTGCGTGAATGTTGAATACGAAATCTGCGCCTTGAAACCCCAGTTCATAGTGAAGATCAATTGCGAACTGGATGCGGACCATTTATTTCCCCAAAGTGATGTCGACCAGAGGTCCGGAATGTCCGGAAGCGCTCGGGCCAGCAATAAAACAGCGCTTTGCGACGGGGAAATGATGACTTCAGCGTGCCAAAATTCATTTATTGGCGGTGCGGCAGAGGGACGGCATTTACGCGGGCAGAACGACGAATTCTGAATCTTACCCGCCGATCCTGACTGTGGCAAGAAGAAATGCTGAAAATTGCCGAATATTCAATCCCTTGCCATGTTTTGACAAGGGATTGAAAGGGGGTCAGGCCGCCTGCGAATGCACTTGGCACATCTGTGCAGCGCCAACTCGATTGACGCCACTAATCAAGGCCTTGATTGAGGCCGTCACGATATTGCTGTCGACCCCGACGCCGTAGCATTCGCCACTATTCTTGCCCGCAATTTCCATGAAGGCGCAGGCGCGGGCATTTCCATCTTCGCCCATTGGCACCATTGAACGCTCCTCATAGCTGCGGACCTGAATGTTGATGCCGGCACTTTGCAGGGCATGGACTGCCGCGTTGATCGGACCGTTGCCTTCACCCGTCAGAATGTGTGGCAGGCCATCAATCTCGATATTCAAGCGAATGCCCTGATTGTGGCCTTGTTCAAAGAGGTGGTGCTCGCGATAGTGAATGGGTGCTTGAGCATCGAGGTAGGTTTTGGCAAACATGGCCCAGATGCCATCGGCGCTGACTTCGCCACCGTGAGCATCGGTGTGCTGCTGGACGACGCCGGAGAATTCGACCTGGAGGCGGCGTGGCATGACGATGCCGTGCTCGGTTTCCATCAAGTAAGCGATACCGCCTTTACCCGATTGGCTGTTGACGCGGATCACCGAGTCATAGCTGCGACCGAGGTCGGCCGGGTCGATCGGGAGGTAAGGCACTGACCATTGCTCTGCTGCCTTTTGGGCGGCAAACCCCTTCTTGATGGCGTCCTGATGGGAGCCGGAGAAGGCCGTGAAAACGAGATCACCGACGTATGGATGGCGTGGGTGGATCGGGAGCTGGCTGCAGTGTTCGAAGGTGCGGGCAACGGCATTGATGTCCGAGAAATCGAGTCCTGGGTGGACGCCTTGTGTGTACATGTTGAGGGCGAGGGTGACGAGGTCGACGTTGCCTGTCCGTTCGCCGTTGCCAAATAGGCAGCCCTCAACCCGGTCGGCGCCAGCCATGAGTCCGAGTTCCGCTGCGGCAACGGCCGTGCCTCGGTCATTGTGCGGGTGGAGGCTGATGATGACGCTGTCGCGGCGAGCAAGGTTCCGGTGCATCCACTCGATTTGGTCCGCGTATATATTGGGCGTGGCGATTTCGAC
>DAOLIO010000272.1:0-3651 GCA_035328505.1 Azonexus sp.
TTCTTGTTCATGTTTCTTCCCCGTTGCCTTCCGTGCCTTTTTGGCAGTGGGTGCAAGGCTAACCAAACCAATTCTGGCGTCTGTGTGCTACCGAACACTGCGGAGACATCGTCGGTGATTGCTTCGATTGCCCGAGCCTTGGATTGACAATGGCTACTGCGGGTCTATGTCTGCATCAATCGAATTGGCCCCGCTGCAACCTTGACTGCCGGGGAAGGTCGTACTAATTGTGTACTTGGCCATAACCTGATTGGGGAATTCAGTGCTTCAGACCATTCTTGACAATCACCTGCTACTCTCCGTGATTGTCCTGTTGTTCTTGTTTATTGTGCCGGCGCTGGTTCTACGTGGACGCGGATTGCGAGATCCGTCACGACAAGAGCGGCGAAGCCAACCGCGGCCCGGACCTGACCGTCGAGCGTGATTTGTGGCTGGGTGAGCCTGTAACGGGCTGCATCGCGCTTGTCGGAATTCAGGTGCCAAGATGATTCGGGGGGCATCGCCTGCCGAATCCATGCCAAAACGTCACCCAACATCCGGAAACAAAATATCCGTAAAACCGAATCGGGAGAAATCGCGTATACGCGATGGATACAGCCTTCCGATCAGATGGTCGCATTCATGCTGTACGACGCGGGCGTGAAAACCTTCAACAATGCGATCAATCGAATTGCCGTCGGGGTCGAATCCGGTATATCGGATACGCTGATAGCGTGGCACCTCGCCGCGCAGCCCGGGCACCGACAGGCACCCTTCCCATCCGAGCATTTCATCATCGCCAAGCGGTGTAATGACCGGATTGATCAGTACCGTCATGGGAACAGGCTCGGCATCCGGATAGCGCTCGCTTTTCGCAAATCCAAAGATAACGACTTGTAACCCGACGCCGATTTGCGGCGCCGCGATACCGACCCCGCCTGCTACGCGCATGGTTTCAAACATGTCATCGATCAAAGCACTCAATTCAGGCGTAGAAAACCGGGTAACCGGATCAGCACTTTGAAAAAGCAGCGGATCGCCCATGCGCAGGATTTCTCGTACAGTCATACGTCGCCTTAAATTAAGTCACTTCGGTCAATCATGCTGTGGCAGTTCCCCGCAGGCAAGCGAGTGACTGGACGATAGAGCCAGCAGCAATTGCACAGATTGCCATCCAAATGGCGAACTGAATGGTAGCGTAGGAGTGAAGCGCTGGAGCCAGATGAGTCCAATTCTGGCAAACATTTGCAGGAAGCAAATTAGGGGATGCGCACTCTTCGACTTGATTCCCCGCAAAAAGCAAAAAGGCCAATCAGAGATTGGCCTAAATGCTTGTTTCTTTGGTGCGCCCGGAGCGATTCGAACGCCCGACCCCTTGGTTCGTAGCCAAGTACTCTATCCAGCTGAGCTACGGGCGCACACCAGAGGCGCGAATTATACGGATTGCGGGCAGAAATGCTAGTGCCTCGGACTAAAAAAACGCATGTTTCGCTAGCCGGGGGACAGAAATTCCGGGGGCCGCATGCTCGGGGCAACGCTCGGCAGCGGAACTGTAACGGGTGACCGCGGCGTTGAGCCTTTTTCGCCGGGCAATACCCTGCACGGCCTGCTGTGTTCTTTAAAACCGGGATGAATCCGCTACACTCATTCTCGACCGACCTACCCAAGGTGGCCAACGCGACTGGTGTCTTCGTTCGCTGCGGGCCAACAGGTCTTATCAACCACGATACCGGCAGGGCAATTGCATGAAAATCGAACTGACGCCAGTCATCCATCTTCTTCATTCGGCACAGCACAGTACTTTGGCCTCTCAGTCACTTCAGATGCCCGGTTACCCGTATGCGACGGTGCTCCCGAATGTACTGGATGACTATCATCGACCTGTTCTGTTGATCAGCGCACTGGCCGAGCACACCAAAAATATCCTGGCTAACGGCAGGGTGAGCATTTCAATTGTTGAACCCGGATGTGGCAACGTGCAAGCTGGCGCGCGCCTGTCCATCATCGGTGATGCAGAACAGTTTGAGGCCGATGAGGCTTTGAAATCCCGGTATCTCCGTTATCTGCCTGATGCCGAACAGTACCTGATGCTGGACTTCATGTTTTTCCGGATTCAACCCCAGCGGATCCGGTATATCGGCGGGGTTGGCAAAATGGGTTGGCTAGAGGCCGATGCGTTGGGGCAGGACAGCATCAGTCTGAATGTTGAGGCCGGCCTGCTCGCACTTGCCAGCCAGCATACCCAAATCGGCATCCGGCTTCTCGGCATCGATAATTTTGGCATGGACTATTGTGTTGACGGGCAGCAGAAGCGGCTCAGTTTCGAGTCACCAATACGCGCTGAAGAATTATTGGAGGCTGCCGTTGTCGCTTCGGCTCAACAGCTCAATCGCCAATAATTATTAATCGGCACTGCTGTTCGCGAGTTTTGGTTGCAGAGATGCCTTCAAGGCATCAACCAGGAGCCGCACTTTAGGTAGCGAGTATCGCCGTTGGGGATAGACCGCCCAAACCGCTGTATTGGGTGGCTGATTTGAATCGAGCAAGGAGATAAGTTCTCCCTTGCGCAGCAAATCGACGACGTAATAATCCGGAAGCTGGCTTAAGCCAAAACCTCGTATCGTTGCATCCAGAACCGCCTGACCGCTGTTGCATCGCCAATTGCCGCTCGGCTTGAACTGAAATTCCTTATCGCCTTGCTGGAACAGCCAGATGTCGCTGGTGCCAACCAGGCAGTTATGCTGCCCCAGTTCCGAGAGGGTGTGCGGGCGACCGTAGCGTTCCAGATATGCCGGCGCTGCGCAGAGATACATCGCGCGCGGTGCTATTCGCGTTGCGACCAGACTGGATTCATTGAGTTTGCCAAGGCGAATTGCCAGGTCAAACCCTTCGTGAACCATATCGAGCGTTCGGTTTGTTAGTTCAATATCTACTTTAAGTGTAGGATATTGTGCCATGAATTCATTGACTATTGGTACGATGAAACGCTCGCCATAGGCGACTGCGGCAGTCATGCGGAGCAAACCGGTAGGGGCACTTTGCAGATCGCCCATCATCAGAAATGCCTCGTCGCGTTCTTCGATGAGTCGCTGGCAGCGCGCGAAAAAAGTCTGCCCTGCTTCCGTCAATGACACCCGGCGAGTTGTTCGATAGAGCAGCCTTGCCTGCAGGCGCTCTTCGAGTGATGCCACTTGCCGACTGACATGGGACGACGAAACACGCAGGCTATCAGCCGCACGGCCAAAACTGCCACACTCGGCAACCGCAACAAATTCATCCAGACCATCCCAACGGTTCATGCGTACATCTCCATCAGAAACATATCTATTGATTGTCCCGTATTGGCAACAATCAATTGCAATAACATAATTTATATCCCAAAGCGCACTAATTATACTGGGCGCCATCGAAACCATTCCGAGTGAGCCTTCATGACCATCAAATCCCGCGCTGCCGTAGCATTTGCTGCCAATCAACCGCTACAGATCGTTGAAGTGGATGTCGAGACGCCGAAGGCTGGCGAAGTTCTGGTTCGCATCGTTGCGTCCGGCGTCTGCCATACCGATGCGTTTACCCTTTCCGGAGAGGATCCGGAAGGCATCTTTCCGTCCATTCTCGGCCATGAAGGCGGTGGCATCGTCGAAGCGATCGGTGAAGGCGTTACTTCGCTGG
>DAOLIO010000273.1:0-3650 GCA_035328505.1 Azonexus sp.
GACCTGCACACCCCGATCATCGCGCTAACGGCAAACGCCTTCTCTGATGACCGTCGCAAATGCCTGGCCGCCGGGATGAATGATTTTGTCACCAAGCCTGTTGATCCGGATGTGCTATTCGAGATCATCTGGAAATGGCTGCCAAAATAGGCACGAGATCCAGCCTTCTGCGACCAAGCCGCATCAACGCTTTCGCAAGGTCTGCCCCGTCGCTCGATACACCATGACGCGTCAACACCAATCCAGCGTCACCCCGGAAATTTCGATTTTTGGACTTTTTCCCGGTTGACCGTAGCAAACCGCCTGGACATCCCCCGGACGGCTTCGCAATCCATTGCCCCCAAAATTTCAATGCGCCCCACGGTCGGCTTTTGATGCGGTGTCGGCAACAGGTGCTGTGATTGCATCACAGGCCGCGGGCGGGATGCGCTCCATGCTGATGCCCCTGGTTGATTTCGCTGCCGGGTTTCAGCATCAGGGCGACGAGGGCTGCGGTGATGCCGGTGAGGCACCAGAACATGAAGAAACCGACGGAGTAAACCACGGTCGGACTCCAATTCACCGGTTCGCCAAACAGGTAGAGCAGCTTCGGATCGATGAAGGTAAAAAAGAAGGCTTCGCCCGCCGCTGCGGTAGCGAAGGACAGAAACAGCAGATTGATCCATTTGGGCATTGTTGGCCTCCATTGACAGTAAGGGGAACGTCGGACTGACAGAGCCGGATGGGCATCCGCACGCCTCGCGCCTTTTAGACCATGCATCGCGACAAAGTTCGGTTGATGCACGCCATGACGTTTTCAAAACTTCCCGAAAGGATTGCGGTCATCCAGTAAGCTAACGTTTCAATCTCAGGAGACGTCTTCATGTGCCACTGCCTCGCCATGACGCCTTGCCATTCCCGCCAGATTTTTAGCCAGGACTGAGCCATGCTCTCCGGCAAAATCGCGACCCTGCTGATCATCGCCACACTGCTGTCGCTGGTCAGCGCGCTGATCGTGGCCAGTCGCTACCGTGCCGTGATGAAGCGGCTGATGAAAATGCCGCTGGATTCCCCGTTGTCCACGGCAGACGCTCAACCACCGGGATTCCCCTTGTCCATGGACATTCCGGCATTTGCCGTCAGCCTGGATGACAATCATCATGCCTTTCGCCACCTGATAGGCGCTTTCGTCGGGCTAAGCGTACTCATGGCGCTGACCCGCACGCTGATCATGCAGATCGTGGCCGATGGGCCGATAACCATACTCACCGTCAGCACACTCGGCGCCGCCTACACCTGGCCTGTAGTGCCGGTCATTGCCGTACTCAGCCGCTGGCGGCGGCGGCAACTGGTCGGCGCCTTGCTGCTGTGGTTCGCCGGTGCCGTCGCGTTACTGACCTGGCGCACCACCGAAGCCGTCAGCTTCGCGCAGATTTTCCAATGGATGCTGTTTGACATCGGCTTGCCGCTGATCGTGGTCACCTCGCTGTGTCTGGGCGGCGCCACCCGCGCCGTCGGACCGTGGCTGGCGCCCTTGTTCATTCTGCTCAGTTGGTCGTCGCAGGCAGGCGTAGACCTTCTGGCCCGCCTCGTCGACGCACAAAGCCCGCTGATCGACTGGCTGCTTCGCTGGTTCAGTCCGGTGGCCGGCATCACGCTTTTCGCCTTGTTGCCCTGGGTGCTGGCCTGGTGGCCGGCACGGGCCATCGGCCGATGGTTGGCCCGCGCCTATGCCCAACGCAGGATTTCCGAGCTGTTCTATCTGTTCACCGCCGTATGGGTCATCGCCCTGACCGGCCCGGCGCTGGGCGCCATGGCCGATCTGGGCTGGGCCACAGTCGTCTATTTCCTGCCCCTGCTGTGGATTCCTCTCGGCGCCTGGCTGATGCAGCGAACCATCGGTGCCCGTAAAACAGGGCGCCCCCCTACCTTGCTCGTACTGCGCGTCTTCCAGCAGGACGCCAATGTGCAGGATCTGTTCGACCGGGTGATCGAACGCTGGCGCCTGACCGGCAATACGGTCCTGATCGCCGGTACCGATCTGGTCGATCGGACGATTGATGCGGACGATATTTTTACGTTTCTGGATGGCCGCCTGGGCGAACGCTTCATTCGCCAACCCGCCGACATTCCCCGACGGCTGGCTGCCTTTGAATGGGAGAGCGATGTCGACGGTCGCTATCGCGTCAATGAATGCTATTGCCACGACAGCACCTGGAAAGTGGCGCTGGCCGCGTTGCTGCGCATCAGCGACGTCATTCTGATGGACTTGCGTAATTTCCAGTCATCGAACGAAGGTTGTTTGCATGAGCTGCGCGAACTGGGCGCGTTGCCGGGCGATCCCCGGGTCGTCGTTCTGATCAACGAGCACACCCATCTCGACAGTGCCCGCGCCGCCACGAGCGGCGCGCCGGACAAGCGTTTTGTCTGGCTCAAGCAGGCAGGAGCAACGCCACCGGCCACCGAACAGGTATTGGCGGCGCTGCTCGGTGGCACAACGGCCACGTCCCGGCAATAATCTGCGCAGCCGAACGGCCGCCCGCCATTCGACCAGGCGCCCGACCTCAGGATATCTCGGTTCTGATCTCGAATTTCAGGACGGCGCTATCACCCGGCCGTGACGGATGGCCAAGGCTGATACAGCCGTTCCTGGGCAATGGCAGCATGGCATTTCTGATGATGCGCGGCTTGCCGCCATCGACCGCCATGAAGGTACCGTTGGTACTGACATCCACCAACAGATAGCCATCATGCTGGAAAATGATCTTGCAATGCTGGCGCGAGGCTTTGGGATCGTTGACCATGATGTCATTGACCGGATCGCGCCCGATGGTGATTACCGGGTGATTGCTCCCGAAACTGAATTGGATGCCTGCCAGCGAAAACGCCACGGAAGCATGCCCTTGAACCGGCGGGACAATCAGCTCCGGCGCCTTTTGGGCAGTGGGCGCAGGGAGCTTGAGCATCGGCAGCATTTCCCAATTCACTGAATGGGCAGCAACGTCGATCCCGTCATCTGCCACCCGGGAAACCGCTTTGCGCAGGCTGGGTGAAAGCGCATTCATGACCGCCGCCGACACCACCACGCTGCCCTCACCCAGCATACTGGCCAACTTGATCGCCACGAGCTCGGCCGGGTCAATCGCATCGGCGGAACGGGCCATGGCTTCCGTGGATTCAATACCGATGTTCAACGCAATTTGCGTCTCGGAAATCTGCGGGATGACCGCACAGCGCCGCTGCATTTCGCCGGCCCCCAACACGGCAGCCTCGGCAGTTTCAAATTCGGCAAGCAGGCCGCGGGGCATCTGCCGAATGACCTTGCCGTTCAGTGCGGCGACGACACGCTCGAGGCGCACCAGTCGGCGACGAACCAGTTTTTGCAGCAAGGCTGCATCGGGTTCTGGCGCAGGGAGAACGCTTTCCGATACCGCAGCATGGACCAGATACACACGCGCCTTGCGCCGACTCCCGGCGCGGGCTTCTGGGATGGGCGCAGATATTTCAGGGCCTGATTGATGGTCAAACATGGTGTGCCTGTACGGAAAATTGTTCGTCGCCTGCGTCGCCAGGAAGGCGCGGATACCTCAGGAAAGCGTGGTCACAGCACTGAATCATGAAATGGCAGCTTCTATTTTAATGGCAAAAATCACGTCGAGGGTTTGCACGCG
>DAOLIO010000274.1:0-3599 GCA_035328505.1 Azonexus sp.
GAGGAATGTTGCCGTGCTTGCGCCACGGGTTGTCGAGTTTCTTGTCGCGCAGCATCGCCAGCGAACGCGCGATGCGCTTGCGGGTGGCGTGCGGCATGATGACGTCGTCGATGAAGCCACGCGCACCTGCCACGAACGGGTTGGCGAATTTTTCCTTGTACTCGGCTTCACGTTCGGCCAGCTTGGCCGGATCATTCTTTTCCTCGCGGAAAATGATTTCAACAGCGCCCTTTGGCCCCATGACCGCAATTTCAGCGGACGGCCAAGCGATGTTGACATCGCCACGCAAGTGCTTGGACGACATCACGTCATAGGCACCACCATACGCCTTGCGGGTGATGATGGTGACCTTTGGCACGGTACATTCGGCATAGGCGTAGAGCAGCTTGGCACCGTGCTTGATGATGCCGCCGTATTCCTGCGTGGTGCCCGGCATGAAGCCAGGGACGTCAACAAACGTCACCACCGGAATATTGAAGGCATCACAAAAGCGTACAAAGCGAGCCGCCTTGATGGATGACTTGATATCGAGGCAACCGGCCAGCACGAGCGGCTGATTGGCGACAATACCAACCGGGTGGCCATCCACGCGACCAAAGCCGATGATGATGTTCTTGGCGTAGTCGGCCTGCAGTTCAAAGAAATCGTTGTCATCAACGACTTTGACGATGAGTTCCTTCATGTCGTACGCCTTGTTGGCGTTGTCCGGCACCAGCGTATCGAGCGAGTAATCCATGCGATCGACCGGATCGTTGGTCGGCGTGACCGGGGGCTTTTCGCGATTGTTGGCGGGAATGAAATTCATGAATCGGCGCAGCATGGAGAGGGCTTCGACATCGTTCTCGAAGGCCAGATCGGCTACACCGGACTTGCTGGTATGGGTCACTGCGCCACCCAGTTCTTCGGCCGTCACATCCTCGTGGGTCACGGTCTTGACGACTTCCGGTCCGGTCACGAACATGTAGGATGAATCTTTCACCATGAAAATGAAGTCTGTCATCGAGGGCGAGTAAACCGCACCGCCGGCACAGGGGCCCATGATCATGGAGATTTGCGGCACGACGCCAGAAGCCATCACATTGCGCTGGAATACGTCGGCATACCCCCCCAGAGAGGCGACCCCCTCCTGGATGCGTGCACCACCCGAGTCGTTCAGGCCGATGACTGGCGCGCCAACCTTCATGGCATGATCCATCACCTTGCAAATCTTCTCGGCATGGGTTTCGGACAAGGAGCCACCGAACACCGTAAAGTCCTGCGAAAAGACAAAAACCAGGCGACCATTGATGGTTCCGTAACCAATGACGACGCCGTCACCTGGTATCTTTTCGGCTTGATCCATGCCGAAGTCAGTACAACGGTGCTCCTTGAACAGATCCCATTCTTCAAAGGAATCCGGATCGAGCAACAGTTCCAGACGTTCCCGGGCAGTCAACTTGCCCTTCTTGTGCTGGCTGTCGATACGCTTCTGGCCACCGCCGAGGCGGGCCATTTCACGCTTTTTTTCCAGCTGACGGATGATGTCGTGCATAAAAACTCCCTAAATGGTTCGGGTAATTTGGAATTCAGTGTTTCAGATAGTCAAGCAACGCATAGGCCGCTGCTGCCGGCGTTGTATGCCCCTGCTCGACAGAGCTGGTTAGCGCAGGCAGATTCTCCTGCACTCTCGGGTGATGACGAAAATGCTGGCGCAGGCCAGAGTCGATCAACTGCCACATCCAGCTTAACGCCTGATGCTGGCGTTTGGCAGCAAACTCGCCGGTCGGTTTGAGGGCAAGCTGATACTTTTCAACCTGCTCCCAGAACTCGACGATGCCTTCCTTGTGCAACGCACTCAATGCAATAACTGGCGGTGCCCAGTTCGGCGAGGCCGGGCGCAACATATGCAGCGCATTTCGCCACTGGGCACGAACCACGGCGGTGGCTCGCGGATCGATGTCGGCCTTGTTGATAACCACCAGATCAGCAATCTCGACGATGCCTTTCTTGATCGCCTGCAGGTCGTCACCCGCGTTCGGCAATTGCAGCAAGCAGAACATGTCCACCATGCCAGCGACTGTGGTTTCCGATTGGCCAACACCTACTGTTTCGACAATGATCACATCAAATCCAGCCGCTTCACACAGCAGCATGGCCTCACGCGTTTTTTCGGCGACGCCACCCAACGAACCTGCCGACGGACTCGGCCGGATAAAGGCCTCTTCGCGCTGGCAGAGCAGTTCCATGCGTGTCTTGTCACCCAGAATCGAGCCGCCGGAGACCGAGGACGATGGATCGACAGCCAGTACCGCCAGTTTTTTCCCACGCTCGATCAGCCAGACCCCCAGTGCCTCGATGAAGGTCGATTTTCCAGCGCCCGGGACACCAGAAATACCAATGCGCACTGCATTGCCCGTCTTCGGCAACAGTGCGGTCAGCACCTGCTGAGCCCTCTGCTGGTGGTCGGTTCGAGTTGATTCGATAAGCGTGATCGCCTTGGCAAGCGAACGCCGCTGACCGGACAGCACGCCATCGACCAACGCTTGATCTGCTTCCGAAAAAACGTGAGCCCGCACAGGAGCTTCGCCCAGATTCATCCAGAATTATCCGCGCGCCTTGCGGATCTCTTCCAGCACCCGGACAGCAGAATCCTCGATTCGGGTACCGGGCCCGAAGATCGCCTTGGCACCGGCATTGTAAAGATAATCGTAGTCCTGAGCCGGGATGACCCCGCCGGCAAAAACGATAATGTCGTCTGCACCCTGCGCCTTGAGGGAGTTCACCAATTCCGGCAGCAACGTTTTGTGACCTGCGGCCAGTGAGGAAACGCCAATTGCATGAACGTCGTTCTCGATAGCCTGACGTGCTGCCTCTTCCGGTGTCTGGAACAAGGGTCCCATGTCGATATCGAAGCCGAGGTCAGCAAAGGCGGTTGCCACCACCTTGGCACCACGGTCATGCCCATCCTGACCAAGCTTGGCAATCATGATGCGCGGACGACGGCCTTCTTCTTCAGCAAACTTGGCGACATCTGCCTTTATGGTTTCCCAGCTTTCCTGACCTTCCACGACACCTCCGTAAACACCCGAAATAGTCTGGTTATTGGCACGGAAACGACCAAAGATCTTTTCCAGTGCATCGGATACCTCACCAACCGTTGCCCGCAGGCGCATCGCTTTCACGGTCAGGTCGAGCAGGTTGCCTTCTCCTGTTTCGGCGGCCTTGGTCAACGCTTCCAATGCAGCGTTGACTGCAGCGGTATCGCGCGTCGCACGAATCTGTTTCAGCCGCGCAACCTGGGAATCACGAACAGCATGGTTGTCGATATCGAGGATATCGATCGCGTCTTCCTTGGCCAGCTTGTACTTATTGACGCCGACAATAACGTCCTTGCCCGAATCGATGCGCGCCTGCTTGTCAGCGGCACAGGTTTCCACCTGCATCTTGGCCCATCCTGACTCGACAGCCTTGGTCATGCCGCCCATCGCCTCGATTTCCTGGATGATGCCCCAGGCCTTGTCGGCCATGTCCTGGGTCAGCTTTTCCATCATGTAGGAACCGGCCCACGGATCGACGACATTGGTGATGTGCGTTTCTTCCTGAATGATCAACTGAGTATT
>DAOLIO010000275.1:0-3494 GCA_035328505.1 Azonexus sp.
ATTATTTCTTCCGGTTCATAACCGTGGATCCGGGTAACACCTGAACTGATGTAGTCGAAGTGCAATGCCTTGTCCCCACGCCGGCTGCATTGGTAGATATAGGTGCCGGGCAAATTGTCACCGAGCGAACGAAGGCGCTCTTCGCTGGTAAGCAAGGCTTGCCGGATGTGAATTTCCTTGTCGGTTGCGGCCTGGATGCGTCGGGCAAGGCTGCTGGCCAACCACACACAGAGCAGCACAAGGCTGGTGGCACATGCCAGGCGCCATCCCCAGAAGATGTCGGGGAAATGAACGGTACTGAATGTGGTGCCCAGTCCAATGGTGACGGCCAGAGGGGCAAAAAATTGCAGGAAAGCGCGGTTGAACGGCGTCATGAAGCCTTGCCCATATCCTGTTCATGCTTCGCCATTCGAAAGGCTTCCCGTATCTGGTCGCGCAACTGATCATCGTCCCACGGCTTGGTCAGGAACTTGTAAACCGCACCACGGTTGATGGCCCCGGTGACCGATTCCAGATCCGTGTAGCCGGTCAACACCAGTCGGACCGTATGTGGGTAGAGCTGACGGACGCGCGACAGGAATTCAGCGCCCGACATGTCGGGCATGCGCTGGTCTGAAATGACGACCTGAACGTGGTGCTTGGCCAGCAGTTCGAAACCCGTCGCTGGCGACGTTGCAGTCAGAATCGTGTAGCCCTCGCGGCGTAGCAGGCGGGAAAGCGATTTGAGGATGTTGGGCTCGTCGTCTACGAGCAGTATCGTGTTCAGATTGTCGACCTTGGTTTCAGGCAGCGGCAACTGCTTGTCGCCGAGCAGCAGGGGGGCAAAACTTTCTGCAGGTAGCGGGCGGCTGAACAGATAGCCCTGCATTGCATCGCATCGGCGGCTCCGCAGGAAGCTTGCCTGTGCCTCGGTTTCCACGCCCTCGGCAAGCACGGACAGGTTGAGGCTGCGCGCCATCACAATGGCTGCTGTGGCAATGGCGGCATTGACCGGATTTTCAATGATGTCCCGCACGAAGCTCTGGTCGATCTTGAGCTTGTCGAAGGGGAAGCGGGAGATGTAGGCGAGCGACGAATAGCCGGTCCCGAAATCATCCAGCGAGAGCTTGACGCCGAGGTTCTTCAGTTTGCGACACAAGAGCACGGCGCCGTCGATGTCGTCAATGAATGCACTCTCGGTGATTTCCAGTTCCAGGGCGCTGGCCGGCAGGCCCGTGTTGCTCAGGGTGTCGGCGATGATGTCGAGCAGGTTGGCCTGGCGAAACTGGCGGGTAGACAGATTGACGGCGACCCGTAACGGGATAAGGCCGAGGTCGAGCCAGCGGCGCGTTTGCTCACAAGCGGTCCGCAGGACCCATTCGCCTATCTCGATGATGAGTCCGGTTTCTTCGGCAATCGGAATGAATTCGACGGGTGACACCTGTCCGAATAATGGATTGTTCCAGCGCAACAAGGCTTCCATGCCAATCATCTTGCCGCTGTCCAGACTGATCTGCGGCTGGTAATGGACCGCCAGCTCCTGGTTTTTAAGCGCGTCCCGCAGCGCTGTTTCGAGACCCAGGCGACGGGCGGCATCGGCGTCCATTTCCGGTGAATAGAAACGGAAAGTATTGCGTCCGGCCTGTTTGGCTCGATGCAGGGCTGTGTCGGCGCATTTCAGCATGGCGTCAGCGGTTTCGCCATTTTTGGGAGAGACGCTGATGCCGATGCTGGCAGTGACCACCACTGTTTGACCCGCAACATTGAAGGGTACGGAAATGGCATCGAGCATGCGCTGGGCGAGGGCCAGCGCGTCGTGTTCGTGACCGAGGTTGGCCATCACGAAACCGAATTCATTGCCAGCGCGTCGTCCGACCGTATCGCCTTCGCGTACCTGCAGCCTCAGGCGGCGGGCAACTTCGACCAGTAGTTCGTCGCCAGCCGGTGGGCCCAGGGTTTCATTGACGAAACTGAAGCGATCGAGGTCAAGCAGGATCAGCGCCGTGCCACGGTCGAAACGACGGGCAGTCAACAGGGCTTGTTCCAGGCGATCGGTCAGGAGATTGCGATTGGGTAGTTCGGTCAGCGTGTCATAGCTCGACAGATACTGAATGCGTTCGGCGGCTGCTTTTCGTTCCGACAGGTCGCTGAATACGCCAACGTAATGGGTTACTGCACCATTACCGTTGCGAATGCTGGAGATGGAGAGCCATTCGCTGGTCAGCGAACCATCCTTGCGACGGTTGGTGATTTCACCTTGCCAGTTGTCATGGCGATCCACCTTCTCCCACAGATCATTGAAGAATGCGGCACTGTGCACGCCGGAATTTAGCAGGCGCGGGTTTTGCCCCAGCACATCGGCTTCGGTATAGCCCGTGATGAGCGTAAAGGCGGTATTGATACGCAGGATGCAGCGCTTGGCATCGGTAATGCAGATGCCGTCGGTGATTCCGGTAAAAACGGTGTTGACCAGCTGGCGTTCGGCTTCGGCCTCTTTGCGCGATGTGATATCGAGCAGGGTGCCGATAATCAGGCGGGGGCTGCCCTGTTCGTCGAATTCCACGGTCCGGCTGCGCGACTCCACCCATTTCCAGTGGCCATTACCATGGCGAATGCGAAATTCATTGACGCGCACCGTGTCGGACTCGCCTTCCGGCCGCTTGAGCCGGTATTCCAGAATGCTTCTGTCTTCGGGGTGAACCAGGTTCAGGCAGTCGGAGATGAGCGGCGGTTCTTCGGTGTAGCCGAGCACCAGAAGCATCCCGTCGTTCCAGCGGTTGCGGCCGTTGGCGTAGTCATGCTCCCAAATGCCGAAACCCGTGTTTTCAAGCATCAGCTTCAGCCGACTTTCCAGCAGCGTGTTTTCGGACATCCGCCGGGTGAGTTCTTGCTCAAGCCAGTGCTTCTGGTTGGCGATGAGCGTTCTGGCACGTCGCAGCTCCAGTTGGACCCGCATTCTGGCGAACAAGACCTGGAAATTGATGGGCTTGGTGATGTAGTCGGCAGCGCCTTCTTCGAGCCCGCGTCCTTCGTCGGCACCGTCGCTGAGCGAGGTTACGAAAATTACCGGAATATCGCGGGTTGCGGTATTGGCCCGCAGTCTGGCCAGCACGGTATGCCCATCCATCTCCGGCATCATGATGTCCAGAAGGATCAGATCGGGTTGTGGCTTGAGCTGCGCATATTCAAGCGCGGTAACCCCGCTGCTGGCTGTCCGCACACGGGCGCCTGCATCGGTAATCATCTCCGACAGAATCGATAGATTGATCGGCGTGTCGTCGACGATCAGTATCAGCGATGGATCATCCTCCGCGCTGGATACGCGAAGATCCATTCCGGCCTGACAGACATTATCGTTATCGTTGGTCACGTACCCCCCCGCCGTTAGTGTCGCTCTGCGATGGCGGGCTGTCCAGCGATGTTCTCTGTTTGGGGGGATATCAAGGGCCGACGGATATTATTCAGCCAGTTTCCCCGGAGCGATGATTGTCCGGTGCTTCGACTGCGCGATTCTG
>DAOLIO010000276.1:0-3438 GCA_035328505.1 Azonexus sp.
TTGCCGGTCTGGGCGCGGGTAATCTTGATCTCTTGATTGCACTGGCTGGCATATTCGCCGGTGCTTTGCTCCACGGACTCTGGGCAGCCCGGCGTCAGTCCATGTCGACGTGATCCAAGGCACGCTGACGATCCATAAATGCTGGGATGGCAGGCCATCAAGGTTGGCTCACATGGCCTGTGTGAGTCCCATCGCATATCGTTGTTTTTCCTCGGCCTTCAGTTTTTTGATTCGGTACTCTGCTTTGGAGGCTGAAGAACGATCGGGATGGCTTTCAAAGCCGAGTAGTTTGATGGGCGGATGCGACCGCGTGTAGCGTGCGCCGGTACCTTGGCAGTGGGCGGTGTACCGCGCTTGTACGTCAACCGCAATGCCGGTGTAGATACTGCCGCCGGCACACTCGATCATGTACAGGAACCAGCGCTTAGTCATGATCGATGGCGCGCTCCAGCGCCAGGCGGATACGTTCGATGGTTTTTTCCACGGGTGCCTGGCGTGGAACGTCGAGTCCGAGGTCGCGGGCGATGGCGTTAACCTTGGCGGGATTGAGCGGGATGCCGCCGCGATCGACCGCCGCGATCAGTTGGCGGGCGCGGCCGTAGTCGGATACGGCGGGTGCCTGACGGAAAAACAGGGCCAATAGCCGGTAGAAAAGGCCCGCAGGCCGACGTGATCCCATACACTTGCTTCAGGTAAAAACAACAAGGATACATCGATGCCGGAGACAACGACGATGGGGGATTATTGGAGCGTCGCATCGTGAGTCAGGTGACCATCAGCCGCAGCATGCTGGCAGAGAGCGAACTCCCGGTATATTCGGGTGTGTCGATGGCACGAATCACTCTGGTTGACAATGCCGGGTTGGCTGAGCGGGCGATGGCCGAGTTGTTGGCGGTGCCGGTGATTGGTTTCGATACCGAATCAAAGCCGACCTTCCAGAAGGGGGAGGTGAGTACCGGCCCGCATCTGGTACAACTGGCGAACGACGAGCGAGTGTTTCTGTTTCCCGTCCTGTTCGCGGTCAATCACGAGGTATTGCGACGGGTTCTGGCTACGCCGCAAGTGGTCAAGGTAGGGTTTGGCCTGGGGAACGATCGTACGGCCTTGCGCGCCCGCCTTGGCATTGAACTCAACAACGTGCTCGATCTCGGTGAAGTGCTGCGCGGTCCGGGTCATCGTGGCACGGTAGGTGCAAAAGTCGCGGTGGCCCATTATTTTGGTCAGAAATTTCAAAAGTCGAAAAAAGTGGGGACCAGCAACTGGGCCAGTCCGCGCCTGAATGACCGCCAGTTGCTCTACGCCGCCAACGATGCGCATGTGGCGCTGCAGATTTACCGGGCCTGGTTACGCGATCCGGAGCGCATGGAACTGGCCCAGGCCTTGTCGGTCTAGGCATACAAATCAACTATATTTTCAGGAAAGCTCGTCCTCATGGCTGATTCACTGCCCTTGCTGTCCTTGCTTGAAAGCCGCGTCCTGGGCACGCTGGTGGAAAAGCAGCGGACTGTTCCCGATACCTATCCACTGTCGGTCAATGCCTTGCTCTCGGGTTGCAACCAGAAGACCAGTCGTAACCCGGTCATCGAGACCAGCGAAGGAGAAATCCTTCAGGCCATTGATGTGCTGAAGGAATTGGGGCTGGTGCGGGAAATCAGCGGTAGCCGGGTCAGCCGCTTCGAGCATCAGCTGGAGAAGGGGCTGGGGGTGCCGTCGCAGGCGTCTGCCTTGCTGACCGTGCTGATGCTGCGCGGGCCGCAGACGGCGGGCGAGTTGCGTCTGAATTGCGAGCGCCTGCACAAGTTTGCCGATATTTCGTCGGTCGAGGCTTTTCTGGAAGAGTTGGCCTGTCATCCGGGGGGTGCCCTGGTGATCGAATTGCCTCGCCTGCCTGGCTCGCGCGAGAACCGCTGGATGCATTTGTTGAGTGGCCAGCCTGCACTGGAAACGCCGGTTGCCGTAAGGCCGCTCGGGATGGAGGGGCAGGAAATCGCGGCATTGCGGGCGCGCGTCACGACCCTGGAGGTCGAGGTAGCCGAATTGCGGCGTTTATTGTTGGGCGAGACAAAGGAATAGTTGATACATGCCACGCGCGGGTCAATGCATGACCTATAATTTGCGGCTTTGCCGCGTGGCGGTATTGCTTGAGGTAAACGCATTGTCGCTACCTCGATTTCTTAAGCTACGTCAGCCATGAAACCCTTCCACCGAAAAAAATACGCCCGTATCCGCATTATTGGTGCCGCCAGTGGTATTGGTGCGCAGGATCAGGCATGCGAAGACGGTCCGGTGGCTTTTCACCGGTCTCAGGCCTGGCACGAGCTCGAACATCATCCATTGCTTGACTGGGGAAAGACCTTGTTCGCGCCGGATGGCGACGGTTCGTCAACGGCGGGACGCATCGCCGAATTGTGCCGGGATCTGGCAGACGAGGTTGCATTGGCGCTGCGTGCCGACGAGTTTCCGGTGGTGATCGGCGGCGATCATTCGGTTGCGATTGGAACCTGGAGCGGTGTGGCGCGCGTGCTGGGCGAGCCGTTCGGACTGTTGTGGATCGATGCCCACCTCGATAGCCATACGCCGGAGACCAGCTATTCCGGGGCCATCCACGGCATGCCCCTGGCGTGTCTGCTGGGACGCGGTGACAAGCGCTTGCTCGATATGGGCCTGATCGGCGCGCAGATCAGTGCCGCGCATACGGTCGTGCTGGGGCCGCGTAGTTACGAACCGGAGGAATTCGCGTTCTTGCAGCGCATGGGTGTTCGCATCATCGATAGCGAAGAGGTGCATCAGCGCGGCTTTGTCGACTGCCTGGAGGAGGCCGTCGGGATCGTTTCGGCTGCACCGGCCGGCTTTGGCGTCACCCTTGATCTGGATGCGATTGACCCACAACTGGCACCCGGTGTTGGCAGTCCCGAGCCGGATGGTCTGGTGGCGCATGATGCGCTCATGGCCATTCATCTGGCCGCCGGTATGCCAGGCTTCAAGGCGCTGGAAATTGTGGAATACAACCCTGACCGCGACCAATATGGCGCGACGGCCAGCCTGATATCAGACCTGATCGGCCAGGTGTTGCCGGACACGGCTATCCGTGCTGACCAGTAGGCAATGAAACCGGATCCCTACACTGTCCTCGGGGTCGCGACCGACTCCGGGCCCGTCGAGTGGAAGCGCGCCTATCGTCGCCTGGCGATGCGCTGGCATCCCGACCGCAACGATAGTCCCGAGGCAACCGAGCGTTTCAAGGAGATCAATGCAGCTTACGAAGCGCTGCTTGCGGTCGACCCGGAAAATGAGCCAAAAACGGAATATTCGGACAGTGAGGCGCCGACATCCGATGTCGAGGAGCCGGTTGCGAAGGCATCGGATATTCGCTTGAACCTTGAAGTGAGCCTCGAAGAAGCGGCGGCCGGCTGTCACAAGACGATTCACTACACCCGC
>DAOLIO010000277.1:0-3418 GCA_035328505.1 Azonexus sp.
TGAACTGGAATGGTTCTGGCGACGGCACCGCGACCACCGCGTCGGCACTACGGCCGGGCATATCGTCCACCATGCCGCCCATGGACGGAACAGCCTGCCCCCGGCCTCGTCCAAACGATACGCTGTTACCCGACCCGACGCCGGGCGCCACGCCCAGCGACTTCGGCCCTTGTGATTTGATCATCATCGGTGCCGATCCGATTGCCGACTCGGTCCCCGCCGGCAGTGCTGGCTGACCGAAATCAGGCCGGAGGATGTTGCGCAGCACGCGCGGCGTGATAAGCAGGATGATTTCAGTCTTCACCGATGAATCGCGCTGGGTGCCAAACGCACGACCAATGACGGGGATTTCGCCGAGTCCGGGAATGTGGTTGGTCGTCTTGCGCTCTTCGTCGTTGATCAAGCCGGCCAGCACCTGGGTTTCACCGTTTTTCAGGCGCAGCACGGTACTCGCGCTGCGCGTGCCGATCTGATAGGCCAGCGAATTGGACGGCCCGGGAATTTCCTTGACGATACTGCTGACCTCCAGACCGACCTTCATCGACACTTCATCGTCGAGGGTCACGTTCGATTCAACATCCAGCTTGAGTCCAACATCCAGGTAGGTCACCGAGGCCGAAACGCCAACATTGGCAGTCGACGTTGTCGTAAATACCGGCAGCTTGTCACCAATGTGAATCTTCGCCTTCTCGCGATTCTTGACCCGAATGCGGGGGTTGGCCAGCACATTGGTGTCACCATTCTGTCCCTTGAGATTCAAGGTCAGCCCTGGGTTGGCGACGAAACTGGTCAGATTGCCGCCGCCCTTCAGGCTGATGAAGCCCGGCGCCAGCGTGCCGCCCGGCGTGATGCTCTGCACGATACCGGCAGCGGTCGCAGTCGTCGTCGACAACGATTGTTGCAACGCACCGTACCCCACACTGTCCGGCCAATCGACACCAATCTCGTTCAGCCGGCTACGCGTTACTTCCAGTACCTCGACCTCCAGCATCACCTCCGGTTCGGCCAGGTCGATCGACTCGATCAAGCGCTCGACCAGACGCATGGCATCGGGCGTATCTTTGACAATCAGCAGGTTCAGCTTCTCGTCGGCAAAGACATCCTTGCTTTTGGCGACGGTCTTGACCAGCGTCTGAGCCTGCTTCACGTCGGCATTGGCCAGATAGAAACTGCGTACCACCAGCTCCTGATATTCCTTCGATTTGGCGGGCGTATTCGGATAAATCAGGAAACTGTTGTCGTTAAGTTGGCGCTTTTCGAGCTGATTGGTCGTCAGGATCAGCCGCAAAATGTCGTCCAGCGGGCTGTTGCGAACAAAGAAAGTTACCTTGGTGTCGCCCTTGACGTCCTTGTCGAAAACAAAATTCAGCCCGGATGAGCGCGACAGCACTTCGAAGACCGACTTCAGCGACGCATCGCGAAACTCCAGCACGACCGGCTTGGCCAGCGCCGCCTTCACCGCCGGATTGGATGAAGGATTCATTTCCTTCTCGCGCATCGTGTCGATCTGCTGTTGCAAGCGACGCGCCAGAGGATTCTGCGAGTCCTGCACACGCACGGTCCGAACCAGGCGCTCGGCACCCAGAAGGTCGCCCTTCTTCAGCAACTGATCAGCCTGGGCCAGTTGTTCAGCATTCTTGCGGTCAATGACCAATTGTTCCACGCCTTGAATGGCGCGAGTGTTTCGTCCGTCGATGGCGAGCGCACGACGGTAGGCAGCCTCGGCAGCTTCAGGCTGTCCGGCCTCACGCAGACGTTCGGCGTCATCGAGGTAGGCATTCACGGACTCGCCCTTGTGGCGGATCATCGCAGCCTTGATCTCGGCATCACGCGGCCGGTCACGGGCGGCCTTCTCGAGCGCGGCGACGCCCTGCTCTCTTTTTCCGGCAGCCATGAAATCAAGCCCGTCCCGATAGTCGACGTTCGTACATCCACTCAGCAAAACTGCCATGAGCAGAAAAATCCGGCTTTGTTTCAAAGAATTATCCAATCGGATCTGCATCGTGGGGAAACCGTGACAAAAGCTTATTATGCTAGGAAGGCTGCGTTACAGGTGTGTTAATGCTGTCATTTATTGATTCAACGGACCGCAATTCGCCGGACAATCGCTCATTTTGGCGACTATAAAATTGAAACGGCCGACAGATCAATTCTGTCGGCCATTTCATGCTGACATTGGTTGTTGCCTACCGCCAATGCCGGAAAGTATTACTTCGAATCAGTAACGCTTATGACGGCGACGGGTAACGACGCCCATTATCATGCCGAAACCAGCCAGCAGCATGGCGTATGAGGCTGGCTCCGGTACCGCAGACAGGATAAAACCAAGTTCAACGTTTTTCTTCTCGATGAAGGCATAACCGGCAGTCGGAACGTAGGCGCCAAGAATATTCTCGATGCTGACGGTCGCGGAAGTCAGCGCTGCAGCCGGATGAATACTTGCGTGCGCTTCCCAATCCGTCGTCGCGTAAGACATGAATGACGTCTTGGCTGTCAACGACGCAGTTGTTGTGATCGGGGACGTCATGGCAGAAACACCCACCGGCTTGACACGCAACTGGCCGGCAGCCAAGACTGCACTGGTATCGCCGATCACGGCGTAGTCACCCGCTTCGTACAGATTGAAACCGGAGAGGGTGTAACCCTGATCAGCGGTAATCGTGAAGGCGAAGGTAGAGTTGGTAAACTTCATGCCGCTACCGGTTTGCGCAGAAAAGCCTGGTGACCCGCCAATATTGCCAAAGACGAGATTCGAATTCACCAAAGACGGCATGCCAAACAATCCAACCACGGCATCATCATAAGTAATCGTAAAATGATCGCCGTCCAGTGTGTTGGTCGCCGCGTAAGCTTGGGCGGAAAGCGCTGCTGCAAGAACAGCGACAGCCAAAGGCTTGATTTTAAAGACCATGTGAATACTCCCAGAAAACGACATCACTCAAAGTAAGAAATTGTGGTTTGCATTTATCCTGTTCGCGCCATCCTAGCATTCACGCCATGTCAAAAATATGACAACCGCTATCCATACAAATGCGAAATTCATGGCTCTTCATGCCTACATTTTGCAACAGCGCCATGTCATACGTCTATTCAAATTACTTAAAAAATTCACATTGCGTGAAAAAATCAGGCTGTTGCGATCAAAATATCCCCTAACATCTTCTTCTTAATCTTTTTGACATCTTGGCTTCCTACAATCGCCTTCTGGCCGTCATAGAATCAACTTTTCAAGGACTCCTTCCGATGCACGCCCACCGCTTTCAAAAATCGTTCTCCCTCCTTGCCGCTGCGCTGCTGGTTGCCATTCCTCTGGCTGGCTGCAACAGCGACAAGTCCGATGGAAAAACAACAACCCAGGTAGCCGCCAAGGTCAATGGCGCTGAAATCTCTGTCCATCAGATCAATTCAGTGCTGGCCA
>DAOLIO010000278.1:0-3405 GCA_035328505.1 Azonexus sp.
AACACGCCCTAGACACTGGCGCAGCGCTTCACGTATGCTGGTCAGGTAGCAGGACTCCCTGCACTAATTCCGCCTCATCCCAGGAGCTCAGCATGGCAAAATTCGTGGTCGGCACACCGGTCGTCACCAATACCCCGCTCGTCGAAGTCACCGCCGATCCAGCACAACTGCTGTCCCCCGGCCGCCATCGCTTTCAACTGGTCGTGACCGATGACTCCGGCAATGTCTCGGCGGCCGACGAAGTGAACATCGTCGTTGCCGACCAGGACAAGCCAACCGCCGTTCTGACGGCCCCCAGCGTCGTCGCCAGTGGCCGCAGCTTCAACCTCGACGGTTCGCGCTCCTTCGATACCGGTGGCGGAAAAGTCGTCAAATGGGAATGGGCCTACCTCGGCAAGGCATGAGCAGGCTGCCTGAAGGCAAGCCAAAAACCACCGCTTCGCCCCACTTCACTATCGACCCCGGCCTGCCGCCAGGGCGTCACCGCTTTCAGCTGGTCGTCATCGATGCCAGCGGCAACCGTTCGCGGGCGGACACCGTGACGGTGAGGATCCTCAAGGCGCCACCAGCCAAGCGGCGCGGCGAATAGCCGGGATCAGTAGTCCCGGCCAGCGCTTTAGGCCACCACCCGACGGGGCAGCAGTCCATCCATTTTTTCCCAATCCAGCGCGGCCTCGACCGAATCGGCCAGACGATCCAGATCGGCCTCGCGGCGGGCAGCAAAATCAATCTGCGCGCTCTCCGTCATGCCGGCCCAGGCGAGCAAGGCCGTCAAGGCATCAGGATGGTCGAACACGCCATGGCAGTACGTGGCAAAAATCTGGCCATCGGCTGAAATCGCCCCATCCTGGTGGCCATCGGCCAGCTCGACAGCACCTTGCGCCAGACCCACCCCCCGCGTTACACCCAGATGAATTTCGTAGCCGGTCATTGCAGGACGGCCTGGCAGCAATAAGTGACCACTCACATTTCGCAGCTGCTTTTCGGCTTCCAGCGTCGTCGCCACGTCCAGTACACCCAGCCCCGGTGTGCTGCCTGGTTGCCCTTCCAATCCCTGCGGATCGTGAATCATCTGCCCGAGCATCTGGTAGCCGCCACACAGGCCGACCAACTTGCCCCCGTAGCGCAGATGTTTCTGAATCGCCGTCACCCAGCCTTTTTCGCGCAGCCAGTCGATATCAGCGCGTACGGCTTTGGAACCGGGCAGGACGATCAAGTCGGCGGCCGGCGGCATTTCGCCCGGGCCAATCCAGCGGAAATCGACTTCCGGATGCAGGCGCAGCGGGTCGAGATCGTTGTGGTTGGAGACGCGCGGGTACGCTGGCGCAATCACTTTCAATTTCGCCTGTTTTTTCCCGTCGACCGTAGCGGTCCCAATGGCGTCCTCGGCATCCAGCATCAGGCCGTGCAAATAGGGCAAAACGCCCAAAACCGGCTTGCCGGTACGCGCCTCCAGCCAGGTCAGGCCAGACTCCAGCAAGCCGATGTCCCCCCGAAAACGGTTGATCACAAAGCCCTTGACCCGCGCCTGCTCGGACGGCGACAGCAAATCCAGCGTGCCGACCAGATGGGCAAAGACGCCGCCCCGATCAATGTCGGCGATAAGGATCACCGGGCAATCGACCGCCTCGGCAAAACCCATGTTGGCAATGTCGCGGTCGCGCAAGTTGATCTCGGCTGGCGACCCCGCACCCTCGACCACCACGCAGTCGTAAGCCGCCGTCAGGCGCGCCCATGATTCGAGCACTGCCCCCATCGCCCACGGCTTGTAGTCGTGGTAAGCCTTGGCATCGAGATCAAAGGCCACCTGGCCGTGAATAATCACCTGCGCCTTCTTGTCCGTCGTCGGCTTGAGCAGCACCGGGTTGAAATCGGTATGCGCCGGCAACCCGCACGCCAATGCCTGCAGCGCCTGGGCCCGACCGATCTCGCCCCCATCCACCGTCACTGCCGAATTCAGCGCCATGTTCTGCGGCTTGAAGGGCGCGACGCGCACACCCCGGCGATACAGGATGCGACACAAGGCCGCGACCAGCGTGGACTTGCCGGCATCGGAGGTGGTCCCTTGGACCATTAGGGAGGAACAGGGCATGAGAATGGCCAAATCAAAAGAAGGCGATTATCCCGGATAAGCCACTTAACAAGTGAAACCCTCGGTTGGACATTAAACAGTTCGCCCAATATGCTTATCCAATCTCAAGGGAGCACCGCCTTCATTCGTTATGGCAAAGTTTTCAATAAAATCCGATGCCTATGCAGCACTAGAAGCAAAGTATCAATGCATGCATGAAGTTCGTGAAGTTCGATTGCGCACCATAGCTGACGGACGACTCGCGTACTATAGACAGTGCATTAAATGCGGAAACGCAGGCAATGCAGTATCTGCAAAACTCGCGAAATCTGAGCGTCAGGGACAAGAAAGCCCAAAATTCGACGATGACCTAGAACACAAATGGCACGCGCAAAAACAGGCCGAATACCTCACCACATACAAAAATATCGCTCCCCAATTACGCGCTGAATAACATACATATTTGGCGTCCATTGATTGGGCTGATAGACGCGAGCAGGTGCTAATTCGCGCGAACTACATGTGCGAATGCTGTGAGCACTTTGTGGCCACACAGGTTCACCACATGACATATGAACGCATCGGCAACGAACTTGATACAGATCTAATGGCCGTGTGTCCGTTTTGTCATTCGTTGATTCACGGCTACATTTGATTTGCAGCATTCGCATCGTCTTGCCACCACCTGCTATCCTTCGCCCTTTATATCTTCCGGTGCCGTTCGCTTTTGCAAACGGATAATCGGGAAGGCGGTGTGATTCCGCCACGTGCCCAACGCTGTGAGGAGGACGGGCGATGCTGTTGCCACTGGTGTCGACCGGGAAGGCGCATCGTTCGGTTGAGTCCAAGTCAGAAGACCGGCCGGGAGATCGTTGCAGGCTGCGTGGACGGCAGCCTATTGTTTTTCCTGAAGGGGACTCCATGGAAAACCTCTCCGCGCCGCAGGCGCAAGCCTTTTCCGATGCCGACCGGGCAGCGGTGTATCAGGCCATCTTCAGCCGCCGGGATGTGCGTGGCCAGTTTTTGCCGACGCCGGTGCCGGACGATTTGCTCAGCCGCGTGCTGATGGCGGCGCACCATGCGCCCTCGGTCGGTTTCATGCAGCCGTGGAATTTTTTGCTGGTCCGCTCGGACGCAGTCAAGCAGCGCGTCCATGGCGTGTTCACCGAGGCCAATGCCGAAGCCGCCCGGATGTTCCCGGACGAGAAGCGCGAGATTTACAGCCAGTTGAAGCTGCAAGGCATTCTTGATGCGCCGATCAACCTGTGCATTACCTGCGACCGCTCGCGCAGCGGGCCGGTGGTGCTCGGCCGCACGCACATGCCGACGATGGA
>DAOLIO010000279.1:0-3392 GCA_035328505.1 Azonexus sp.
TAGTACTGCGCGTCGGGGTCTCCTCCCTCTGCCGCACTCATCCATACCTTGAGAGCCGTCCCATAATCGGCCCGATCTAGCGCAACATATTCCCCACCACGAATCGCGCAATCTTCCGCTGTCGTCCTGACTGGCCGACGTTCGGTCAGATAGGTCACCCGAGTGCCAAGCTGCCTGATCTGTCCAGGGAGAAGGCAATTGACCACGTCAAACGGATCGGCGGATCGCGGGTCTTTTAGATTGACATGTGCGGGGTCGAATGCGGGATCAGATACACAACCGAACAACAAGACTATGCCGAAGACCAAGGACAGGAGGCAGGCATGAAAATAGAAATGCTTGTATTGTTTCATTCTATTTTACGTACTCTCCATTGTAGAGATGAGGCAGCTTACCTATAATTTGCTCCTCTGCCAAGTGGGATCAGGACGATCACTGGCCCGAACGGTAGAGAAAGGAGGTCTACATGCCATGGCAAAATATGAAACATTGGCGTACGTATTTTATTTTCTCCAGTGCGCTTGTAGTTGGCCTCATTCACCTGTATCAACCTGGATCAGCGCCGGCACAAGTATTGAATCAGCAAGTCAATCAGCTCTTGGCAAATAACTGCACGAACCTTCTTGGCGCTCCAGCTGCAAATCTAGGCAGCCTGGGCCCAAACCTGGCGGCCCTATGCCAGTTTCCTACCACTAACGGGGCTTCATCAAGCGGGGGCGGAGCTGCCTCGGTGCAAGGATCCGCCGCATCCATTCTCAACAGAGTTTTGCTGCAACGATTAGATGACACGGACCAAGAGGAAGGCCAAGAACATCGTCGGACCTCTTCTCTGATGTTGAACCCAATGAGCCTGTTAACGACAGGACTGGGAGGCAACCTTTCCGTATCATCGCCATTCTATGCCGCTTCAACTGCTGGAGGAAACTCGGGGGCGACATTCAGCACCGGCAGCCGGAGCCGCTGGAACGGGGTGGGATTCTTCGCCAGCGGACTGGTTGAAGCGCTCAACCGCGACACCACCACGTTCCAGGATGGTTATAAGTCGAACATTTTCGGCATTACGGCGGGAGCCGATTATCGGTTCAACAAAAAACTCGTTGCCGGTCTCGCCTTGAGTTATTCAAACACCGATGGAGACTTCAGGAGCGGCGGGAATTTCAGCACCAATTCGTACGGTGGGCTCTTGTTTGCCTCGTATGTACCGACTGACAAGACCTTTATCCAGGTGACTGGCGGCTACACACATAACAGTTATTTGGTTGCCAGGGCTGCGAGCGCCAGTGTCACAACAAGCAACCCTTTTTTCCGATCCCAGCAGGGAGGCGTCAATGACATCAGCGGCATTGCATCTAGTCGTTCGAATGGGAATGTCTTCAATCTCGGACTCCTCACTGGCTACGATCATCCGATTGGGCGATTTACCGTCGGACCCCGTGCTGGCCTGAGCTACAGCAATACCAAGATCGGCGGGTATAGTGAAGCGGGCAATACCGGAATCGAACTCAAGTATGACGACCAGAGTATCAACTCAGTGCAAAGTGTCTTAGGCGTTCAGGGATCGGCTGCATTCAGTACAGCTATGGGAGTCCTAATTCCGCAGTTTAATGCGGATTACATCCATGAGTTTGCCAATTCCCAGCGGTTTATCGGCGTGCAATTTGCCGAAGACTTGCGCGCTACGCCGACCAGATTCACCTTCCAAAACGATGTTCCCGTCCGGAACTACTTCAATCTTGGGACTGGTCTGGTGATGGTCTTGCCCAACGGCTGGCAACCGTTCGTGAACTTCCGGGCGATGGTAGGCAACGAACAGTTCAATAACTACGCGGGGACGTTCGGCCTGCGGATTGAACTGTAAGCAGCACCTTAGGCAAGTCGTCGGCTGCCAGACGAATTCGCATCAAGTACTACCAATTTTGCTCCTTCCTCAGAACCCGGGTATTGAGCCTCAATCTTCGCCAGGCAAAGTGGCATGAGCTGTTGTCAGTACGTGCAGGCGCCTACCTCCTGCTTACTTTCGATCTGCCAATCTCGAAAGTAAGCGCAACATCTCCACATACAGCCACACCAGCGTGACAAGCAGTCCAAAGGCGGCATACCATTCCATATAGCGTGGAGCGCCCTGCGCAACGCCCTGTTCAATGAAGTCAAAGTCCAAGACGAGATTCAGGGCCGCCACGATCACAATGAATCCACTGATCGCAACACTAAGCCATCCAGTTGACTCGTTTACGACGGGTCTCATACCAAAAAACGACAAGAGAAAGCTCAACAGATAGACCAGGAAAATCGCACCCGTAGCAGCGACGACTCCAAGCTTGAAATTCTCGCTTGGTTTGATGATGCTCGTCTTGTAGGCCAGCAGTAATGAAAACAATGTGCCAAAGGTCAAACTCACAGCCTGCCCAGCAATGCCAGGGTACTGAGTATCGAATGAGGAGGAAATGGCCCCCAGAGCAAGCCCTTCTAGGATGGCATACAATGGCCCCGTAAATTGCGACCATGGCTTTTGCCATATGGTAACGAGAGCGACGACGAGTCCTCCTCCCATCCCCACGGCCATCCATATCCAGCCTGTAGCCGGATCGTTGCCATACACATTCCAACTATAGGCGGCAGAAACCATGGTAAGCAGGATGAGTCCTAAACATTTGTGAACGGTGCCATCAAGGGTCATAGCACCGTCAGCAAGGTGGTCATCGATCACTTCCTCAAAAGTGGAATCATTGAGGGTTGGATTGGCAGTACGCATGAGGCTCGCCATGTTGTGCTCCTCCGTACAATAAGGTCAGCCTTCGGTGTGCTCCACGGATGGAACCGTGGAACTCGTTGCATAACATATCCGAGACCAGCAAAGACTGGGCCGCTTTTGTCGCCGGCTAGCAGGGTGGCGCAAACACAAAAGGAAGAGCGGTATTTCGCCCGGTTAGGAAAATTGCTCGTTCACTGGCAAGGACCGCAGCGGAATGATCCGATAAATGGGGGGATATCAATTTGGATACAGAATGTATCTTCAGGAAATCTTCTGGCTAGGGAAGCCGACTGAAGGGTGCGGAGCGTTCGGACGGCAATCAAGTGGTTAACTGACCATTTAGCTGCTCGCGAAGTAGCGAAACACGGTCGAGGCCATCACGGCATGGCATTGGGGGCCAGCAGGCCATTTTTAGCGAGGAAGCCAATTAATCTCGCGTTCATCCGGCTGGGGCACTCCCGAGACTTGTTCCCTGTTGAATACTAGTCCGGATGCGAGCTTCCCACTCGGCCTGAATTTTAGCGTTCCGGCTGTTGTTGGTCTCGTCGTCATACTGTTTGGAAAGGGATTTTGCCCAGGCATCGTAGGTCTCAAAGAGCCTCGACACTTCCCGCTGCAATTCGTCGGTCGTGCTCACCCG
>DAOLIO010000280.1:0-3385 GCA_035328505.1 Azonexus sp.
GCTTCGGCATGGGGCCGGCCCAGGCAGCGAGTGCCAAATGCGTTTTCCTGGATGAATATCCGGCGATCGGTGGTGAACGTGGGCAAGCCTACAACGCCGCCTTGAAGGGGGCTGACGATCTGTGGAACAGCGGCAATGTATCCGGCTTCGAGCACCGCGTTGCACGCCTGCTCGACATCAGCAACTGGCGGCGCCGCAACCTCTCCGAAGTCGCCTACGACACCTATGCCGAGATCGATTCAACGCCGGGTGACGAATTCCGCTTCCGCGTTCGCCATCCGGTGACCGGCAAGATTCTGCTGTCGAGCAGCACGCATTACGTCAGTACCGCCGAAGCACGCAACGACATGGAGCGGGCAATTGCCCGCGCCGAGCTGCCCGAGGGGTATGAACGCAAGACGACCAGCGACGGCCGCTTTTATTTCAACATCGTCGATGCTGGCGGCGAGGTGATTGCCCGGCGCATCGAGTACTTCGCCACTGCCGAGGCGATGGAACTGGCCATCGCCGCGCTGATCGCCCACCTGCACAATTACTACAGCGGCGAAGGCCTGTACGTCATTGAACACCTGCTGCTGATGCCTGAGCAGGACGGCGATCCCTTCATGGATATCTGCATCGATCCCGGTTGTACGGATTGCGCCGACCTCGACCCCTACACCGACCGCATCACCATCGTCCTGCCGGCCTTTACCGGCCGTTTCCGTGACATGGATTTCCGTCATTTCGTTGAGGAAACCCTGCGCCAGGAAACGCCGGCCCACATCCTGCCGCACATCTGCTGGGTGAATGGCGACGACATGGCGGTCATCGAGAAGGCCTATCGCGACTGGCTGGCCATCCGCGCCGGTGCCGCCACGGCTGACCGTGCCGTCAAGATCAAGGCGCTGATCGATGCGCTGACGCATGCCAAAAATGTCTATCCGTCCAGCGGGCTGCATCCCTGCGGCCAACTGGAACCTCCACCGTTTGTCCTCGGTCGCACTGCGCTGGGCAGTGCCGATCAGACCCCTGTTTCGTAGTCCGGGAGCACGACCATGGCCGACCCCCTCAAGATTATCCGCCGTCTCGACGCAGTGACCACCGATTACGCCGTTTTCGAGCGCGATCAGGTGCTTTCCGAGACGCAACTCAACAGCGTCGTGGAATACCTCGACGACCAGAGCCGCCTGACCCGCACGCAGCTGCTGGGCATCGGCATCGTTGGCGGCCTGTGGCCGACCGTTGGCAAGGAGCAGATCGTTGTCGGCAAGGGTGTCGGCGTGACCAGCGACGGCGATCTGATCGGCTGGTCGGCCGATACCGTCTTCGACCGCTGGCTGCCTTACGACGAAAGTGCGCCGGCCTACGAGCCGTTCTACGTTGACGACAAGATGCTGCCGCTGATCGAACTATTGACCACCGACGACAAGCGTGACGGCAAGCCGCTCACCGACATCGCCGACCGGCTGAAACAGATGGTTGCCGTGGCGTTCATGGAAAGCTACGAAAACGATCCCGATTTATGCACCGGCGGCGATTGCGACAACCGCGGCCGCACCGCCCGCAACACCCAGCGCCTGCTGCTGATCGATCGTGAAATTGCCGAAAAAATCCGGTTGACCGCAGCCTTGCCCACCGGCGCCGATGTTGCCCGGCTATTGCCGCGGGTGGCGGCGACCCGCGCCGATCTGGGTACCGGGGCGGGCGACAAGGTGACGATAGCCTCGGCCGAAGCCTTCGCAGCGGTCTATCGCAACGCCGGCAATGCCACGCTGGCCGCGCTCATCGATGCCATTTCGAGCATGAACAAGACGCTCGACGGGCGCTGGCCGGACGACCTGCCCAGCCCCGCCGCATGGGCGGCCCGCCTGAAGGACATCGCTGGAAAAATGGCCCCTGCACAACTGGGCATCCAGTATTACCACGCCTTCGCCAAGGATCTGGTCGCTACCTGGGGTGACCTGCGGGCGGCGCTATTCGCCGACAATGCCGTGCTTTGTCCGTCGGTGAATGCATTCCCCAAACACCTGCTGCTTGGCGCACTGGCCGATAGCAGTCAGCTGCGCACCGGACGTTATCCGGCGCCGTGGCTGGTCGCTGGCGCGGCGCGCGAGCGCGTCCGTTACCTGATGCGCAAGTTCGATCTGTTGATCGCCAATTTTGCGTTGCCGACCGCCAGTCAGGGTCAGAAGATCATCCCCAGCCGCCGTGAAACGGCGCCGCTGGAACACAGGGCCGTGCCGATCTACTATCGCAGCGACAGCGATGTGCGGGCGTTCTGGAACGAAGAACGCCGCCTGCGCGACGAAGCCGACGACAACCTCGGTTATTTCTGGATGCCGCCGGCCGACAAGAATGCCGCGGATGATCCCTTCAGGCGCGACATGGGCGGCCATGATTTTTTCCGCATCGAAGGGCATATCGGCGTCAAGGTCGACATCGCCGAAGCGGCCATCGAAAAGCTGGTCCGCCAGCGCAATCTGCCCATCGCCGTGATCAGCGTGTTGCTGCACAACAAGCGTGAGCTGGTCATCCGCGGTCCGCTGTTCAAGAAGAACAGCCTGCACAGCCTGCATTACCTGCTGCGCCAGGATCTGGCCAGCCAGCTCAAGGACAACATCGCCTTCAGCGATCAGCTGGTCAAGGGCATCACCGCTGCCGGTGACTGGGCCGTGCGACCGGCCGGCAATGCGCTGGCCGTGGCACCGGTGGACTCGGTGACGGCGGCCAAGGCCGTGCTGCAAAAGGCTGATGAAGACCTGGTCGGCACCGGCAACAAGGCGCTCAGCGTACGCAGCTTCAAGGCCTTCACCGCGTTGCAGGACACCCAGTGGTCGGCCCGCTTCGATACGGCGGTGCTTAATACCACCAAGGTCAAGGCCAACCTCGGCGACATCATGCGCACGGACGTGATCTCGCCGGTGGATACCCTGACCGGTTCGAAGACGCACAAGTGGGTGGACTGGATCGGCGACATCCTGAAAAAGCGCGAGGACGACCAGAAAGATCGCCTGATGTTCACCAACATGATCGGCGAGCATCCCGGCCTTGAACACGTCGGCGGCGCGGTGCCGGGCGGCACGTTTGTGCTGGCCTACGACGACAAGGGCGTGGTCATCGGCGACCTGATGCTGCCGTACTGGATTGATGACAACGACGAGAGCAATCAGGAGGAACCCGAATTGGTGCTGCCCGATATCCGCCTGCCTTATGAGGTCCTGCCGATCAAGGTCATCAAGCCGATCGACCTGACGCTGACGGAATTCAGCGACAAGAAGATCATGCCCGAACTGAAGTTGCAGGAAAATTATTCCAAGTTCTTCCGCGAATCGCTGGGCAGCCTCGGCGATGTCCTGAAGAACACCAAGGCCGTGGCGACGGTTGATGTCGCCGGCACCAAGGC
>DAOLIO010000281.1:0-3372 GCA_035328505.1 Azonexus sp.
GCGGGCGCCGGTATTTTGGCCGGCCCGGCAGAGTGAATCACACGCGGTGCCAGGGGGCGCTCTGCGCGGGTAGGGGTCTGCCGGGCCTTCTGGGGAACGGCTGCCGGCGCCGGTAACGGGGCTGCTGCGGCAACAGGTTCGGATGCGGTGACATGGAGCATGCGGAGGGTGGCCAGAATGGGCGGCAATGCAACGGGCACATGCTGGCGCTGCCACGACGTGACGGCAAACAGGGTCGCGTGGAGGAGGATCGACAATCCCAGAATTGACCAGAATTTCCGGTCGACCGCGGGAGACAGGAAATAGCCCTGCTTGTCGATCGCCATCATCGGCCCGCCCCCAGCGCTTCCCGCTCGGCAGCCGGGAAAAGATGTCCGACGGAACGACGATATTCAGCAGCAGCCACCGGCAGCGTTGCAAATTCGGGCGGCAACGGCTGGGCCAGGACGTCGTTCATGTCCAGACCGGCTTTGGCCGAGTTGCGCATGGTAGCCGTCAGCCAGGTCAGCCAGGCGCGAGTCTGGCGAATCGGCGCCGCATCGGTGGCCGGCACACCGTGACCGGGCAGCAGCAGCCTGAATCCGCGGTCGCGCGTCAGCGCCTCAAGCTGGTCGAGCGCCGCCAGCCAGTGCGCCACGTCGGCGTGCGGCGTGGTCGGGGCGCGCCCGTTGAAGACCAGATCGCCGGAAAAAATGACGCCGCTCGCTTCATCAACGATCACCAGATCGGCACCGGTATGGCCGTCGAGCGCGACCAGACGCAGCTTGCGGCCGGCGACATCGAATCGTCCTTCGGTCAAGGTCCTGGTCGGCAACTGGACTTCGGTGCCTTTCATCCAGTCACCACTCATCCGGTAGAGGTTTTCGGCAAAGGCATTGCCGTCGGCGGCGATCCCGTTCCGCGTCTCGGCCAGCGCAGCGATCGGCACATCGGCAAAGGCCTGATTGCCGAGGAAATGGTCAGGGTGGTGATGAGTATTGATGACCATCGCCACCGGCTTGTCCGTGATCGCTGCGATGGCCTGACGCATCTGCCGGCCATAGCGCAGCGAAGGGCCGCTGTCGATGACAATGACGCCCTGCGGCGCGACGATGAAAGCGGTATTGACGATGTTGCCGCCATTGTCGGTATCGAAATCCTCGGTCTTGCCAATAAAGGCATAGACATCCCCGGCCAGCGGCCTGGCGACCAGGTGATAGTCGAAATCGGCTGCGCCGATCAGCGGCGACCCGGCGAGCAGTACCAGCACGGCAATGACGAACAGGCTGATCAGGCGCTTCATTGGGCGATCCTCGCCTTGAAGACGTTGCCATTGTTGTCGCGGCCGCTGGTCAAGACCTCGCCATCATCCACGCCGCGATTGAGGGTGAAGACCGGGTTTTCGCTGACCGGTTCATATGGCTGGACGCGCATCAGACGCTTGCCATTGACATCGGTGACGTTGATCTCTTCGAGAAAGAAGGCTGGGGTACCGGCGACCAGGCCAGTATCCATCGGATGCACGATGCGCATGCGAATCCGCCCGGCATTCGGGCCTTCGCTCCATTGACGGCCGCTCACCTCGTTCAAGTGCGTTTGCCAGTCCCTGGATGCACCGCCAGCCGATGGTGCCGTACAACCGCCGCCGACCGTATTTACCCAGGTGCCACCGACGTGCCAGACGCCATCACGGGTGCGGGCTGCGGCGCGGACCGGTGACGATTGCTGCAGCTTGAGTCGGAAGCCGAGAAATGCCGGCGCCGCTTCGGGATAAAAACGCAGGACCTGCGTAATCGGGTTGAAATCGGCCACGACAACCACTTCCACCACCCCGGGCAAGGCGCTCGCGTCCACCGTCAGCGGCACCTGCATCGGATTCTCCGCCGTCGACGGCGCAAGCACCTTGACACGCGGATCGAAGACAAGGGGGGCATCGGCGAAATACTGCTTCTGGATGTCCGACCACCTCGCCGACGCCAGCGGATCACCGCTTTCGTCGAGCGCAGCCGCATCGGCCAGCGGCATCAGTGCCGCCAGTGCAATCGCTGCGATGGTCAGGGGATACTTCATGGTGTCTCGCTCCTCATTGCCGCTTGGGCTGTTTGATAAAACAGGTCGCAAACCGCGTGCCAAGCCCTGTCTAATCCGGACGACAGCCGCATGTCGCGGCAATCTGGCGGTTTGACTGCGCCTGCGGGTGGCCCCTGATCAAGCCAACTGTGCAACTTTGGAGCAAATGGTGACAATTGAAGCAGGCAGGCAGTCGCTGTCGCTGCCCGCCGAAAATAAAACAGGATGCCTCCACGAGGCCCACCAACAGGGCTATCGGCGGTTCCCCGGCTGCTTGGCACAGCCCTTGCGGTTCGGTCTCCTTGCCAGCGAGCTGATTCAGGGAATGGAGATGGCTCGCAGGCATGTCATTCCATCCTGCCATGGCGTGTGTTGCACGAAGGGCAGAGGTGGAACCATTGGATAAACAAGGAGACAATCCATGCACAGTCATACCCTCTTCAAGCGGAAAGCATTTACGCTGGCGCTGCTGACGGCAGCCGCATTTGCCGGCGGCGCAGCCAATGCCGGCGTCACCGATGCCGACATCCTCAACGATGCGAAGACCACTGGCGACGTCGTCAGCTTCGGCCTCGGCACCCAGGCCCAGCGCTTCAGCCCCTCCACGCAAATCAACACCAAGACCGTCAAGAACCTGGTTCCCGCCTGGACCTCATCGTTTGGTGGCGAAAAGCAACGTGGCCAGGAATCGCAACCGGTCATCAGCGAAGGCAAGATGTTTGTCACCGCTTCCTACAGCCGCCTGTTCGCCTACGATGTCAAGACCGGCAAGAAGCTCTGGAAGTACGAGCACCGCCTGCCGGACGGCATCATGCCGTGCTGTGACGTGATCAACCGTGGTGCCGCCCTGTACGGCAACCTGGTGATCTTCGGCACGCTCGATGCCCAACTGGTCGCTCTCGACCGCGACACCGGCAAGGTCGTCTGGAAAGAGAAGCTTGAAGACTATGCTGCCGGCTACTCCTCCTCGGCCGCGCCGATCATTGCCAAAGGCAAGCTGATCAACGGCATCTCTGGTGGCGAGTTCGGTGCCGTTGGCCGTATCGATGCCCGCGACCCGATGACCGGCAAGCTGATCTGGACCCGTCCGACCGTCGAAGGCCACATGGGCTATACCTTTGACAAGGATGGCACCAAGCATGAGAACGGCATTTCCGGCACCCTCAACGCCACTTGGGAAGGTGACCTCTGGAAGACCGGCGGCGCAGCTACCTGGAACGGCGCTACCTACGATCCGGATACCAACCTGATTTTCGCCGGCACCGGTAACCCGGCCCCGTGGAACAGCTGGAACCGTCCGGGCGACAACCTGTTCTCGTCCTC
>DAOLIO010000282.1:0-3301 GCA_035328505.1 Azonexus sp.
GAGCATCGCCACTTCCGGCGAGGCAGGGGTCGTCTCAGAAAACGGAAAATAAAGCACGCTAAGGCATAGCCGAACCTGCCAAGCTTGCTCCACCCTGTAGTGACGCGATCAGCGGGCAGGAAACGTTCCCCCTTCGCGCATGGCAGGCGCACACCAACTCAGACAGCACGGCCTCCATGCGCGCCAGGTCAGCCATTTTCTCGCGCACGTCCTTGAGCTTGTGCTCGGCCAGACTGCTGGCTTCCTCGCAATGGGTGCCATCCTCCAGCCGCAGCAGCTCGGCGATCTCATCCAGGCTGAAGCCCAGCCGCTGGGCTGATTTCACGAAGCGCACCCGCGTTACATCCGCCTCGCCATAGCGGCGGATGCTGCCGTAAGGCTTGTCCGGCTCCGGCAACAAGCCCTTGCGCTGATAGAACCGGATGGTCTCTACGTTGACCCCGGCCGCCTTGGCGAAAACGCCGATGGTCAGATTTTCCAAATTGTTTTCCATATTGCTTGACTCCGTACATGACTACGGAAGTAAGGTTACGCTATCCAATTTAAATTCGAAAGGACACGCGCATGTCTGAACCACAAAACGGGCGCGGGGCGCTCTTCGCCGGCGGGCTGGCTGCCATCCTCGCCTCGGCCTGCTGCCTGGGGCCGCTGGTTCTGGTCACCTTGGGGTTCAGCGGCGCTTGGATCGGCAACCTGACGGTATTGGAGCCGTATCGGCCGATCTTCATCGGCGCGGCGCTGGTTGCACTGTTCTTTGCCTGGCGGCGCATCGTCCGACCGACCGCAGCCTGCAAGCCGGGCGAGGTGTGCGCGATTCCGCAAGTGCGCACCACCTACAAGCTCATTTTCTGGTTCGTCGCCGTGTTGGTCTTGGTCGCGCTTGGTTTTCCCTACGTCATGCCATTTTTCTACTAATCAGGAGTTCATCATGAAAAAGCTGTTTGCCTCCCTCGCTCTCGCCGCTTTCGTTGCCCCCGTGTTCGCCGCCACTCAGACCGTCACGCTGTCCGTGCCTGGCATGACCTGCGCCTCTTGCCCGATCACTGTCAAGCACGCGCTTTCCAAGGTTGAGGGCGTGAGCAAGACCGACGTAAGTTTCGACAAGCGCCAGGCCGTCGTCACCTTCGACGATGCCAAGACCAACGTCCAGAAGTTGACCAAGGCGACCGAGGACGCGGGCTATCCGTCCAGCCTCAAACGCTGATCCGTTAACCGAACTCGGGAGCGACACATGGGACTCATCACGCGCATCGCTGGCAAAACCGGCGCGCTCGGCAGCGTCGTTTCCGCGATGGGCTGCGCCGCCTGTTTTCCTGCCATCGCCAGCTTTGGCGCGGCCATCGGACTGGGCTTCTTGAGCCAGTACGAGGGGCTATTCATTGGCATCCTGCTGCCGATGTTCGCCGGCATCGCGTTACTCGCCAATGCTATCGCTTGGCTCAATCATCGACAGTGGCGACGCACGGCGCTAGGCACGATAGGCCCGATCTTGGTGCTGGCAGCGGTGTTTTTAATGCGGGCTTACGGCTGGCAGAGCGGTGGACTGCTCTATGTCGGCCTGGCCTTGATGGTTGGGGTGTCGGTCTGGGATTTCATCTCGCCAGCACATCGCCGCTGCGGGCCGGACAGCTGTGAATTGCCAGAACAACGTGGCTGACGGCAACAGCCGTAGCCACCACAGAAAAGGAAAAATACATGACCACCCTGAAAATCACCGGGATGACCTGCGACTCGTGCGCGGCTCACGTCAAGGAAGCCTTGGAGAAAGTGCCCGGCGTGCAATCGGCGCTGGTGTCCTATCCGAAGGGCACAGCGCAACTCGCCATTGAGGCGGGCACGTCATCGGATGCGCTGACTACCGCCGTGGCCGGACTGGGCTACGAGGCAACGCTTGCCGATGCGCCACCGACGGACAACCGCGCCGGCCTGCTCGACAAGATGCGCGGCTGGATAGGGGCCGCTGATAAGCCCAGTGGCAACGAACGCCCGTTGCAGGTCGTCGTCATTGGTAGCGGTGGCGCGGCAATGGCGGCAGCACTGAAGGCCGTCGAGCAAGGCGCGCACGTCTCGCTGATCGAGCGCGGCACCATCGGCGGCACCTGCGTCAACGTCGGCTGCGTGCCGTCCAAGATCATGATTCGCGCCGCCCACATCGCCCATTTACGTCGGGAAAGTCCGTTCGACGGCGGTATCGCGGCGACTGTGCCTGCGATTGACCGCAGCAAACTACTGGCCCAGCAGCAGGCGCGCGTCGAAGAACTGCGCCATGCCAAGTACGAAGGCATTCTGGACGGCAACCCGGCCATCACCGTTGTACATGGTGAGGCGCGTTTCAAGGATGAGCAGAGCCTGGTCGTCCGTTTAAACGATGGTGGCGAGCGCGTGGTAGCTTTCGACCGCTGCTTAGTCGCCACGGGTGCCAGCCCGGCCGTGCCGCCGATTCCGGGCCTGAAAGAGTCACCCTACTGGACTTCGACCGAGGCCCTGGTCAGCGACACCCTTCCCGAACGCCTAGCCGTGATCGGCTCGTCGGTGGTCGCGCTGGAACTGGCGCAAGCCTTCGCCCGGCTGGGCAGCCAGGTCACGATCCTAGCTCGCAACACGCTGTTCTTCCGCGACGACCCGTCCATCGGCGAGGCCGTCACAGCGGCCTTCCGTGCCGAAGGGATCAAGGTACTGGAACACACGCAAGCCAGCCAGGTCGCGCATGTGAACGGCGAATTCGTGCTGACCACGGGACACGGTGAAGTACGTGCCGACAAGCTGCTGGTCGCTACCGGACGGACACCGAACACGCGCAGCCTGGCACTCGACGCGGCGGGAGTCACCGTCAATGCGCAGGGTGCCATCGTCATCGACAAGGGCATGCGCACCAGCACGCCACACATTTACGCGGCCGGCGACTGCACGGACCAGCCACAATTCGTCTATGTGGCGGCAGCGGCCGGCACCCGTGCCGCGATCAACATGACCGGAGGGGATGCTGCCATCAATCTAACCGCGATGCCGGCCGTGGTGTTCACCGATCCGCAAGTAGCAACCGTGGGCTACAGCGAAGCGGAAGCGCATCACGACGGGATCGAAACCGACAGTCGCACGCTCACGCTCGACAACGTGCCGCGTGCGCTTGCCAACTTCGACACACGCGGCTTTATCAAGCTGGTCATCGAGGAAGGTAGCGGACGGCTCATCGGCGTGCAGGTCGTCGCCCCGGAAGCCGGCGAATTGATCCAGACGGCTGTTCTCGCCATTCGCAACCGCATGACGGTGCAGGAACTGGCCGACCAGTTGTTCCCCTACC
>DAOLIO010000283.1:0-3284 GCA_035328505.1 Azonexus sp.
GATGTGAATGACCAGTTCGGCACCACCATCGTGCTGATCGAGCACGACATGGGCGTCGTCATGGATATTTCCGATCGCGTCGTCGTGCTCGATTACGGCAAGAAGATTGGCGATGGCGAGCCGGAAGAAGTCAAGAATAACGAGGATGTCATCAAGGCATACCTCGGTGCTGGCCATTAGGAGAGACCGAGATGAATTTTTTCCTTGAAGTCCTGATTGGCGGCCTGCTGTCCGGCGTCATGTACGCCCTGGTCGCACTCGGTTTCGTGATGATCTACAAGGCATCCGGGGTGTTCAATTTTGCCCAGGGCGCCATGGTCTATCTTGCTGCGCTGTCGGTGGTCGGCTGCATGGAGAAGGGGGCGCCGCTGTGGCTGGCCATCCTCCTCGCCTTTGCGATCATGACCTTGTTCGGCATTGCGACCGAGAAGTTCGTGCTGCGCAAGCTGGTCAATCAGCCGCCTATCGCGCTGTTCATGGCCACCATCGGTCTGGCCTTCTTCATCGAAGGTCTGGCGCCGATGATCTTCGGCAGCGAACCGCGGGCGCTGGAACTGGGCATTGTCGATGAACCGATTCCCTGGATTCTCGACAATTGGAACATGGTGATTTCCAAGTTCGACCTCGTTGCCGCCGGCGTGGCGGCGGTGCTGGTTGCCACCCTGGCTTTGTTCTTTCAATACACCCGAATCGGCCGGGCGTTGCGCGCGGTGGCGGACGACCATCAGGCCGCCTTGTCGATCGGTATTCCGCTGCAACATATCTGGGCGATTGTCTGGGGCGTGGCCGGGTTTGTGGCGCTGGTTGCCGGCATGATGTGGGGGGCCCGCAACGGTGTACAGTTTGCGCTCACTTTCACCGCACTCAAGGCGCTGCCAGTATTGATTCTCGGCGGCTTTACCTCGGTGCCGGGGGCGATCGTGGGGGGATTGATTATTGGCGCCTCGGAAAAGCTGGCTGAAATCTACATTCCGCCCGTCATGCAGGATCTGTTCGGCGGCAACTTTGGCGGCATCGAGGGCTGGTTTCCCTACGTGCTGGCGCTTCTGTTCTTGCTGGTCAGGCCTGAAGGCTTGTTCGGCGAACGCCATATCGACCGGGTTTAAGGGGAAAACGCATGCTCTATCGTGAAGCCGGTCAGTTCAAGACGACCTATGCCGCCGACCAGCAAATCTTTCCGATTCGGCAGGACCGGATTGGCATCATTGCGCTGCTGGCGGTTGCATTTATCGGCGTGCCCTTGTTTGCCAGTGAATACTGGTTCTCGGCCATCCTGATTCCCTTCCTCATTTTTGCCCTTGCCGCCCTGGGGCTGAATGTTCTGACCGGTTATGCCGGCCAGCTGTCGCTGGGATCGGCAGCCTTCATGGCGGTGGGCGCCTATGCCGCCTATAACTTCCAGTTGCGCATTGATGGCATTCCAATTTTGCTTTCTTTCATATTTGCCGGGTTGACCGCAGCAAGCGTGGGAATCCTGTTCGGTTTGCCGTCGTTGCGTATCAAAGGTTTTTACCTGGCGGTGGCGACGCTGGCGGCGCAGTTTTTCATCGTCTGGTGTCTGACCAAATTCCCCTGGTTGTCCAATAATTCGTCCTCGGGCGTCATTTCTACCCAAAAATTGATCATGTTTGGTCATGAGCTGGATACGCCAGTCGAGAAATATCTGCTGGTGCTGTCCATCGTGGTGGTCATGGCGCTGGCAGCGAAAAACATGGTGCGATCGTCGACGGGGCGAGCCTGGATGGCAGTGCGCGACATGGATGTGGCGGCGTCGGTGATCGGTATCAAACTGATGCCGACCAAGTTGCTGGCGTTTGCCGTCAGTTCTTTCTACTGCGGTGTGGCCGGCGCGATGTACGCCTTCTGTTACCTCGGTTCGGTTGAGCCGGATGGTTTCTCGCTCGATATGTCGTTCAAGATTCTGTTCATGATCATCATCGGCGGGGTCGGGTCGATCATGGGTAGCTTCCTTGGTGCCGCGTTCATTTTGCTGCTGCCAATCTTTCTCGACGTTGCCTTGCCGTTCGTCGCCGACCTGTTCGGCCTGCCTTTTGCCAGTGCCACCGTGTCGCATATCCAGATTCTGGTGTTCGGGGCGCTGATCATGTTCTTCCTGATCGTTGAGCCGCACGGGCTGGCCCGCTTGTGGCAAATCGCCAAGGAGAAGCTGCGCTTGTGGCCGTTCCCGCATTAGTGCTGACTGTAGTGATAGCGGTGGGGCCCCGCCGCTTTTTGTAATGACTGGAGGAGACAATCAATGATTAAAAATTTCAAACCTGCTATCGCCGCTGCCGCGGTTTCCCTGGCCATGCTGTCGCAGATGGCTGTGGCTGCCGAGGAGCAGTTCTTTCCATTGATCGATTACCGGGTTGGCCCCTATGGCTCGAACGGCCAGGCTTTCTACGGTGGTTTCATCGACTATCTGAATTACGTCAATATCAAGGAAAAGGGCGTCAACGGCGTCCAGATGACGTACGAAGAATGCGAAACCGAATACAACAACGCCAAGGGCGTCGAGTGTTACGAGCGGCTGAAGAGCAAGGCCGCCAAGTCGGCCGGCCCGTTGCACACGATGTCGACCGGCATTTCCTACGCGCTGATCGACAAGTCGGCTCAAGATCATCTGCCGCTGGCAATGATGGGTTACGGCCGCACCGATGCCGTCGATGGCTCGGTCTTCCCTTACGCGTTCCCGCTGGTCACCACCTACCAGATGCAGGCCTCGGCCATCATCAAGTTCATCAAGGACAAGAATGGCGGCAGTCTGGCCGGCAAGAAGATCGTTTACCTGTATCACGACTCCGCCTATGGCAAGGAAGCCATCATTGCCATGGATGCCGAGTCCAAGCTCAACAAGTTTGAACTGGTGCAGATTCCGGTGGCCCACCCGGGTAATGAGCAAGGCGCCCAATGGCTGCGCATTCGCCAGGAGCGGCCTGATTATGTCGTGTTCTGGGGGTGGGGCGTCATGAACCAGACCGCGCTCAAGGCTGCCCAGAAAGTCGGCTTCCCGCGTGACAAGATGATCGGTTCCTGGTGGACCGGCTCGGAAGAAGACGTTGTGCCCGCTGGCGAAGCCGCCAAGGGCTACATGGCGGCAACGTGGAACGTGGCGGGCAAGCAGGTGCCGGTCATCGCCGACATTGAGAAGGTTGTCTATGGCGCCGGCAAGGGCAACATGGAAGACAAGGCGAAGATCGGCACAGTCCTTTACAACCGTGGCGTGTCAGCCGCCGTGCTGTCGGTCGAGGCCATCCGCAAGGGGCAGGAAAAGTACGGCAAGG
>DAOLIO010000284.1:0-3267 GCA_035328505.1 Azonexus sp.
CCGGTAACGCCTCGGGTATCAACGACGGCGCTGCTTTCTTCGTGCTGGCAGCTGCCGATGTTGCAGCCAAGAATGGTCAAAAAGCTCGCGCGCGTATCGCCGGTTACGCTGTCGCCGGTGTGCCGAACGACATCATGGGCGAAGGCCCGATCCCCGCCACGAAATTGGCCCTGAAGAAGGCTGGACTGACGCTGGATCAAATGGACGTCATCGAGTCCAATGAAGCCTTTGCTGCTCAGGCATTGGCGGTCTCCAAGGTGCTCGGCCTAGATCCGGCCAAGACCAACCCGAATGGCGGCGCCATCGCTCTTGGCCACCCGGTTGGTTGCTCCGGTGCCTTCATTGCGACCAAGGCGCTGTATGAACTTGAGCGTATTGGCGGCAAGTATGCCCTCGTTACCATGTGTATCGGTGGCGGCCAGGGTATTGCGGTGATCTTCGAACGCGCCTGATCGAAGTGTTGTTCAGGTTAAAAACCCGCCGGAGCGATCCGGCGGGTTTTTTATTTTGCACCATGTTGAAAATATGATGCACCTTTGCGGTGCGTCAATAGTTCGAAAGTAGTATCGGGCGCATGATTTAAGGCTTGTTTCCGGGTGGCATGGAATCTGCTGAAACCAGTAAGAGAGCATACTTAGCGACGAGTGGAAAAAATGAACTTCTATAACGAGATGGTTGACGCCAACGGTAGCGTCCGGGAGCACTACAAGGGATACGATGACTGGCTTAAGGCCACACCGCCCGAGCGTATCGTCCGCAAGCGAGCGGAAGCCGATCTGGCGTTTCACCGCGTCGGGATCACTTTTGCAGTTTATGGCGAGGAATCTGGCAAGGAACGCTTGATTCCGTTCGACATTATTCCGCGCATTATTCCAGCCCCTGAATGGCAATCGTTGCGTGCTGGATTGACCCAGCGCGTGAAGGCATTGAACATGTTCCTGCATGATGTCTATCATGATCAGGAAATTCTCAAGGCGGGCATCATCCCTGCCGAGCAGGTGCTGAACAATGCCCAGTTCCGTCCCGAGATGATGGGGGTGGATCTGCCTGGTCAGGTGTATGCGCATATTGCCGGGGTTGATATTGTTCGTGCCGGCGAGGGGGAGTTCTACGTACTCGAGGACAATCTGCGAGTACCCTCTGGCGTCTCGTACATGCTGGAAGATCGCAAGATGATGATGCGACTCTTCCCTGAATTGTTTGCCCGGCACAAGGTGGCGCCTGTCCAGCATTATCCGGACATGTTGCTCGAAAAACTGCGTGCCGTAGCGCCGACGGGTGTTTCTGATCCGACCGTGGTTGTGCTGACGCCGGGGGCGTATAACAGCGCCTATTTCGAACACACCTTCCTGGCGCAACAGATGGGTGTTGAACTGGTTGAGGGGCGTGATCTCTTCGTCAAGGATGAGGTCGTCTACATGCGCACAACGCAGGGCCCGCAGCGTGTTGATGTCATCTACCGCCGACTTGATGATGACTATATGGATCCGCTCGCATTCCGTCCTGATTCTACGCTAGGGGTTCCGGGCATCCTGAAGGCCTACCAGGCCGGCAATGTGGTGCTCTCCAATGCCATCGGCACAGGGGTTGCTGACGACAAGTCCATTTATCCTTACGTGCCGGAAATGATCCGCTTCTATCTGGGCGAAGAGCCGACGCTGAACAACGTGCCAACCTATATGTGCCGAAAACCGGACGAGCTCAAGTATGTGCTCGAGCATCTGGCCGAACTGGTGGTCAAGGAGGTGCATGGCGCGGGCGGTTACGGCATGCTGGTCGGTCCCGCATCGACCAAGGAGCAAATCGAGCATTTCCGCCAACTGCTGATTGCCAAGCCGGATGGCTATATTGCTCAGCCGACGCTGGCCCTGTCCAACTGCCCGACGTTCGTCGAAGAAGGCATTGCGCCGCGTCACCTTGATCTGCGTCCCTTCGTACTGTCGTCGGGCAAGTGCGTTGATATGGTTCCTGGTGGCTTGACCCGTGTTGCCCTGACCAAGGGCTCGCTGGTCGTCAATTCGTCGCAGGGCGGCGGTACAAAAGATACCTGGATTCTGGAGGATTAAGCCATGCTAAGTCGAACTGCCGATCATCTGTTCTGGATGTCACGTTATATTGAGCGTGCTGAGAATCTTGCCCGCCTGCTGGATGTGACCTATCAGATGTCACTTGTGCCGCAATCGCTTTCTGCGATCAATCAGAGCTGGAACGCCATCATTACGCTGAACAGTCTGGATGAGGCCTATCAGGCCAAGTATTCCACGGTCAACGGTGAAAATGTCCTGAAATTCATGGTCAGCGATCCGGACAATCCCGCTTCCATCTTCAGTTGCCTGCGCAGTGCCCGTGAAAATGCGCATGCCGTGCGCGGTACGCTGACCACGGAGATGTGGGAAACCTTGAACTCGACCTGGCTGGAAGCTCGCGAAAAGACCTTCGATCAGCTTTACCATGCTGGCATCAGCGAATTTTTCGAGTGGGTCAAGACACGTTCATCCCTGTCGCGCGGCACCACGCTCGGTACCCTGCTGCAGGACGAGGCCTATCATTTCATCCGCATCGGCACGTTGCTCGAGCGTGCAGACAACACGGCGCGAATTCTCGATGTGAAATATCACGTCTTGCGCCCGCAAGGCGATGAAGGGGCCACCGACTTCTATGAGTGGGGCGCACTGCTGCGCTCGGTCTCCGCTTTTGAGGTGTACCGCAAGGTTTACCGCGATGTCATCACGCCGGAGCGCGTCGCTGAGCTATTGATTTTCAACAAGGACATGCCGCGTTCCCTTCAGTTCTGCCTGAATAGTGTTGTCAAGAATCTGGGGCTCATTTCCAACAGCAATTCCGGCGAAACCGAGCGTCAGGGAGGCATGTTGAATGCCCAACTGCGCTATGGCCGGATTGAGGACATTCTTGAACACGGTCTGCATGAATGGCTGACTGATTTCATGGATCGCATCTACATGCTCGGGAACGGCATCAGCAAGGACTTTCTGGTGCCGATGGTTGAAGCCGCATAGGCTGGTGTTGCCGGGGGAGCTCCCCTTGTTGCTGGTTGTCATGCTTCGGCGCCTGTTTATCAGGCGCCGAAGTGCTTTTAGGTGAGGGTTTCGGGGCTGACGGGGTGCTGTAATCGCCAGTTAGTCAGTGCGGCGACGGCTTCGTCCAGCGTGTGCATGAATGCCACGCCGGCCATGGCACCAAGGCGTGCAACGCCGCTACCACCCACCCACAGTGCGGTATCTTCAGGAAGAATCTGGCGCATCTGCT
>DAOLIO010000285.1:0-3257 GCA_035328505.1 Azonexus sp.
TTCTTCGCCCATGCCGTGGTCGCCCCGGTGCTGACTGCGCACCCAACCGAAGTTCAGCGCCAAAGCCTGATCCGCAATCACCGAGATCTGGCGCGCCTGCTTGACCAGCGCGAACGCCTGCAAATGACACCGGAAGAAGTAGCCGACAATGATCTGGCGCTGGCCAACTCCATCCTGACCCTGTGGCAATCGCGCATGCTGCGGCCGGTGCGCCTCAAGGTGCTGGACGAGGTCAAGAACGGGATCACCTATTTCAAGGAAACCTTCTTCACCGAGTTGCCTCGCCTTTACATTCAGGCCACGCAACAATTGCAAAAACGCTACCCAGAGAAAACGTGGGCCCTGCCGCCCTTCTTCCGCGTTGGCAGCTGGATTGGTGGCGACCGCGATGGCAATCCGTTTGTCACCGCAGAAATCCTCCGTGAAGCGCTGCGTCTGCAATCGGCGGCAGCCCTCAATCATTACCTCGATGAAATCCACGAGCTGGGTGGCGAACTCCCGCTCTCCGACTTGCTGGTCACGGTCACGCCGGAACTGCTGGCCCTGGCCGAACACTCGACCGACCACTCCCCGCAACGTGCCGACGAGCCCTACCGCCGTGCCCTGTCCGGCATCTACGCACGCCTCGCTGCCACCTCGCGTGTGCTGGATCAGGTTGAACCCGTTCGCCATGAGATCGGTCAGGCCACCTCATATGCCACGCCGGACGCGCTGCGTGTTGATCTCAAGATACTGGCCAATTCGCTGAAGCTGAACGGTAGCGCCAATCTGGCCGGTGGCCGCCTGCGCCGGCTGATGCGCGCCGTGCAGGTTTTTGGCTTCCACCTGGCACCGATCGACCTTCGGCAGAACTCTGAAGTGCATGCCCGCAGCGTTGCCGAATTGCTGGCCGGTGCCGGCCGCTGCCCGGACTACGAAGCACTTTCCGAAAATGAGCGAATTTCCCTGTTGACCGCGGAAATCGCCACACCGCGCCCGCTCTATTCGCCCTACCTGACTTATTCGGACGAAACACAGGGCGAACTGGCCATTTTCTTCTCCGCCCGCGAACTGCGCCAACGCTATGGCGATGCCGCGCTGCCCAACTGCATCATCTCGAAGACCGATGGCGTATCCGACCTGCTCGAACTCGCATTGTTGCTCAAGGAATCCGGCCTGCTCCTGCCGGGTGCCAAGCCGCAACTGAACGTCAACATCATCCCGCTCTTTGAAACCATCGAAGACTTGCAGAAGAGCGCCGCGACGATGGCCGGCGTCTTCACTATTCCGGCCTACCGCGAACTGATCACCGGCCGAGGCGACGAGCACGAAGTCATGCTCGGCTACTCCGACTCCAACAAGGACGGTGGCTTCCTGACCTCGGGCTGGGAACTGTACAAGGCCGAGATCCAGCTGGCTCAGGTCTTCAAGCAGCACGGCGTTCGGCTCCGGCTGTTCCATGGTCGCGGTGGTTCGGTTGGTCGCGGCGGCGGCCCAACCTATCATGCCATCCTTGCGCAGCCGGCTGGCGCCGTATCCGGCCAAATCCGCCTGACTGAGCAGGGTGAAGTCATCTCGACCAAATACGGCAATGCCGATACCGGGCGCCGCAACCTCGAAGTGCTGCTCGCCGCGACGCTGGAAGCCAGCCTGACCGACCACGAAAACCGAGTCGAGCCGGCTGAGCAGTTCCACGCCGTCATGGACGATCTCTCACTGCGCGCCTTCAACGCCTATCGCGGTCTGGTTTATGAAACACCGGGCTTCACGACCTATTTCCGCCAGTCGACGGTCGTTTCCGAAATTGCCCTGCTCAACATTGGCAGCCGGCCAGCCTCACGCAAAGCCTCCGAACGCATCGAGGATTTGCGTGCTATTCCCTGGGTCTTCAGCTGGGCGCAATGCCGTCTGATGCTGCCAGGCTGGTATGGCTTCGGTGCTGCGGTCGACGGCTATTTATCGGCCAATCCGGAAGGTTTGACCACGCTGCGCCGCATGGTCAAATCCTGGCCCTTCTTTCAGAGCCTGCTCTCGAACATGGACATGGTGCTGGCCAAGACCGACCTCGCCATCGCCTCGCGCTACGCCGAACTGGTTACCGACGCCGACCTGCGCGAGCGCATCTTTACCCAGATCAAGGCCGAATGGGCACGGACCAAAAAGCATCTGCTGGCCATTCTTGAACAGGACGACTTTCTCGCCGACAACCCCATGCTCAGGCGCTCACTGCAGCTACGTTCGCCCTACATGGACCCGCTCAACCACCTGCAGGTCGAACTCCTCAAACGCCACCGCGCCGGCGAAACCGATGAGCGCTTGGCGCGCGGCATTCATCTGTCCATCAACGGTGTAGCTTCAGGCTTGCGCAACAGCGGTTAAAATTGCGGAATGCCTACCACTATCAAACGCACTGTATTTTTCGTGTCCGACGGCACCGGCCTGACGGTCGAAGCCCTCGGCCACAGCCTGATGACCCAGTTCGAGGACATTGAATTCAAACAAATCCGCATCCCTTTCCTCAAAACCGTCGAAAGCGCGCAGGAGGCGGTTGCCCGAATCAACGCGCAGGGTGAGGTCGATGGCATGCGTCCCATCGTGTTCACCACGCTGATCAATCACCAGTTGTCCGACATCGTTCATCAATCCGATGCCTTCTGCCTGTCCTACTTCGACTCTTTCCTGTCGCCGCTGGAAGCCGAGCTCGGCAGAAAATCGAACCACACGGTCGGTCGATCACATGGTTCGGCCGAGAGCTCCGAGTACAAGTTGCGCATCGAGGCCATCAACTACACGCTGGCCCACGACGACGGCATCACCGACCGCGATCTGGAAGAGGCCGATGTCATCCTGGTGGCAGTCTCGCGCTGTGGCAAAACGCCAACCTCGCTCTATCTGGCCATGCAGTTTGGTCTCAAGGCCGCCAACTTCCCGTTGATCCCGGAAGATTTCGACCGTGGTCACCTGCCCAGTACACTGGAAAGACATCGTTCGAAACTGTTCGGCCTGACCATCCAGCCCGAGCGGCTGACGCAAATCCGTGAAGAACGCCGTGCTGGCAGCAAGTACGCCTCGCTGGCCAATTGTCGGTACGAGATTGCCGAAGCTGAAAAAATGATGCGTCGCGAAGGTATTCGCTGGCTGGACTCGTCAACCAAGTCCATCGAGGAAATTTCGACCACCATTCTTCAGGAACTCAAACTGCGTTGAGCACCCGGTAAACCAGAAGCGCAGCGGACTAACCGCTGCGCTTTTTTCTTTGGCTCCACCCTGTGTTTCTA
>DAOLIO010000286.1:0-3238 GCA_035328505.1 Azonexus sp.
CCTTCTTCTTGAAAACGAGGGATTTTGAGAGGCTGCACCAGACCGCCAACGTGACACGCGAAATCAAGGCGTTGCAATTCTCGAAAATAGTTCTTGAAATGTTATTCTCGATCCCTTAGCATCGCAATGAGTTTCGATAAGAAAGGATGCCCCATGCGACCGTCCGTTGTGCTTGACATGAAGCGAAATGCAGTGCGCGAAGCGGTGAACCGCTTTCGTACGGCGAACCCGCGCGTCTTCGGTTCGGTGCTGCATGGCACTGACCGGGATGGCAGTGACCTTGATCTCTTGGTCGATGCACTGCCTGGTGCCACGTTATTGGACTTAGGCGGTCTGCAAGACGATCTGGAATCGCTGCTCGGCATTCAGGTTGATTTGCTGACACCAGGCGACTTGTCGCCGAAGTTCCGTGCCAAGGTGCTCGCGGAGGCGCAGCCGGTATGAATGAGAACCGCCTGCCTGATTACCTCGATCACATACAGCAGGCAGCAACCGATGTGTGCAGCTTCGTGGAAGGGTTGGCCAAAGACGACTTTCTGACCGACAAACGCACCCAGCAGGCTGTCATTCTGAGCCTTATTATCATTGGCGAGGCCGCAACGAAAGTGATGGAGGGCTATGCCGCGTTCACTCAGGCGCACCCCGAGGTGCCTTGGCGCAACATGCGTGGCATGCGCAACCGAATGGCCCACGGCTATTTCGACATCGACCTCAATGTGGTGTGGGAGACAGCACAAGAATGGCTACCGGAGTTGCTAAAGCAGCTACCTGCTGTGCGCCAAGACGCCGACGATGAAGACCGCGATAGCTCTGAACGAAGCAAGCTATGTTGATTGGCTACGCTCGTGTTTCTACGCTGGATCAGAACCTCGAATTACAGCGGGAGGCCCTGACCAAAGCCGGGTGCCAGAAAGTCTTTGAGGACAAGGTGAGTGGTACACGGGCTGACCGCCCTGGCTTGGGAAAAGCACAGGAAATGCTGCGCGAGGGAGATACCTTGGTTGTCTGGAAGCTGGATCGTTTAGGGCGCAGCGTCAAGCAACTAGTCGATCTGGTCGGCGAATTTCACAAGCAAGGCATCCAGTTCAAGAGCCTGACAGACGCCATTGACACCGGCACGCCATCTGGCCGGTTCTTCTTTCACGTCATGGCCAGCCTTGCCGAAATGGAACGCGAACTGATCGTCGAGCGTACCCGCGCCGGGCTAGATGTCGCTCGTCAGCTTGGGCGCAAAGGCGGTCGCAAGCCCAAGATGACCGATAGCAAGATTGAGTCAGCCAAAAAACTGCTGGCCAGCGGCGTGCCACCCAAGGATGTGGCAAAAAATCTTGGCGTGTCCGTTCCTACGCTTTACCGCTGGGTACCAGCTTCAACCCAAGTGTGAACCATGCGCACGGAGCCAGACGCGTTTGATCAGCCAGACACGGCCGCCAGTGAGTTGGCGAGGTTGTTCACCTTTTCCAAGTAGGCGATAGATGAAGTGTCGTCTGGTCGCAGACGCTTGGCCGCATCAAGCGTTGCACTGAGGTCGGCAATAAAATTCCGCTTCTCATCTGGGTTGGCGACGCTTTGCATCTGTGCGTTGAGTTGATCGGCATAGGGGGCGGTCAGATCGAGGCGCTGCTCGCCAGTGATGACGCCTGCGTCGTAGAGCTTGTTCGTCAGCGCCTTGAGTTCATTTTTTGAGATATTGCTCAGGTCTTGTCCCGCCATGATTTCGGTGGCGCGGGTCGCTCTCTCACCGGAGTAAACATCACTTGTTCCTGGGGCCGCAGCGGCTGAGGTTGCCGGAGTCGATACCTTGCTCGACGGCGTGTACGAGGCGGCGTTTTGTGTGGGCTGAAATCCTTGAATTTTCATGTGCGCTCCCTAAAGGCGTTGATGAATGCGCAACACCTCCAACTGCACGTTGCGCATCACGAAATCTACACCAAAAAAACCGTGCTGTTCATCGGAAAAAACAGACAAAGAAGCTGCATTGCAAACTTTGAGGCAACGCTTTCCATGCGTTCGTCCAATGCCTCGACGAGGCGGCATCAATGCACGCTTAGCGTACGATTTTTTCCGTTTTCTGAAGCGACCCCTCCTGCAAGATACTGGTGCACACTGGATTTCACCGAGCCTAGTGGAAGGCATTTATTCACTGGGGACAACCTGTGCTGCCACCGCCAAATTTGGCTTTTTTGGATTGCTGATAGCGATAATGTTTTATTGCCTGATGACTGGCCTCTTCGGGCGTATCTCAGATATTGGGCGCAGATGCTCTATTGATAATGGAGAAACATCGTGAACTGGATTTGTGACACCCTCGCCAATAGTGATCCCACTACTTTCAAAAATTGGTTGGAAATTGCCGGCCTGTTGTCTGCTGCAGCGTTTATTGCCTGGAAGATACGTGTTGGCTGGTTCGCAGCGAATCTGAACTTGTCCATTTCTTCGGAGCGAATCGAGAAGGATGGAAAGTACGATTTCCTCGCTGTCACCATTATTCTTGACAAGGGGACGACTGACTCGGTCTATCTCAAGGACGTTTCTTTGCGTCTCACTGTAGATGGACAGAAGGATCACTCAGAACGAATCAGTGGATTTGAACGCCTGCCAACGGAAGGCGACCGATTGCATTGGCCAACTGATGGAAATGCGCCAAAGGAGACTTTGCCCGAGTATCTTCTGGCACAGGGGGAATCGCTTCAGCTTGCCAAAGCGTATGAGGTACCCTCCCATCTTCCCGCAACGGTCGAGGTCGCAGTTTTGGCAAAACGCGCATTTTATAGGCCATTTCAGTGGCGAGCCGTTCATATTTCGTTGCCAAGATCGTGCAGAAAAGACGTAAAACCGTAATGAGCCGCGATGGTTCAAACGTCACTTTTCAAGCTAATTTTGAACCTCTACATCCTGACTCGCTGGCGAGCAACGGTTTTGAAAATGAGGCAGAAATAGACATCACCCGGCTTTCTCCGGTGTTTCAATGAAAATCCCGGCTTGAGGTCTCCAGTCGGCCCAACCAGGCGGAAAGATCGACCAGGCGCTTGGCGACCAGGTGGACGACTTCGCCCTCGACCTGCAATTGCCCGAAGACCCCGAGCAACGTGGCGCCGAGCAGTTCGCGGCGCTGTTTTTCAACGAGTTGCGGATGAACGACGACGTTGGTCAGGCCGCTTTCATCTTCCAGCGTGACGAAGACGATGCCGGTCGCCGTGCCCGGCCGCTGGCGGCCGACGACGATGCCGGCGGCACG
>DAOLIO010000287.1:0-3170 GCA_035328505.1 Azonexus sp.
GGCGTGGCTACCCGCCCGATCAAGGATTGGGACGCTTACATCCAGGGCTTGAACGAATTCGTCTATCACTCCGGCATGATCATGAAGCCGGTCTTCTCGCAAGCCAAGATGGCGCCCAAGCGCATCGTCTTTGCGGAAGGTGAAGACGAACGCGTGCTGCGTGCCATTCAGGTGATTCGTGACGAGGGGATCGCCATGCCGATCCTGATCGGGCGGACCAGCGAAATTAACCGCCGTATCGAGGCTGCTGGGCTGCGTATTCGGGAGGGAGAAGACTTCGAGGTGATCCATGCGGACAACTGCGACTTCTTCGAGGCCCATTTGGAAGAGTTTGCAGCAACCTATCATGGCCTGATGGAGCGCAAGGGGGTCTCCCCAGACTATGCTCGCCGGGAAGTGCGCCGTCGCGCCACCTTGTACGGTGCGCTGATGGTCCGTCTTGGGTATGCCGATGGGCTGATTTGCGGGACTTTCGGTCGCCATGAAACGCATCGTGAGTATGTTCAGAACGTCATCGGTACCCAGGATGGACTGGACCGCTACTACGCGATGAATTTGCTGATGCTGCCTGAGCGAACGGTCTTCATTGGCGACACCTACGTCAATTACGATCCGACGGCCGAGCAGTTGACGGACATGACCCTTCTGGCGGCGGCTGAAATTCGCAATTTCGGTATTCAGCCCAAGGTTGCCCTGCTGTCGCACTCTACATTTGGTACCGAAAATACGCCAACCTCAATCAAGATGCGTGAGGTTCTCTCCAATCTGAAATCGCGGTCCCCGGAGCTTGAAGTGGAAGGGGAAATGCATGGTGACGCCGCACTCGATGAGCGGATCCGTCATGCGGCCTTCCCCAATTCCCGGCTCAAAGGTCAGGCCAATCTGTTGGTCATGCCCACGCTGGATGCAGCCAATATTTCCTTCAATCTGCTCAAGGTGGCCGCTGGCGACAACCTGACCATTGGTCCAATCCTGCTGGGTGCGGCAAAACCGGTCAACATTCTGACGCCAACGGCGACCGTACGCCGCATCGTGAATATGACCGCGCTAACGGTGGTGGATGCCGTATAACTGCTTGCTTTAAGTTATTGTTGTATCTACCTATTTTTTATTGATATTTCTCGATCTCCTGCTAAACTCAGGTAAAATTCCCTGATGTTTGCAGGAGATAGTGAATGAAGAATAAATTGAAGGCTGCCTTGCTGGTTGGTGCGTTGCTTGGCATTGGAGCTCAGTCGCCGTTGTCCGCAGCTCCGGCCAAGAAGGCCGAGCATCATTCGGTCAAAAAAGGCCACGTCAAGGCTGACAAAAAGGCGCCTGTCGCAGCCAAGTCTACGGGCAAGCACGGCACGAAATCGGCGGCCAAGAGCAAGTCGACAAAATCCGCAGCTGCGTCTTCCAAATCACACGGTAAGCTTGCAAAGCATTCAAAGGCAACCAGGACCGCTGCCCGTTCCTCTCACAAATCACACTTGATTGCAGAGGCCTCCCGGAAGCCGGTGCGTCACGCATCCATGGCAGATATGGATCCGAGTCGTCTGGCACTTTATTCGGCGTCGGCGCTGGTTATCGATCAAAGCAATGGCCATGTGATGCTGGAAAAGCAGCCGGACATGGTGGTGCCTATTGCATCCATTTCCAAGCTGATGACTGCCATGGTGGTTCTGGATGCCAAGCTTGATTTGCAGGAAGTCATCGCCATTGGCGAAGAGGATGTCGATGGTCTGAAGGGTACACGTTCGCGCTTGCCGGTGGGCACCACCATGACTCGCGAAGCGGCTATGCTGCTGGCGCTGATGTCTTCTGAAAATCGTGCTGCCCACGCGCTGGGAAGGCACTACCCCGGTGGCCTGACCGCTTTTGTGCAGGCGATGAACAAGAAGGCTCAGGCACTGGGGATGTATACCTCGCGTTTTGAGGAGCCGACCGGACTGTCCAGCAACAACGTCTCTACCGCGCATGACTTGGCCCGCATGGTGGCCGCCGCCGCGCGCTATCCCGAAATACGCAGCTATTCAACCACGGCTGAGGCCAGGGTTGAGTTGAACGGACATATTCGCGACTTCCACAATACGAATGCGTTGGTGCGCAGTGACACCTGGGAAATTGGTGTTTCCAAGACCGGTTATATTTCAGAGGCGGGACGTTGCCTGGTCATGCAGGCCCGTGTAGCCGACAAGCCGGTGGTGATCGTATTGCTGGATTCGGCTGGCAAGATGACGCGGGTTGGTGATGCCAACCGGATCAAGCGCTGGATGGAAAGTGCAAGTCTTGCGCTGGTGGAGCGTCATCCAGCCTGATCGCTGGCCACTATGGATATCGATAAAGGCCGCCTCAAGCGGCCTTTATTTTTTGGGTGCGACGTACCCGAGAGTGCGTGAGACAGCATCCGCGGTCTGCTTGACCTGACGTGCCCAGTCCGGGTCATGGCGATCGGCCGGTGCAGAGACCGAAAGGGCGGCCACCACGTTGCCCTCATCGTCATGAATGGGTGCGGCGACACACTTGAGGCCGATTTCGGCCTCTTCATCGTCGTAGGCAATACCGTGGCGACGCACCTTGTCGAGTTCCTTTTCAAGTGCGGCCAGTGTGGTCAGCGAATGCGGGGTCTTGCCGGGTAGTCCGGTGCGCTTGGCGTAATCGCGAACATTCTGCGGACTGTCGGTAGCGAGAAACAGCTTGCCGAGCGAAGTCAGGTGCAAGGGGGCGCGACCGCCAACCAGATACACTACACGGACCAGTGCGCGACCGGACGAGGTTCTTTCGAGGTAGACGATTTCATCATCGTGGCGCGCACCGAGGTTGATTGCCTCGCCAATTTTTTCGTGCAGATCCTGCATGAAGGGCAGGGCGACTTCGCGCATGTTGATGCGTGATTTAACGATGCCGCCAAGTTCGAGCAAACGAATGCCAAGGCGATAGGTGCCGGCGTCCTGGCGTTCGACAAAGCGTGCGGCAGTCATGGCCGCCAGAATTCGATGCGCGGTTGACGGATGGAGTTCGGTGGCCTGGGCCAGTTGTTTCAGGCTGGCTGCATCGGGTGAGGCGGCCAGGGCATCGAGAAGCGACATCATGCGCTCGATGACCTGAATGGAGCCTGGTGTTTTGGCGGGGCCGCTGGCAGCTTCTGACAACTGGATTCCTTTATTGGTGCTGTTTGAGTAGCATTA
>DAOLIO010000288.1:0-3164 GCA_035328505.1 Azonexus sp.
GAGATAGAGCGCCTTCGGCCCCATGTCGCGATGGGTCAATTTGAACCAGGCACGGGCAAAGGCATCGGCAAAGGCCGCCGGGTCCTGATGGAAACGGCGCGAGATCGGCCCGTAGATCGGATCGAAACGCATCGCCAGGTCAGCCGTCGTCATCATCGGCGGATGTTTCCTGCTCGGGTCGTGGGCATCGGGAATCAGGTGCTCGGGCTTGCAGTCCTTGGCGACCCACTGGTGAGCGCCGGCCGGGCTCTTGGTCAGTTCCCATTCGTAGCCGAACAACATGTCGAAGTAGCCGTTGTCCCATTGCGTCGGGTTCGGCTTCCAGGCGCCTTCGATGCCGCTGGTCGTCGCATGCACACCCTTGCCGGTGCCGAACTTGTTGATCCAGCCGAGGCCTTGTTCTTCGATCGGTGCCGCTTCCGGCTCGGGACCGACGAGGGCCGGATCGCCGGCGCCATGCGCCTTGCCGAAGGTGTGGCCGCCCGCCGTCAGGGCGACCGTTTCTTCGTCGTTCATCGCCATGCGGGCGAAGGTTTCGCGGATGTCGCGGCCGGAAGCGACCGGATCGGGGTTGCCGTCCGGGCCTTCGGGATTGACGTAAATCAGGCCCATCTGCACGGCGGCCAACGGGTTTTCCAGAGCCCGGTCGCCGGAATAGCGGCTGTTCGGCTTGTCGCTGGTGGCCAGCCATTGCTTTTCGGCGCCCCAGTAAATGTCTTCTTCCGGCTGCCAGATGTCGGCGCGGCCGCCACCGAAACCGAAGGTCTTGAAGCCCATCGATTCAAGCGCGCAATTGCCGGCGAGGATCATCAGGTCGGCCCAGGAAATCTGCTTGCCGTACTTCTGCTTGATCGGCCAGAGCAGGCGGCGGGCCTTGTCGAGGTTGCCGTTGTCGGGCCAGCTGTTGATTGGCGCGAAACGCTGGTTGCCGGTGCCGGCACCGCCGCGGCCGTCGGCCGTGCGGTAGGTGCCGGCGCTGTGCCAGGCCATGCGGATGAAGAGGCCGCCGTAGTGGCCCCAGTCGGCCGGCCACCAGTCCTGCGAGGTGGTCATCAGGGCGACCAGATCCTTTTTGACGGCGGCCAGGTCGAGCTTTTTGAATTCCGTCGCGTAATCGAAATTCTCGCCCATCGGATTCGAGGCCGGCGCATGCTGGTGCAGGATGTTGAGGTTGAGGACCTTCGGCCACCAGTCGCGATTCGATTGAGCCCCAACGGTGGTGCGGGCACCTTGATGCCCAGAGAATGGGCACTTGCTTTCATTGTTCATCATGTTCTCCATCAATGTCAGGTCAATTAAAAATAGAGCAAGGCAACGGAATTCGGTGCGTTCATTTGCATCGCCTTGTTCATCGTTCGGGCGGGCTTGACTGTTCAGGCAATCAAGCCAGCGTCAAAATAACGTCGATATTTCCACGGGTCGCATTGGAATAGGGACACACCTGATGAGCAGCGTTGACCAAGGCTTCCGCTTCTCCGCCGTCCAGCCCAGGCAGGCTGATGGCCAATTCGACGCGCAGACCGAAACCCGTCGGGATCGGTCCGATATCGACGCTTGCATCGATACTGGCGTCAGCGGGTACCGCGATTTTCTTTTGGCCCGCCACAAACTTGATGGCACTCAGGAAACAGGCCGAGTAGCCAGCGGCAAACAGCTGCTCGGGGTTGGTTGCCGTACCGTTACCGCCGAGCGCCTTGGGTGGATTGAGCTGAACATCGAGCAAACCATCATCAGAGACCGCACGCCCATCGCGGCCGCCCGTGGTGTGAGTCTTGGCGGTATAAAGAACTTTTTCCAGCTTGGTGGTCATTGTCATTCCTTCACGAGTGAGTTAATCAGAAATCGTCATTGCCTGGTTGGGTAAAGTCAGATCATTTCAGCGGTTCAGGTGGGGCACCTCTCCTCGGAAATCAGGTCTGCAACGATCTGATTTGTAGTTTAGGTACGCCACGTTAATAGCTCAAATAAATTGAATTAATTGTATCGATAGCTTTGGGCGATCTATTCGCGCTGGCGTTCCTGGCGTGAAGGTGAAGCAGTCATTCAAACGACGTCTTGGCGGCAAACTGGACAGACAGCGATCGGCCCGCATTGCATGGTGACTTTGGCATAGTCGATTTCAAAATGTTCCATGCGCTGATGGGGAGAACAAGGCGCAATCGGCGTGCAATGTTGCAACCGGTGCTGGCCTCTCGCAAAATTCACTAGCGTCCTTTCAGGCTTTCCCCGATGCAGGGCGGGGCGCGCTGGCCAACAATGACTGACCGCTTTGTTGCAGCCGAGAAAAGGAAAGCCATGCCCGACGACGTACAGAATCTCCGCCTGGATGGACAGGGCAAGCCCCTGTGGGTGGCGCTGGAGCTGACCTACCGTTGCCCGCTGAAATGTTCGTGGTGCAACAACCCGCTCGACTTTGAGGATTATGGTGCGCAGGAGCTGAGTACCGACGAGTGGAAAAAAGCGCTGCGCGAGGTACGCGAACTGGGCGCCCTGCAACTCGGCTTTACCGGCGGCGAGCCTCTGCTTCGTGATGATCTGGAAGCGCTGGTCGCTTACGCCGACAGTATCGGTTTTTACACCAACCTGATTACGTCAGGCATTGGCCTGACCGAAGCTCGTCTGCTGGCGCTCAAGGCAGCGGGCTTGAAGCATGTCCAGCTCTCCGTTCAGGCGAGCAAGGCCGAATTGACCGACGCGCTGGTTGGTGCCCGCGGTCATGCGCTGAAGATGGAGGCGGCCCGCCTGATCAAGGCGCACAACTTTCCGATGGTGCTTAACGTGCCGATCTTCCGGCAGAACATTGGCGAAGTCGATGCCATGATCGAATGGGCTTCGACGTTGGGCATCGAGTACATCGAATTCGCCAACATCCAGTATTACAACTGGGCGCTGATGAATCGTGACGAACTGATGCCGACGCTGGCGCAGATCCGCGAGGCAGAGGCTGTGGTGAATCGGTGGCGGGCCAAACTGGGTAACGCAATGACCATTTATTTTGTCGTGCCCGATTATTACGAAGGCCGCCCGAAAGCCTGCATGAATGGCTGGGGCGCCATTCACCTGACGCTGGCGCCGGATGGCGTTGCCATGCCCTGTCAGGAGGCAAGGGTGATTCCCGGGCTGACATTCGAGTCGGTTCGCGACAAGCCGCTCGCCTGGATCTG
>DAOLIO010000289.1:0-3120 GCA_035328505.1 Azonexus sp.
AGTAAAACCGATGCCGGCCAGCAGGGCCAGAACCAGAGATTTCTTGGCGATGTTCTTGATCATTGTTTTCCCTCGTTGAAGAAAATTTGAAAATCTTTAACCCGCGCTTCAGCCAGATTCAAGCCGGCCGGCGGACTTCCAAGCTATTTTGCCATAGTGCAATGGCCGAATCCAAGTGATTTTGGTCATTGGTGGATATAGTTTTGTGGTCTACGCAACACTTTCCAGCCACCCAGACGTGGCTGACGCATTCTCGTCCGGCTACATTGACAAGATGTGACACGGGATCGAAACATGGCCGTGCCTCCAGCGCACCGAGGTCAACGGCGCAAAGGTCTGCCGATTTGCCGGGCGTGATCGAGCCAATTTCCCGGCCCAGGCCGAGTGCATTGGCCGCATTCAGTGTGGCCATGCGCAGAATTTCGTTGGCCGGTAGCGCGCTGGCATCCCCTGTCAGTCCCTTTGCCAGTAGTGATGCCAAGCGCATTTCGCCAAAGAGGTCGAGTCGATTGTTACTGGCAGCGCCATCGGTCCCGAGTCCGACATTGATGCCAAGTTGTCGCATCTGCGCCACAGGTGCAAATCCGCTGGCCAGTTTTAGATTGGATGTCGGGCAATGGGCGATATGGCTGCCGGTTTCCGAAATGAGTTCCAGGTCATGGTCATTGATATGGACGGCATGAACGCCGATGAAGTTGGGCCCCAGCAGGCCCAATGCGTTAAGGCGATCAAGCGGTCGGCATTTCTGCTGCCTCAGGCTTTCTTCAATTTCGTGGCTTGTTTCATGGATATGGCAGTGAACCGGGAGGTTTAGTTGCGCCGAGAGCGTCAGTACTCGTTCAAAAGTCGGGTCGGATACCGTGTAGGGGGCGTGCGGTGCAATGCAGAAGCCAATGAGCGGATTGTTCAGCCATTGTTCTCGAACCGCCAGTCCCTTGTTCAAATAGTCGTCGGCGTCACTGGCATAGGGCGTGGGGAATTCAATCGCCGTAATGCCGAGCATGGCGCGCATGCCGTATTCGGAAGCAGCCGTTGCAGCCGCTTCGGGGAAAAAGTACATGTCATTGAAGCAGGTGATGCCGCCCTTGAGCATTTCGGCGCAGGCGAGGCGTGTGCCATCAAGGACAAACTGAGCTGACATGTGTGCCGATTCGGCTGGCCAAATATGATTCTGCAGCCAGTCCATCAATGGTCGATCATCCGCCAGTCCCCGCATCAGCGTCATTGCGGCGTGCGTATGAAGGTTGATCAATCCGGGAATCAATATGTGGTCATCCAGGGTGACATGGTTGCCTGGCATATAGCGTATGCGCGCTTCACCGGCCGGCAGGATGGCAAGGATGCGGCCGCCGTGGATGGCGACTGCGTGGTTTTTGAATACAACATCGGGGTCGACAGCGGCAATCCAGCGCGCTTCGATCAGCAGGTCGATAATCTGAGGTGTTGTTGTCATGAAAAACGGGGTCTGTGCGGTGAAGGTGGCGTGTTAAAATAGCAAATTACGCTCGAATCAACTAATAAGGCATCGCGCAAGCGGTGCGAAGTGAGACATGGACCAATTCGCCAAAGAAACACTGCCGATCAGCCTCGAAGATGAGATGCGGCGTTCCTATCTCGATTACGCAATGAGTGTAATCGTCGGCCGGGCGCTGCCGGATGCGCGCGACGGCCTGAAACCAGTGCATCGTCGCGTACTTTTTGCGATGCATGAGCTGAACAATGACTGGAACAAGGCCTACAAGAAATCTGCGCGTATTGTCGGCGATGTGATTGGTAAGTACCACCCGCACGGTGATACCGCGGTGTACGACACTATTGTTCGTATGGCGCAGCATTTCTCGCTGCGCTACATGCTGGTTGATGGTCAGGGTAACTTCGGTTCGGTTGATGGCGACAACGCGGCGGCCATGCGTTACACGGAAGTTCGAATGGCCAAGATCGGCCATCAGCTGCTGGAGGACCTGGACAAGGAAACCGTCGATTTCGGGCCTAACTATGATGGTTCCGAGAACGAGCCGCTGGTCATGCCGGCCCGTATCCCCAATCTGCTGATCAACGGTTCGTCTGGTATCGCGGTGGGTATGGCGACCAACATTCCGCCCCACAATTTGAACGAAGTGGTTGCCGGCTGTCTGGCTCTGCTGGAAAACCCGGCGATTACCATCGATGACCTTATCGAGTACATTCCAGCACCTGACTTCCCGACTGCCGCGCTGATCTATGGCGTGATGGGCGTGCGCGAAGGCTACAAGACCGGTCGTGGCCGCGTCATCATGCGCGCCCGCACCCACTTCGAAGACATGGAAAAGGGCAATGGTCGTCAGGCTTTGATCGTTGACGAGATTCCTTACCAGGTTAACAAGAAGTCGCTGATCGAGAAGATTGCCGAGCTGGTCAATGAGAAAAAGATCGAAGGCATCTCCGACATTCGCGACGAGTCCGACAAGTCGGGCATGCGCATCGTCATTGAGCTGAAGCGTGGCGAAGTTGGCGAGGTCATCCTCAACAACCTCTACAAACAGACGCAGTTGCAGGACACCTTTGGCATGAACATGGTCGCGCTGGTCGATGGCCAGCCGCGCCTGCTCAACCTGAAGCAGATGCTCGAGTGCTTCCTCTCCCACCGCCGCGAAGTGGTGACACGGCGCACCGTGTACGAACTGCGCAAGGCGCGCGAACGTGGCCATATTCTCGAAGGTCTGGCCGTTGCGCTGTCCAACGTTGATGAAATCATCAGCCTGATCAAGGCTGCACCGACGCCGCCGGATGCCAAGCGCAGCCTGATGGAGCGCCAATGGCGCAGCCCGGTGGTCGAGGAAATGCTGGTGCGTGCGGCATCCGATGCATCGCGTCCGGACGGTCTGGCGCCAGAGTACGGTTTGTCCGAGCAAGGTTACCGTCTGTCCGACGTTCAGGCGCAAGCGATCCTGGAGTTGCGTCTGCAGCGCTTGACGGGTCTGGAGCAGGACAAGATCGTCAGCGAGTACAAGGACGTGATGCTGAAGATTCTTGACCTGCTCGACATTCTTGCCAAGCCGGAACGTATTACCGAGATCATCGTCGGTGAATTGACGGCGATCCGTGACCAGTTCGGCGACGAGCGTCGCTCGGAGATCGTGC
>DAOLIO010000290.1:0-3119 GCA_035328505.1 Azonexus sp.
CAGCAATCAAGGTCTGGGATCAGCGCGAATTCCGTAACCTCGACGATTCGCTCGAACTCGGCGTGCGCAACATCAAGGTCGCGCTGCGTCGTCTGCGCCGCTTCGCCCGTAAAGGTGCGGCAACCGAACTGGATCTGGACGGCACCATTACCGGCACAGCCCGTAACGGCGGCTGGCTCGACCTGCAGATGCGTCCGGAACGTCACAACGCCATCAAGGTACTACTTTTCCTGGATATTGGCGGCTCGATGGACGATCACATCCAGGCCTGCGAGGAACTCTTCTCGGCAGCGCGCGCCGAATTCAAGCACCTCGAACACTTCTATTTTCACAACTGCGTCTATGAAGGTGTCTGGAAGGACAATCGCCGGCGCCATAACGAGAAACTATCCACTTGGGACGTTATTCACACCTACGGCCCTGACTACAAGCTGATCTTCGTCGGTGATGCCAGCATGAGCCCCTACGAGGTCGGCCGCCCCGGCGGCAGCGTCGAACACTGGAACGAGGAGGCAGGCGCCATCTGGCTTGAGCGTATGCTCAACACGTGGTCACGCGCTGCCTGGCTGAACCCGATTGCCGAAGCGCACTGGAATTACACGCCGTCGATCACGATGATTCGCCAACTACTCGGCGAGCGGATGTTCCCTTTGACCATCGATGGCCTCGAGCGCGCCATGCGCAGCCTGTCAAAATAAACAAAATTCGGTGGAAAGCCGGCCGATAAGCCGGGTTCTGTTCCCCTCTTGCGAGGTTCGGCAATCATTCCTCTAGGCCTGTCGTCACCGACAGGCTCAAGCAACCTACCCGGAAGCAGCGCGGGCCACGCCTCAGCTTCCCTATTTGGTCTTGCTCCGGATGGGGTTTGCCATGCCGCTGAACGTTACCGCCAGCGCGGTGAGCTCTTACCTCGCCGTTTCGCCCTTACCTGATCCCCTTGCGGGGCCATCGGCGGTTTATTTTCTGTTGCACTTTCCGTTGCCTTGAGTCTTGCGACCTTATAGCACCCAGTCGTTAACTGGCATCCTGCCCAATGGAGCCCGGACTTTCCTCCCGATACTTGCGTATCCAGCGATTGCCTGGCCGACTTCCCGGGGAGATTATACGCGGATGAAGGCCAATCACTGCCCAACGACCGCCATTCATTTCAGCCGGATACAACTGTCAGACTTCGTGAAACAATTAACAACAGAAGGCAAGCTGCATGGCTATGATTTGGACAATTCAATTCTTCCTGCAACCTGATCCCTCATCAAGTTAGACAATATTATGCACAGCGCACTACGGCGAGCTATCGAACGCGGCGACCTCCAGGCAGTCCATGTCGCTATTGACCATGGTGCAGAGATTGAAGAAGCGGACATGCACGGCGACCCTGGGCTTCCCTTGCGCATTGCCTGTTTCAAGGGTTACGCCAGCATTGTGGAGGCGCTGATCAAACGTGGCGCCAGCGTCAACGCCCCCAACTGCCAGGGGCCCGGTGGACCTATCCGGATGGCCGCCAAAGGTCATCACATGGGGATCGTCCATTTGCTGATGATGCATGGCGCAGAACTCCCTGCTGATGTCCATTTGCCACTCAATGACAGCAGTGAAAGACGAAAACGCATTGACCGGCGCAAGCGCAACAACGGCGCTCCGCAAGGCTTTACCGAACGACGTCGCAGCCAGGAGCGCCGTACGACGTCAGTTCAAGAACTCACCCTGACCGACTTGCAATGGGAAACCTACTTTACCCAATCGCAGCCCCTGCCAACACATCACACAGAGCACATCGACGATACCGTCTCGATGCTCTTCGAACGCGTACGCGACTAACCTTGCCGTTTCGCTAGACTGGCATGGCGGTCCGGTATAGCACCTTCCGAAGCACAAAACTGGTATGCACACCAGTCACACCGGTAATGCGGGTAATTTTGCTGAGCAACAGGTCCTGATATGCATCCATGTCGCTCACAACAACCTTGAGCAGATAGTCCGACTGTTGTCCGGTGATCAACAGGCACTCCAGTACCTCCGGAATCTCAGCAATGTTTGCCTCAAGATTGGCAAATCGTTCGGGCGTATGCACATCCATCGAAATGCCAATCAACGCCATCAGGGAAAGCCCCAGCTTTTTCGCATCAAGCAGGGCGCGATATCCGGTAATCAAGCCCGATTCTTCCAACGTCCGCACTCGACGCAGACACGGCGATGGTGACAAGCCGATGCGATCGGCCAGATCCTGATTGCTGATTCGCCCATCGAGCTGCAGGATAGTCAAAATTTCGCGATCGTAGCGATCAAGTTCCATAATATGTCTTATTGTTTAATAATTTCGCAAATTTCTGCCAAATAATACCCCGTCAGTAGCCATTTTCGCAATCGTCTGCTGCTCGCTTTGGCTTAATATTTCGTCATTGCAAAACATTTCCCGGAGCCAGCCATGATTGCCCACCCCGCTGCAAAATACACCGCATTTCCGCCGATACAACTCAACGAGCGGCAGTGGCCGAACGGCATCATCAGCAAGCCACCCATCTGGATGAGCACGGACCTTCGCGATGGCAATCAGTCTCTTTTCGAGCCAATGAATACCGAAAAGAAAATGCGCATGTTCAAGATGCTCTGCAATATCGGCTTCAAGGAAATCGAAGTCGCCTTCCCCTCTGCCTCCGAAACCGAATTCGGCTTTGTGCGCAGCCTCATTGAAGGCGGTCATATTCCGGACGATGTCAGCATCGAAGTACTCACTCAGGCCCGCGAACACCTCATTCGCCGCACCTTCGAATCACTCAAGGGCGCAAAAAAAGCCATCGTTCACGTCTATAACGCTACCAGCAAGACCTTCCGCGACAATGTCTTCGGAATGAGCAAAGCTGAAGTCGTGCAGATGGCGGTCGATGCCGTCAAACTCATCAAGGCGCAGGCCGAAGCCATGCCTGAAACAGAGATCTCGCTCGAATACAGCCCGGAACTCTTCACCGCTACCGAGCTTGATTTTGCAAAAGAGGTTTGCGATGCCGTTACGGATGCTTGGGGGGCCACCCCCCAGCGCAAAGTCATTCTCAATCTCCCAACCACAGTCGAAATCGCCACGCCCAATATATACGCGGACCAAATCGAGTGGATGCACCGGA
>DAOLIO010000291.1:0-3074 GCA_035328505.1 Azonexus sp.
CAGGGAGGCAACGTGCTGATGCTCGACGAGCCGAGCAACGACCTCGACGTCGAAACCCTGCGCGCGCTGGAAGACGCGCTGCTCGAATTCCCCGGTTGCGCGATGGTTATCTCGCACGATCGCTGGTTCCTCGACCGTATCTGTACACACATCCTGGCGGCCGAAGGCGATTCACAGTGGAACTTCTTTGAAGGCAATTTCCAGGAATACGAAGAAGACAAGAAAAAGCGCCTGGGTGAAGAAGGCGCCAAGCCGAAGCGAATTCGCTACAAGCCGATTACCCGCTAAAAACAGATGGCCAAAATTTCGATTTTGGCCATTTTTTCGGGTTGACCGTGGCCGTCACATCAAACCGAAAAGACCATGCAAAACGGGCGCCGTCAGGCGCCCGTTTTTTCTTCTTCCCCCCGCCAATGCGGAAGGCCGAAACCTTAAATTCTTAGTGCTTCAGGTTAGCAGAGAAAACTGCCTTTGACTTCTCGGAAAACTGAAATTGACTGAAAGCGCGATCAATTTCGGCTTCGTTGCGGCCGTCGGAATGGTCTTCGAAGCTGATACCGATGAGCTTGCCATTGGCTGCCAGTGTCTGGAAGGCGAAACGCCAGCGTTGTGCTTCAGCCAGTCGCTCACGCAACTCGGCTTCGTTGGAAATCGTAATACCGGCTTTCTTCAGGGAATCCAGAAATTGTTCGAAGGATTCGTTGCTCAGACTGCCCATTTATGTCTCTCCGTTTATATGCGGTGTTTGGCCACCATGAGCCTAATAACGACTCGACTTTGATTCGGTTGACACGAAAGTGAGAGAAGTTTGAATGCGATAATGTCGCCCCATGAAGAAGCCAATTACCACAGCTGATATTCCTGAAATCCGCCCCGGGCAGTCCATCGAACTGCTCAAGGAACTCCATATCCTCACCCGTGACGGAAAACTCAACCAGGACACGCGGCGCAAGCTCAAACAGGTCTATCACCTCTATCAATTCATCGAACCGCTGCTGGAAAATGCCGAGACTTTGGTCGACCATGGGGCCGGCAAGTCCTATCTCGGGTTCATCCTCTACGATCTCTGTATCAAGGAGCGTGCCACCGGGGAAATTATCGGCATCGAAACGCGGCCGGACCTCGTCGACAAATCGCGCGAACTGGCCGCCAGGCTTGGCTTTGAGCGCATGCGCTTCCTTGCTTGTACGGTCGAGGACTCGCTGACTGCTGCCGACCTTCCGGCCACCGTCGATGTCGTGACAGCACTACACGCCTGCAATACGGCGACTGATGACGCCATCCGTTTTGCCCTGACCAAACATGCTCGCCATATCGTCCTCGTCCCTTGCTGTCAGGCCGAAGTCGCCGCCACCATGCGGGCCAGAAAGAACGAATCGCTGTCGCAAAAACCGCTGTCGGAACTTTGGCGACACCCGATCCACACCCGCGAACTCGGCAGCCACCTGACTAATGTGCTGCGCTGCCTGTTGCTCGAGTCGCATGGCTACGCTGTGACCGTCACCGAACTGGTCGGCTGGGAACATTCGATGAAAAACGAGCTGATTATCGCCACCAAGCGTGGCAATCCTCGCAAAAACGCCCGCGAACGCGCCGAAGTCATCCTGCGTGAATTCAATATCGACGAACTTGCCCCGCGTTTTACGTACTAAGGCGCCATGACCCGCATTCAACACCCCCTGGAACTCCTCGCGCCGGCCAAAAACGCCGATTTCGGCATTGAAGCCATCAAGCACGGCGCCGATGCCGTCTACATCGGTGGCCCGGCCTTTGGCGCCCGTTATGGCGCCGGCAACGATGTCGCCGATATCAAACGCCTGTGCGATTTTGCCCACCGCTACCGCGCCAAGGTCTTTGTCGCGCTCAATACCATCCTGCACGATGACGAGCTCGACGGCAGCCGCCTGCTGGCCTGGAAGCTGTATGAAGCCGGCGCCGATGCGCTCATCATCCAGGACATGGGCCTGCTGGAAATGGACCTGCCGCCCATTCAGCTCCACGCCAGCACGCAGACCGACAATCGCAATGCGGACAAGGTCAAGTTTCTCGAAGACGTCGGCTTCTCACAAGTCGTCCTGGCGCGCGAATGCAGCTTAAACGAGATTATTAACATTGCGTCGCATACCAATGTTTCATTGGAGTATTTTGTCCACGGCGCACTTTGTGTTGCGTTCAGTGGACAGTGCTACATCAGCCAGGCGCATACCGGGCGCAGCGCCAATCGCGGCGAGTGTTCGCAGGCCTGTCGCCTGCCCTACACGCTGGTGGACGACAAGGGCAAGACAATCACCGAGAACCAGCATCTGCTGTCGATGAAAGACAACAACCAGACCGACAACATGCTGGAACTGGCCCGTGCTGGCGTCTGTTCCTTCAAGATTGAAGGCCGGCTGAAGGATCTGAGCTACGTCAAGAACATCACGGCGCATTACCGCGCGCTGCTCGACGAGATTATTGCCAACAATCCCGAATTCACCCGCGCTTCCAGTGGCCGCAGCACCTTCACCTTCACGCCACAACCGGACAAGACTTTCAATCGCGGCTACACCGACTATTTTGCCGGGGGGCGTCAGGACGACATCGGCGCCTTCGATTCGCCCGCTTTTGTCGGCGAGCTGATCGGTGAAGTCCTTGAAATCGGTGACGGCTTCTTTACGGTCAATGCCGACAAACCGTTCAATAACGGCGATGGCGTCTGTTTCTACAACAGCGAAGGGACGCTGATCGGCATGCGGATCAATCGCGCCGATGGTAAAACCTTGTTCCCGGCCGAGATGCCGGAGGAATTGACCGAAGGCGCCACCCTCTTCCGCAACCGCGACCAGGAATTCGAACGGGCGCTGGAGAAGGATTCTGCCGAGCGCCGCATATCAGTCACGCCGATGCTGACCGAAACCGACGATGGCTTCACATTGACGCTCACCGACGAAGATGGCGTAACCGCTACGGTCAACCGGAAAAACGGCCCAAAATCGGAATGGCAACTGGCTCACAATTCCGAGCAGGCGATGGCCAAGCTCAAGGAAAACCTCAGCAAGTTCGGTAACACGATGTTCGTCGCCGAACCGGTCGAG
>DAOLIO010000292.1:0-3048 GCA_035328505.1 Azonexus sp.
AGCCGAAGCAGAGGCAAATAATCTATACTTCTGCTCCGCCATCGATCCAAAAGGCATTTCGGTGTCTTTTTCCATCAGTATGTCCTATGCCAACTGCTATCACTGCGGCCTGCCAGTGCCGGATGACGTCAATCTCACAGTGACGGTCGGCGGTGAGTTGCGGTCGATGTGTTGTATCGGCTGCCAAGCGGTCGCTCAGTCGATTGTCGATAACGGATTGGCGGATTATTACCGTAGTCGTGATGCGCTGCCCGAGTCACCGCGCGAAGCTTTGCCGGCGATTGTCGATCAGTTGGTTCTTTTCGACCATGCGGATTTCCAGAAAAGCTTTGTCAAGGAGTTGGGGCACAACGAGCGAGAGGCGTCGTTGCTGCTTGAAGGTATTACCTGCGCGGCATGCATCTGGCTGAACGAACAGCATGTTGGCCGATTGCCAGGGGTGACGGCAGTCAATATCAACTATACGACCCGTCGGGCACGGGTTCGGTGGGACGAGTCGCGGATCAAGCTGTCCGATATCCTCGGCGCCATCGCGGCGATCGGCTACCGTGCTTATCCTTACGATGCCGCCAAAAACGAGGAAATTTCGAATAAGGAGCGGCGGGGAGCCTTGTGGCGGTTATGGGTGGCCGGTTTTGGCATGATGCAGGTGATGATGTATGCCTTTCCGGTGTACATCGCCGATGGCGACATGTCCCCCGATGTTGAGAGCCTGATGCGGTGGGCGGCCTGTTTCCTCACGATCCCGGTCATTTTTTATTCGTCCGCTCCTTTTTTCCGAAATGCGTGGCGGGACATCAAGTTGCGTCGTGTCGGCATGGATGTGCCGGTAGCGCTGGGCGTCGGCGCTGCCTTTGTTGCCAGTTGTTGGGCAACACTGAATCAGTCGGGCGAGGTTTATTTCGACTCTGTCACGATGTTTGTCTTTTTTCTGCTCGGCGGCCGCTATCTCGAAATGACTGCCCGCCAGAAGGCGCTCGGCGTGACCGAGGCGCTGGCCCGATTACTGCCGGCATTTTCTCAAAAAATGCCAAATTTTCCGGTTGACCGTAGCATTGAGCAATGCGTCGTTGCTGATTTGCATCAGGGTGATTTTGTGCTGGTTCGGGCGGGGGAGATCGTGCCCGCAGATGGTTGTGTCATCGAGGGCGTCAGCTGCGCCAATGAAGCGTTGTTGACCGGCGAGAGCAAGCCGGTATCCAAGTCGCCTGGCGATGCGGTCACTGGTGGTTCGATCAATGCCGAGAGTCCGCTGGTGGTGCAGGTCGAACAGGTGGGCGAGGGTACCCGGCTCTCGGCAATTATTCAGTTGATGGAGCGGGCGGCCGCTGAGAAACCGAAAATCGTGGTCGTTGCCGACCGCATCGCCAGCTACTTTGTGGGTGTCTTGTTGGTGGTCGCCATTGTGGTGGCGGTTGGCTGGTATTTCGTAGATCCGTCCAAAGCGCTGTGGATCACCGTCTCTGTCTTGGTGGTTACTTGCCCGTGTGCGCTTTCCCTTGCCACCCCGATTGCGTTGACCGTGTCGGCGGGCGCGTTGGCCAAGGATGGGTTGTTGGTGACGCGCGGTCATGCCATCGAAACGCTGGCGCGTGCGACCCATTTTGTTTTTGACAAAACCGGTACTTTGACAACGGGGCGCATGCATCTGGTCGACGTGCTTCCCATGCTTGGGAGCAACAAGGAGGATTGCCTGGCCATTGCGGCAGCCCTGGAGCATGCGTCTGAGCACCCGGTTGCAACGGCCTTGCGTCGGGCCGCTGGCGATCGCTTGCCAGAGACATCGGCTGCGATCAGTGAGCCTGGTCAGGGGATTGAGGCGGTGGTGGCGGGGCGCCGCTGTCGGATAGGTCGTCCGGATTATGCGCTGGGCCTGAGTGACGGAAAGTTGCCGGATGCTGCGCTTGACTGGATGGACAGTGGCGACACGGTCGTGGTGCTGGGTGACGAGTCTGGATGTCTGGCGTTGTTTCGAATTGGCGATACGGTTCGCAGCGAGGCGTCGGCGCTGATTGCAGAACTCCGCGCTTCCGGGAAAAAGGTCATTTTGCTCACCGGGGATGCCCCTGCGGTTGCTCGTCGTGTCGCGGAAAAGCTTGGCATTGAAGATATCCGGGCAGGGGTGACTCCGCAGGGCAAGTACGATTGTGTGAGCGGCCTGCAAGCACAAGGGGCGGTGGTGGCAATGCTGGGCGATGGCGTGAACGACGCCCCCGTCCTGGCTCAGGCTCAGGTCTCGATTGCCATGGGAGGCGGCGCCCAGTTGGCTAGAACGCAGGCTGATTTCATCCTGCTTTCCGAAAATCTGGATCATCTTCGTTTTGGCCTGCGTCGCGCCCGAAAAACGTTACAGGTAATTCGCCAGAATCTCTGGTGGTCCTTCGCGTACAATTTTGTAGCCTTGCCATTGGCGATAGCGGGGTTTGTGACCCCGTGGATTGCCGGTATCGGCATGTCGGCCAGTTCGCTGCTGGTGGTGCTAAATTCACTGCGCATTCAGCGTGTGGAGACGGATTGATGGAAAGCATATATCTGCTGATTCCTGTTTCAGTGGTTCTGGTGTTCGGGATCGCTGTAGCCTTCTGGTGGTCTGTTCGCAGCGGTCAATTTGACGATCTCGAAGGCCCTGGATTCCGCGTTTTGATGGACGAAGATCAACCCACTGAACCCGCCAATCCGTCGGAAGCTGACAAATCAGAAAAGGTTTGACCTGCGTCAACGCCCGGCGACTGGCTGTTTGGCAGAATCAGGCCATTGCGAGGTGTTGAGGCTTTGCTGCAGATCTCTGTTGGGGTTGGGGTGCGTTACGACGCACCCTTTTTTTGTTCGCTTTTGGGGCGAGGTGTGTGGCGAAGTCGTTACACCTTACGGACAGGTTGGGCTTAGATAATCGGTAGGTTGATCTAGGTCAAAACGTGCATGCTGATCTAGAATACCATCGCTTTCTATGTGCCTTCCTGGGTTCAGGGGGTTGGGCATTCCGTTTTTTTTTTACGAGAGGTGGGTTCATGTCTGGAACGCAAACCACATATAACGATAAGGTCGTAC
>DAOLIO010000293.1:0-3038 GCA_035328505.1 Azonexus sp.
GTTCCGCTTCGAATACCGAACCACGACATCGATGATCTTTGCCACCGGCTTTGTTGCATAAATTGGATTTGGGTAAGGCAAGGTGGATGAGATTCGCCTTTAGCAGACGGCGACGGTATCGGGCATACCGAGCCGGGTCATCGTATTGAGGGCGGCCAAGCGGGCATAGGCTTCGGTGGTTTGGGTATCGAAGCGGTGGTTTTTCAAGTGTCTACCCAAGAGGGTCTTCAGACGAAACATCGCGGTTTCGGCCAGACTGCGCCGGTGATAGCCGCTGTGTTGTTTCCAGACCTTGCGACCGTGTTGCGTGATTTGCTCCAGGATTTTGGTGCGCGGATGCGGTTGACCGTCGGCCAGCGGTGGCCAGGCGATGGCCCCGGCACGGGGTGGAATCAAGGCGGCCGCCTGACGATCCAGCAGCGCTTGGCGACAGGCGTGGGTGTCGTAGGCACCGTCCGCCGCCACGGAGGCGAGCGATTCCTCGGCAGGTAGTTGATCCAACAAGTCAGGCAGCACCTCGGCATCCCCCACGAACGCCGCGGTCAGTTCGGCAGCGATCACTTCATGGTTTTCCGCATCCACCGCCAAGTGGAGTTTGCGCCAGGTCCGACGCCGGCTCGTCCCGTGCTGGCGCACCTTCCATTCGCCTTCGCCGTAGACCTTCAAACCGGTGGAATCGATCACCACATGGCGGGGTTGTGACTTCGCCAGGCGGCCGATCCACACGGTCAACGTCGCCGCACGGCGGCTAAAGGTACTGTAGTCCGGGATCGCCAACGCCAGTCCCAGCAACTTCACCAACGAGCCCAAAAACCCCGTCAGCGCCCGCAAGGGCAGATGAAAGACCTCCCGGATCACCAACCCGCACTGGACCGCCACCGCCGCGTACCGGCGCGGCGCCCCACGCCGGCCGGTCCGTTCCGTCTCGTACCATCCCGCCACCGCCGCCTCGTCAAACCACACCGTCAGCGACCCCCGCGCCACCAGTGCCGCGTTGTAGGCCCGCCAGTTCGTGACCCGATATTTCCGCTTCTGTTCGTTCATCCCCTCAAGATGGGGACTCCGCAGATTTATGCAACAAAGCCGGATTGTTGTAGTAATTGGCATAGTCGGCCTGAATGGGTACGGTGAGTTTATGGCGCGTATCATTGAGTTCCAGTCGGGTACGAGCGTTGAATGTTGATCGTTCCCTGCCGCTGTTCCAGTCCGCCGGATTGATGGTGCCCGTACCGCCCTCTTGAGTATGCCAATTGATCTTCAGCGTGTAAGCACGAAGCATGGCATCTGCCGAATTGTTTTGAGCACCAAAACCGTTGTCGACCAGAAAATGGAAGATATCCTCGTGTGGTCCCGCAAGTAAGTAATTATCCAAAAGTTATGGTGTATTTTGATCCGAACTGATCGAGGATCGATTGGAGTTCGGATTGGAGGTGATTGAAGCTGAGATAGGCCCTGAGTGGAAGCCATTGGTACTTGATTTTCCGCCAGAGGATTTCGATGAGGTTGAGTTCGGGGCTGTAGGGGGGCAGCCAATGCAAGGCGACGCCCTGTCGAAACCAGTCCGTAACGCGCGCCTGAAAGGCGCGACTGGTGTGGATGGGGGCGTTGTCGAGGACGACCAACCGGAGTTTCTTGGCCTGGGCGGTTTGGGCGGCGAAGGCATCCAGCACGGCAATGACGGTCGCCGAGGTGACCGTGCCGGTCACGGTCCGAAAGTGGCTCTGGTTGGTGGGGCTGAGGAATCCCAAGACATTCAGGCGCGCGCTGGCGGCGCTGGGGATGGCGAGGGTTTGACCCCGCGCTTGCCAGGCATACGGCACGACGGGCGTGAGGTTGAAACCGCTTTGATCGAAATAAAACAATTCGATCACCCCTCGGGCGTGGCCTTGTCGGAGTTGGTTCAAGCGGGTGAGGGCAGCGCGAAAGGCCGCCTCGTCGCGAGGGCCTTTGACCCGACGTCGGCACCGTTTCCAACCATAGGCTTTTTTTTGACGATCCGACGCACCGTCTGCCGGCTGGCCGGTTTCCCCGTCGCCTGGGCCAATCGGGCCTGCGCCTGTCGAAGCTGCCGAGGTTCTTCGTCCAGCCACTCACAGAGGCGTGCGGCCTCGTCCGGCGTGTAGATCGGCGGGCGTCCCGCACGCGGCTCATCGTACAAGCCCCGCAAACCCGCTCGCTCCCACCCGTCCAACCACGCGCTGATCGTGTCCACACCCACCTCAAACAGGGCCGACAGGGCGATGCGCCCATACCCTCGATGCGCTAAATACACCGCCTGCGCCCGTCGCCGAACCCGCCCGTTCGGCCCGTCCTTCCACGCCGCCCGCAGCGTTTCACACTCCGCTTCGCTTAACGGCTGGATTCGCTTCATCCTCTCGTCTCCTGACCTTTTTTCACCTTAAATATTACACCATTTCTTTTGGTAAACTACTTACACGATATTAGCCGAACCGCGTTCCTGGATGATGTGACGCAACGCCTGCAAGTAGGCCATGCGTTGACGAGGATCGCGCTCTTTGTACTTCAACGTCTTTTTTTAGGCGTGATCTTCAGGGTCTTTAAAGCCCTCCACACAGCGTTGTAGCACACGCCAAAATGCGCGGCGCGCTCGCGCAACAGCGCCTCCGGATAGGCTCGCACATGCGCCCGTAATGCCGCCTTGTCTAGCTTGCGTCGTCGTGGCACCCCGCGCTGACGCGGTTGCAAGTCTTCACGCGCCAGCCAGTTACGAACGCACCAGAGACTCACCTCAAAGCGCCGCCCCGCTTCCGCCTGGCTGCCCCCGTTACGCACATGCGCCACCACTTTCTTTCGCAAATCGATACTGTAGGTCATGCCTCAATAGACTACGCCATTCCTCTATAGCACTACGGAAATTAAGTGGTTTGACTATAATGACAAGGAGCCATGCCGTTGGACCGGGAAATTGATGGCGCAGCATCGCCGCCATCTTGCCGAGGTGTGCCGGTTAACCTATCAGAAGCTGCGCACATGGGCTACTGCGCAGTATCCGAGAAATGAAGGGATTAACCGTATCG
>DAOLIO010000294.1:0-3029 GCA_035328505.1 Azonexus sp.
GATAACAAGGCGGGGCCAATGGGTGACAAGGTCATCAGCATCGGGTTCTGGCCGATCTTCTTCATGGCTTTGACGAAGGCGGCCGTCGGTTTGTAAAGGGTGACCATGACGACAGCCTGGGGGGTGACCTTGGCAATGGTGTCGACAGCCTTGGTAACCTCCAGTGAATTGCGCTCCACCGTGCCGACAGCGGATGGGGCAAGCTTGTGTTTTTTAAGCGCAGCCACGACGCCATCGAGACCGGATTTTCCAAAACCGTCGTTCTGATAGAAGACAGCAATGTTTTTCAGGCCGATTGAGACCATCTGGTCGACGATGACTTGCGTTTCGTCGGCATAGCTGGCGCGGACGTTGAACATATAACGCGAATTCGGGTTGCTGCTGAGCGGTTCACGCAAGGAGGCGGTACCAGAGATGGTGCCGACCAGCGGTACGCCGGCTGGGCCGAAGACTGAGTTCATGGCCTCGGTGGTCGGGCTGGAGCCGTAATAGGCGAGCAGGGCAAAGACGTTCTTGTCCTTGATCAGCGTCTGGGTGTTGGCCACCGTGCGCTCGGTTTCGTAGCCATCATCCAGGGCGATCAGCTCCAGCTTGCGGCCATTGATGCCGCCTGCCTTGTTGATCTGGTCGAAATAGGCGTCGATGGTTTGTCGCATGTCGATCCCGTAGGCGCCATTGGGTCCTGTGAAGGGCGCCGACATGCCGAGGGTGATGGTGCTGGCGGTGATCCCGGGCTCCGCACAGCACAATGCAGAAAAGGCCATAGCGCCCATCGCGGCCAGTCGTTTGAGGACTCGCATTTGTCTTCCCCGTTTTCACTTTGACCGGATGATTCTATCAGTCAAAAGGCGTCTGGCGGGCGGGGTCACGGCCTGGGGCAGTGATTTTCAGGGCGCTGCGGTCAACCCGAAAAATTGGCCAAAAATGAAAAAGCCCCGGGGCCGAACATGTCGGCTGACCGAGGCTGGTTTTGTCGCCGGCAGGGGTAGCTTGCCAACGCCAGGGCAACATCATTCAGCGAAAAAGTCTTTCACTTTGTCCATCCAGGACTTGGAGCGCGGATTGTGCTTGCCGGTGTCATGGCTTGACTCTTCCAGTTCGCGCAACAGCTCCTTCTGGCGGTCCGTCAGATTGACGGGTGTCTCGACGACCACGTGGCACAACAGATCACCGTGGGTGTGACTGCGAACCCCCTTGATGCCCTTGCCGCGCAGGCGGAAAACTCGCCCTGACTGGGTTTCGGCTGGAATCTTGATGGCAGCGGCACCGTCCAGCGTCGGGATTTCAATTTCGCCACCGAGTGCTGCCGCGGTGAAGGAAATCGGCATCTCGCAATGCAGGTCGTTGTGGTCGCGGGTGAAGACGGCGTGCTGCTTGAGATGAATCTGCACGTACAGGTCGCCCGAAGGTCCACCGTTGACGCCATGCTCTCCTTCACCAGACAGACGAATGCGATCCCCTTCATCGACCCCGGCCGGAATCTTGACGGCCAGCGTCTTGTGTTGCTTGACGCGGCCAGCGCCATCGCAGCTCTTGCAGGGATCGGCGATGAAGCGGCCGGTACCGTGGCACTTGTGGCAGGTCTGCTGGATCGAGAAGAAGCCCTGCTGCAGTCGCACCTGGCCCGAGCCACCGCAGGTCGGGCAGGTCTTGGGCTGGGTGCCCGGCTTGGCGCCGCTGCCATGACAAGGCTCGCAGACTTCCATGGTCGGAATGCGGATCTTCGTTTCCGTGCCGTGGGCAGCCTGTTCCAGCGTGATTTCCAGGTTGTAGCGCAGGTCAGCGCCACGGTAGATGTTGGAACGACCACCGCCACCACCGCCACGTCCGCCGAAGATTTCGTCGAAGATGCCGCCAAAGGCGTCGGCAAATCCGCCGCCACCGCCGCCACCCATACCGGCCTGCTGCTCGATACCGGCGTGGCCGTATTGATCGTAGGCGGCGCGCTTCTGGCTATCCGACAGGATCTCGTAGGCTTCCTTGGCTTCCTTGAACTTCTCCTCGGCCGCCGGATTGTCCGGATTGCGGTCAGGGTGATGCTTCATGGCCATCTTGCGGTAGGCCTTTTTGATCTCGTCGTCGGAAGCGTCGCGGTTGACGCCGAGAATCTCGTAAAAATCGCGTTTTGACATTGTTTCTACCCATCAAGTGACAAAGGCGCCGAGCGCCGCCGGAGGTCCCGGAAGGCTCGGCGCCGGGCTATGGGGCCTGGAATTACTTCTTGTCCTTGTTCACTTCGGTGAATTCGGCATCGACGACATCGCCTTCAACGGTCTTCTCACCGGCGTCAGCCTGTTGTCCGGCACCGGCGGCAGCGCCTTCGGCCTGTTGCTGGGCGTACATCTTTTCACCCAGCTTCTGGGCGGCAACCGACAGGGCTTCGGTCTTGGCAGTGATGGTTTCCTTGTCGCCGTCGCGCAGCACGTCCTCGACATCCTTGATGGCGGCTTCGATGCTGGCCTTTTCGGCGGCGTCGAGCTTGTCACCATACTCGGTCAGCGACTTCTTGACCATGTGCACCATGCCGTCGGCCTGGTTGCGGGCATCGGCCAGTTCGTGCGCCTTCTTGTCGTCTTCGGCGTGCAGTTCGGCGTCCTTGACCATGGCCTGGATTTCAGCCTCGCTCAAGCCGGAGTTCGCCTTGATGGTGATCTTGTTTTCCTTGCCGGTGGCCTTGTCCTTGGCCGTCACGTGCATGATGCCGTTGGCGTCGATGTCGAAGGTGACTTCGATCTGCGGCGTGCCACGCGGTGCCGGCGGGATGCCTTCCAGGTTGAACTGGCCGAGGCTCTTGTTGCCGGAAGCCACTTCGCGCTCGCCCTGCAGCACGTGGATGGTCACGGCAGACTGGCTGTCGTCGGCAGTCGAAAAGACTTGCGAGGCCTTGGTCGGGATCGTCGTGTTCTTCTGGATCAGCTTGGTCATGATGCCGCCCAGGGTTTCGATACCGAGGGAGAGCGGGGTGACGTCGAGGAGCAGCACGTCCTTGACTTCGCCCTGCAGCACGCCGCCCTGGATGGCGGCGCCGA
>DAOLIO010000295.1:0-2996 GCA_035328505.1 Azonexus sp.
GCAGCAATCGCCGCTGCCGAGGCCAAGGATTTGCGCGATTCGCTTTCGGAGGTCTTGCCCGACGGCATGGCTGACAACGATTTTCTCAAGGATACGGTCAACCTCGACAGTAACGGGAAAACCATCACGATCTACCGGGCGCGACAGAAAGGGTTGGTCAAGGCGGCCTTGTTCAAGGTTGTCGAGCGGGGTTATGCCGCCGATATCCAGGTGCTGATGGCCGTCGATAGCGAGGGCAAGTCGCTGGGTGTGCGTGTGCTGAAACACAGCGAGACGCCCGGTCTGGGCGACAAGATCGATGTCAAGAAGGATCCCTGGGTAAAGAGTTTTGCCGGCAAGTCGCTGGGCGATCCGGCACCGGACAAATGGGCCGTCAAAAAAGACGGGGGCATCTTTGATCAATTTGCCGGCGCCACGATCACGCCACGTGCCGTGGTCAAGGCCGTCAAGGGCGGCATGGACTTCTTTGCCGAACATCGCGCGGAAATTCTGGGAGGCTGATGATGAGCAACAACTATGGCAGCATCATGAAGGAAGGGCTTTGGGACCAGAACGTGGTTTTCGCGCAATTGCTCGCCATGTGCCCGACCATGGCGGTGACGACGAGCGGCACCAACGGTCTGGGGATGGGGCTGGCGACGACGGCCGTGCTGGTCGTTTCGAATATCCTGGTTTCGATGATTCGCCACACAGTCAGTTCGCAAGTCCGTATTCCGGTGTTTGTTGTCCTGATTGCGACGCTGGTCACGGTGGTCGACATGGCGATGAATGCGTGGATGCATGATCTCTACAAGGTGCTTGGCCTGTTTATCGCACTGATCGTGGTCAATTGCGCGATTCTCGGGCGGGCCGAAGCGTTTGCGGTCAAGAATGGCGTTGTCGCGTCGGCAGTCGATGGTTTGGCGATGGGGCTCGGGTTTACCGGTGCGCTGACCCTGATCGGCCTGATCCGCGAGTTTCTGGGGGCCGGCACCCTGTTTGCGCAGGCATCCAACCTGCTCGGGCCCTCGTTTGCTTTTCTCGAAATGAAAGTACCCGGTTACGGTGGCGCCCTGCTGATGATTCTGCCCCCCGGTGGCTTCGCCATTCTCGGCTTTCTGCTGGCTGGCAAGCGGGTCATGGAGCAGCGCCTGCAGGAACGTGAGACTGAAAAGTCTGAACTTGTACCGGCCTGAGGAGAAACAGCATGCAGATTGGCGTTGCGTATTCTGAGCCGGGCCAGCAAATCTGGCTGACTATTGAAGTCCCCGACGAATCGACCGTGGCCGACGGCATTGAGCGATCGGGCATTCTCCGGCAGTTTCCGCATATCGACCTGACCGTTCAGAAAGTGGGGGTGTTCGGCCGGCTGGTCAAGCTTGATGCCGCGCTGAAGCCAGGTGATCGGGTGGAGATTTACCGGGGCATCATCGCCGATCCGGAAACCGTACCGCGCAAGGATCTCGATGACGATTGAGCGCTTAGGGAAACATCCGGGTTGATAACTCGCTGCGTAGCGTCGACAATGCCACCCGGCAGGGCTGCAGGCTGCCCGGACCACGGGTGCCCGGCACAGAGCCACAAAGATTCCATCACTTCGAGAACTCCCATGCATCGATTTTTGCCATTGCTACTTTTACTGCCGGCTGCTGCGTTTGCGGCCGATTCGTTGCCCAATATCGGCGGCATTCCCCTTGATTTCATCTTCTTTGGGCTGACCTTGCTGGGCGTGGCACTGTTTCACCATGCGACCCTCTATGTCGCGCTGACCGGGCTTTTGACGATCAGTTTGTACAAGATCGTGTTCACGGGCTTCAAGACCGGGCTTGGGATCGCCGGCTTCATGGGGCATCTCGGGCATGAGTGGGTGACGGTGGCCAATCTTTTCTGTCTGCTGACCGGTTTTGCACTGCTGGCCCGGCATTTCGAGAAAAGCCATGTGCCGGTCATCCTGCCCAAGTATCTGCCGGACGACTGGAAAGGCGCATTTCTGATGCTGATCATGGTCTTCGTGCTTTCCAGCTTTCTCGACAACATTGCAGCGGCCCTGATCGGTGGCGCCATGGCCCACCAGCTGTTCAAGGCGCGGGTCCATATCGGCTATCTGGCCGCGATTGTCGCCGCCTCCAATGCCGGCGGTTCCGGTTCAGTGGTGGGCGATACGACCACGACGATGATGTGGATCGATGGCATCAGCCCCCTGGTGATCCTGGATGCCTACGTGGCCGCATTTGTCGCGTTGCTGGTCATCGGCTATTTTGCAGCCAAGCAGCAACATGCCTATTCGCCAATCATCAAACACGCTCACCAGCACACGCATGTTGATTGGGGCCGAATCTTCATCGTTGGCCTGATGCTGGTATTCGCAGTCGGCACCAACGTGACGATCAACCTGAAATTCCCCGAGCTGGCCGATCATTTCCCCTTCATCGGCGTGGCGGTCTGGCTGGCGATCATCCTGACCATCCCGGTTCGTCGTCATGACTGGGAATTGATGCCGGAAACGATCAAGGGCTCCATCTTTCTGCTGTCCCTGGTGCTTTGTGCCTCCATGATGCCGGTCGAACAGTTGCCGGCAGCCTCGTGGGTGTCCGCCCTGGCCTTGGGCTTTATTTCGGCTGTCTTTGACAATATCCCGCTGACCGCGCTGGCGTTGCGCCAGGGGGGCTACGACTGGGGCGTGCTGGCTTATGCGGTCGGTTTCGGCGGCTCGATGCTGTGGTTTGGCTCGTCGGCAGGGGTCGCGCTGTCAAACATGTATCCGGAAGCAAAATCCGCCGTCCAGTGGGTCAAGAATGGCTGGCATGTCCCCGTTGCCTACGTGGCTGGCTTCATGGTGATGATGGCGGTTCTCGGTTGGCATCCGGATCCAGGCCACAAGAAGGCGGCCGCGCCGGCTCACGTCGACATGCCGGCGCCTGTACCGGCCAGCCCCCAATAAGGGCTCCCGGCAATGCCGTATCCCGCCGAGGTGCGCGTCGGCGGGAAAATCATGGTTGCCACGGTCAACCGGAAAA
>DAOLIO010000296.1:0-2938 GCA_035328505.1 Azonexus sp.
TTTCCGGCTACACACCGATCATGAAAATGTACACGCTTGGCCACGATTTCATGCCGCCGGGGATCCATGCCGGCGGCCTGCGTTACCACGGCGACTCGCCGCTGGTCTCGCAACTGCTTCATGATGGCCTGATTGAGGCGCAGGCGGTGCCGCAGGTGGCCACCTTCGAGGCTGGCGTTCAGTTTGCTCGCGCCGAAGGCATCATTCCGGCGCCCGAGTCATGTCATGCCATTCGTGCTGCCATCGACGAAGCGCTGAAGTGCAAAGTGACTGGCGAAGCCAAAACCATCCTGTTCAGCCTGACCGGCCACGGTCACTTCGACATGGCTTCCTATGACAAGTTTTTCGCCGGGCAACTGGAGGATTACGACTATCCGGAGGCCGCCATTACCGAATCCCTGAAGCATTTGCCAAAGGTGGGTTGAGCCTGTGAAACTCTTTGTTTTTCTGCTCGCACTGGCCAATCTTCTGTTCTATGCGTTTAGCGCAGGCTACTTCGGCAGTCCCGAAAATCCGGATGTCGGACGGGTCAATCAACAAGTCATGCCGGAGCGCATAAAGATTGTCTCGCGCGGCGAAACGCCGGTCCTGCCAGCCAAGCCAGAACCCGCGCCCGCGGTAGAAAGCCCCAAGCCGGAAGCGGCCCCAGAACCGGAACCGCCAATCAAGGAATCCAAAGTGGACACCACGCCGGTCTGCCTGGCTTGGCGCCAGCTGTCGGTGACCGATGCGGATCGCCTGTCTGCGCTGTTGGCAAAACGTTTTGGAGATTTCAAGCTGATCCGCAAGACGCTTGCTTCGGAAGGCAACGGTTGGTGGGTGTTTGTGGCGCCACAACCCAGCAAGGCAGATGTTGACAGGAAGGCTGCCGAATTGAGAGAGCTGGGGGTCAAGGACTTCTTTGTCATCCAGGATGGACCGAATCGTTTTGCCATTTCACTGGGCGTCTTCTCCACAGAAAAAGGGAGTCAGGATCGCCTGGCTGAATTGAAAGCCAAGGGGGTTCGTTCTGCTTCAGCGGGTCCTCGCCCTGGCAAGGATAGCGTCGTTAACTTGCAGGCCCGGGGGCTGGCCTCTGAAAAACCAGCCGTGCTGGCGGCGGTTGCCGAAGTGCTTCCCAAGGTTCAGACCCAGGGTTGCAAGTGAGTGGTTTCATTGTAGGCCTGACCGGAGGCATTGGTAGCGGAAAAAGTACCGTGGCGGATGCATTTGTCGCGCTGGGGGCGGGGCTGGTCGATACCGATGTGATCGCCCGGGAGCTGACCCTGGCGGACGGAAAGGCGATGCCGGCACTGATCGCTGAATTCGGTCCGGACATTGTCGCGAAAGATGGTGCCATGGATCGATCAGCCGTGCGTCAACGGGTATTTGCCGATCCTTCAGCCCGGGAAAGGCTTGAGGGAATCCTGCATCCATTGATTCGTCAGATTTCCGCCGAGCGCTGCGTCGCGGCGACCGCACCGTACGTTGTCCTAGCCGTGCCGCTCTTGGTTGAATCAGGCGATTATCATCAACGGTGTGACCGGATCGTGGTGGTGGATTGTCCGGAAACTGTTCAAATCGAACGTGTCATGGCGCGAAATGGTCTGTCGATAGATGAGGTCAGGGCGATCATGGCAGCGCAGGCAACGCGTCAACAGCGGCTTGCCGCCGCGAATGACATTGTTGTAAATGATGGCGCAAGAACAAAAATTTACGAACAGGTCAATCTGTTGCATTTAAAGTATCTGGCACTGGCGGGTGAAAAACTTAAAGCAAGCTGTTGAGATTTGCCTGCAAATAGCTCAGAATAAACATAATTTTCCGTTTCTTCGGACCCTCGCCGCGTGATAACTTACGAATACCCGTTCAATGAGCGCATCCGCACACTGTTGCGTCTCGAGGACTTGTTCGAAAAATCCGCCTATTTTGCGCAGGATGACGGTGCGCTGGAGCACCATACGGCACTCGTTTCCCTGTTTGAAATTCTGGAGGTGGCCGGTCGTGCCGACCTCAAGATGGACCTGATTCAGGAACTGGAAAGACAGCGTCAGACCCTGCTGGCTTTTCGCAATAATCCCGACATTTCCGAAGAAGCGCTTTCGGGCGCCCTTTATGAAATTGAGCAGTCATCCGCCGCGCTTCTTGGGATGACTGGCAAGATTGGCCAATACCTGCGTGAGAATGACTGGCTAATGGGGATCAAGAGCCGGGCTGCAATTCCTGGTGGCGTCTGCGAATTTGATCTCCCGTCCTATCACTGGTGGTTGCATCGCCCGACTGAGGTTAGACGCAGTGCGCTGGAAGGCTGGACCAAACCGATGTTGCCCCTGCGTGATGCGGCGACCATTGTCCTTCGCCTGCTTCGCTCCAGTGGCCGCCCCAAAACCTATACAGCGACCAACGGGCAGTTCCAGCTCAATCTGGGGGGGTCGGCGGCACAAATGGTTCGTGTTACGTTGAGTGCAGACGAGCAAGCCATTCCCGAAGTGAGTGCCAACAAGTATTTTCTGAACATTCGTTTCACCAAGCCACCCGCCGGCGAAATCAAGGCGCGGGGTTGCGAGCGCGACGTCGATTTCGATCTGACCTTCTGCAATCTGTAAGGGCGTCTCAAGACGTCTTTTTGCGCGTTGAGTTTCCTGAAAATCATTGAGTCTGCCCCGAAAGCTTAAATTGTTGGCGCGCGGCTCATCATTTCATTCCAACTGTATTCCGCTCACTGTGTCTTATTGGACGCCATGGCTTGCCAAGCGTATGTCATTGGTGCTTTGCTGAGTGAGGGCAGGCCTGAAGATCGTTCGCCTCGCGTACCTGTAGGCACCTATCGCCGAATGCGGGTGAATTCGATTCTCCGCACACAGTGGATTATTGAGCTTCACTAGGCGCTGAGCGTCGTCCGAAAAGATTAGTTACCAAATGTCGCAGAACATGGCTTGAAAGCCTCGTCGGCAATTCA
>DAOLIO010000297.1:0-2868 GCA_035328505.1 Azonexus sp.
CGTTCCTTGACGGGTTCGAGGTCCTTGAGGACGCGGATGGAGGAGGCTGAATATTCAGACATGCGCTTTTGAAATTTGGGCAAATTTTGCGGTTGACCGCAGCAACGGCTGCGGGCGGGATTCTATCGGTTTTCGGGAATCACGCGAGGATAGCAGCGTGGCATAATCTACATTTGAAGTCGTTTTCAGTGAGGTTTTCCCATGGAAGACAGCAATCAAGACAAGCCTCGGTCATTGCCGCAACGCACTCGTGGCGCTGACCGGCGCTGCAACACACTCGTTTCTTCGCCGCCCTTTTATACCCGGGAAGGCAAGATTCTGAGCGAGCGTCGTTCGCCGATAGATCGACGGGCCAACTGGATCCGTGAGTTCTCTCTGGATAGTGGCGACAACGGCGCACGAAAGGATGAAACCTGAGATGGCAGGAGCCAGCCTGCTTTTACTCATTGATGACATTGCCAGTGTGCTTGACGACGTTGCGGCGCTGACCAAAGTGGCCGCGCAAAAAACGGCGGGCGTGCTGGGTGACGATCTGGCACTGAATGCCCAGCAGGTGGCGGGCGTGCGGGCTGAGCATGAGTTGCCCGTGGTCTGGGCAGTATGCCTTGGCTCGCTCAGGAACAAGCTGATTCTGGTACCGGCGGCATTGGCCATCAGTGCCTTCATGCCGTGGGCGGTGACGCCGCTGCTGATGCTCGGTGGTATTTATCTATGCCTGGAGGGGGTCGAAAAACTGGCCCATCCCTTTCTGCACAGCCAAGCCGAAGACGCTGCGCAGCATGCGGAGGAGTTGACTGCGCTGGCTGATGATTCGGTGGACCTGGCGGTTTTCGAGGCGGACAAGATCAAGGGCGCCATCCGTACTGATTTCGTACTGTCGGCTGAGATTATTGTGATTGCGCTGGGCACCGTAGCCGATCAGCCGCTGTCGACGCAACTGACGGTACTGGCCGGAATCGGCTTGATCATGACCTTTGGTGTGTATGGCTTTGTCGCCGGTATCGTCAAGATGGATGACGTGGGGGCCTGGCTACTCATGACCGGGCGAGGGGTCATGAAAACCATCGGCAGGGGATTGTTGCTGGCAGCCCCGATGCTGATGAAGACTCTGACAGTGGTCGGCACAGTTGCCATGTTTCTGGTCGGCGGCGGTATTCTGGCGCATGGCATGCCGCCGGTGCATCACGGAATCGAACAAGTTGCTGAACTTTCCGGCGTAATGGGCAGCATGGTTTCCATGGCACTGAATGCCCTGATGGGAATGATCTGCGGCACGATTGCCCTGCTGGGCATGTTGGCGTTTTCAGCCATCCGAAAAATGATGACGGGAGTCAAGGCATGAGCAAAGCGCTTCGCCTGTCGGAAAAATGGTTTCGCTTGGGCCTGTGGATCGTTGCCTTTGTGTTCGCCAGCTTCTTGATCGGGCTGGGCGGTACCGTAGTCGAAAATCTGCCCAAAGTTGAGCATCGGGTCACGCTGGAGGATTTCATCGACAAGCAAGCGGCCGCAGCCCTTCGTGCCGAGTTGCGAGCCTTGCAGGAAGAACGTCAGGTTGCTCAGGATGCCCACGATCAGGCACAACTGAAGCTCAATGCTGCCCGAGCCAATTCGGCTGCCGCCCGCGACACATTCAGCAACTGGCTGGCAACGCGTCAGGTAACCAAGCGGCCGGAGCAGGATGTTGAACTGATCGAGCGCACGCAGGCGCTGGACGAGTTGAAAATTCTCGAGCGCAAGGCGCTGGCGGATGTCGAGCGTCAGCAGCAGCGTCTGCTCGATAGTCGCCAGAGCGAAGAACGAGCGCAGCGCGATATGCGCGAACTGGAAAAAACCGCTTCCGACAAACTTGCTACCGAATCGCGCAGCCAGGAGTTACGCGTATTCCTCTATCGCCTGACGCTGACCCTGCCTTTGCTGGCAGTGGCCGGCTGGTTGTTCGTCAAAAAGCGGCAGAGCACCTGGTGGCCATTTGTCTGGGGCTTCATCTATTTTGCACTGTTCGCCTTCTTTGTCGAACTCGTTCCCTATTTGCCCAGCTACGGTGGCTACGTGCGCTATGCAGTGGGTATTGTCCTCACCGTGCTGGTCGGCCGCTACGCCATTGTGGCGCTCAATCGCTACCTCGAAAGACAGAAGCAGGCCGAGGCGATGCCGGATCTCGAGCGACGCAAGGAGCTCAGCTACGACACCGCTCTGGCACGGTTGTCCAAAAAGGTTTGCCCCGGCTGCGAACGGCCGGTTGATCTGACCATCACGTCTATCGACTATTGCCCGCACTGTGGCATCTGCCTGTTCGATCATTGTGGCCAGTGCAAGGAGCGCAAGAGCGCCTTTGCCCGCTTCTGCCATGCCTGTGGGGCAGCGGCGGGTGAAGCCTCCTGAAAACTTCAGTGCTTACGCAGCGAAGTACTGGTCTTGTGTGCTTTTGTTCTTGTCGCGTAATGACCAGAAAAGCGTGACATCTCCCGCAGTCAGTTGTCCCGCCTTGACCGCTGCGGCCAATACTTCTTCGGCGTCCTGCCGGCGCCCATAGATGGCGAAAACTTCGGCTTCAAGGAGCGGATCGATATCTTCCTCGTGCAAGAGCAGTTCGGAGGCATCCGGTTGTGAAAATACGGATGACTCGAACCGCGCATAGGAGTTTTTTTCAGTATCCTTTTTTGTCGAACAAATGGCTTTCTCAAATAACAGCCCGGAAATGGCATGGTTTATTGAGCCGATGAGACTGGATATTGGCGCGAAGTAGGTAGCTTTGTGTGTCATTTGAAAGGTGCCCTCAGGTTGGTATGTCGGCGCATCCAAAACGCAACCGGCGGTTGGCAAAGCTCCCTCAACCCGAGCCACCTACGCCACCTCGACCAATCAACC
>DAOLIO010000298.1:0-2821 GCA_035328505.1 Azonexus sp.
TGCAACTGGCCATGCACCTCGCGCCACTCGCGCAGGCGCAGGTAGGACAGGAAATGGGCGTGGCAGTTGTCGATCAACTGCTTGTTCGATTTCTTGTGCTCGACGGCGTTCTGGAACCAGTTCCACAGCTTCCACCAACTCAGGAATTCCGACTTCTCGTCGGCGAACAACTTGTGCTTTTCGTCCGCCGCCTGCTGTCTGTCCTGCGGCCGTTCGCGCGGGTCCTGCGCCGAGAGGCCGGCGGCGATGACCATGACTTCCTTGAGACAGCCAAGATCGCGCGCCGCGACGAGCATGCGGCCGATGCGCGGGTCGAGCGGCAGCTTGGCCAGCGCGGCGCCGATCGGCGTCAGCACATTGTCGTCGTTGAGTGCACCGAGTTCCTGCAGCAGCGCGTAGCCGTCGGCGATGGCCTTGGCCGGCGGCGGCTCGATGAAGGGGAAGCTCTCGACGTCGGTCAGGCGCAGCGACTTCATGCGCAGGATGACGCCGGCCAGGCTGGAACGCAGGATTTCCGGATCGGTGAAGGGCGTCCGCGCGTTGAAATCCGGCTCGTCGTACAGCCGGATGCAAACACCCGCCGCCACCCGGCCGCAACGCCCCGCCCGTTGCCTCGCCGCAGCCTGCGAGACCTTCTCGATCTGCAACTGCTCGACCTTGTTGCGGTAGGAGTAACGCTTGACCCGGGCCAGCCCGGTGTCGATGACGTAGCGGATGCCCGGCACGGTGAGCGAGGTTTCGGCCACATTGGTGGCCAGCACGATGCGCCGCTGACCGCCCGAGGGTTTGAAGATGCGGTCCTGATCGCCAGCCGACAGGCGCGAGAAAAGCGGCAGGATTTCAGGGGCGTGGGCGCTCGACAGACCCGGCCGAGCCAGCGCGTGCTTGCGCAACGCTTCCGCCGCTTCGCGAATTTCCCTTTCGCCGGGCAGGAAAACGAGGATGTCGCCGGAACCCAGCCGCGACACTTCATCGGCCGCATCGACGATGGCGTCGTAAAGATCGCGCTCGTCGTCCTTCTTGTCGATATCCTCGACTGGCCGGTAACGCACTTCAACCGGGTAGAGCCGGCCGGAGACTTCGATAATTGGGGCTTTTTTCCCGTTGACCGTGAAATGCGTCGAAAAACGGTCGGCATCGATGGTCGCCGAGGTGATGATGACCTTGAGATCAGGCCGTTTGACGAGCAACTGCTTGAGGTAGCCGAGCAGGAAATCGATATTCAGGCTGCGCTCGTGCGCCTCGTCGATGATGATCGCCTCGTAGGCGTTGAGGTAGGGGTCGGATTGCGACTCGGCGAGCAGGATGCCGTCGGTCATCAGCTTGACCCAGCTCTCCGGCGTCGAACGATCCTGAAAGCGAATCTTGACGCCGACCCCGGCCCCGACCTGCGTCTTCAACTCCTGCGCCAGCCGGGTCGCCACCGAACGCGCCGCCAGCCGGCGCGGCTGGGTGTGACCGATCAGGCCACGGGCGCCGAGGCCGAGATCGAGACAGATTTTCGGCAACTGCGTCGTCTTGCCCGAGCCAGTTTCGCCGCAGACGATGACCACCTGATGCTTCTGAATCAGCTCGGCAATGTCGGCCCGCCGCTCATTGACCGGCAGATCGCTCTGGAATTCCGGCTTCGGCAGTTTTGCCCGGCGTTCGGCCACGGCGGCCTGCGAGCGCGCCAGCAAACCGACGAAATCAGTATTCAGTTTTTCGCTTTTTTCTCCGGTTGACCGCAGCAGATCACGCTGCATGGCCCGCAGGCGCTTGGCGTCGGCGGTCAGGCACTGTTGATCCGGCCTATCTTTGCGGAAGCCAGGTTCAGGAACGGGGCTGGGTTTCATGTATTTGCGTCAGGCCGTGGGGAATACGTCAGCCAAGTTACGTCGAAAGTTTGTATTTGAGTCCGGCGGCAACGGCACCGGGCCACAGGTCGCAAACGATACTCATGAGTGAAGCAAGGCGAAGTGTACGCGGGCTTCCGCACATCACCAAACTTTGGCGGATTCCTTGCTGCTTGGGCCGGGATGCCCCATCACACAATAGGGTGCGCCAACGCGCCACGTATCGTCACGCCATGGATCCGTGGCCATCCATTCAAGTACGGCTCCGGCCGTTAAATCGCATTTAATTACAATTCATTTCTATAGCCAATTTGCGATTTAGTTTAGCCTAACAGGCATTCCGTCAGTATTTTTAAATTGATTTACAATTTAAAAATACTATGCTCTGTACATAGCCCGATCTTGTGATACCCAAAAAAAGGACGCAGTTGGTCCAGCGCAGGCCGGTGCCGGCGTTCACCACGCCCACCAGACCATCGTTTCCAATCTTGCCCGGATGACAGTCGCGTGCATGGTTTGCCCAAATCGTCTGTCATGTCGAACAGCAAGGCACTGATCGGGCTTGTGGCGTTGCACCTCTCACATTCGACAAGGAGACAAAAATGTCGCACCAAACGGCGAAAGTAACGATCAGGAACAGCACGGGAAAGCCACTCAGGTCGGTCCACGTGCTGCACAAATACAGCGATGACTACAGCAACAAGCAGGACTGGGGAAAACTGGCACCTGGCGAAACTGCGTCGCCCAACTTGACCGTGGACTACACTACCGGCGCCCTGACAACCGGACGTGATTGGTGGGTTGTCTGCTGGGAATACGATGGCGACAACAAGGTTTACTTTACGGACCCGGAAAATCTGAGGGGTTTTATGGACGTCCTCGAGAAATCCGGCGGCGTCGTGATCAAGGCAGCACTCGCGGCAGCAGCGGCCGGCGTGGCGGCAGCGGGAACCGCAGGCGCGGGCGCGGTTGCCGGGGCTGCAGGC
>DAOLIO010000299.1:0-2767 GCA_035328505.1 Azonexus sp.
TCTTCGCCAGCAATTCGTGTGGCAACTGTATTTTGCCTATGTCCTGCATCATGCCTGTCAGGCCCAGTTCGAGCAGGCGCTGATCGCGCCACCCGATATGGGTCCCGATCAGAATCATGTTAACCGCCACTTCCATCGCATGATCGAAACTGTACTGGTCAGTTTGCTTTAGGCGAAGCAACCACATTACTGCATCGGGATTACGTTGCAAGCTCTCTGCAATATCGCGCAAGCCCTCTCGAATAGACGTTATATCAACGACCTGGCCATCGGAAAACGAGTTGAATGCATTCTGTAGGGCATTGGCAAAAACATCGTAGCGGGGTTCAAGCCGCGCAAGCTCTTGCGATAACTCTCTAGCGTGCTCATTATCATTTTGGCAGTGAAGAAAATCCAGAAAACGGCGCCGGCGTGACTGGCGCCTTTCCTCAATTCCTGCGATCGCCTCGCGCGGACCGGACGAAGACTTCTCGGCATGCACGCTCTGAAATGGCGAAGCCTTTAGTGGTCCGTCTTTTTCGAGCTTCGGCGGAACATAGTGTTCGTTTAACGAGCGCGCGCGATCGATATACACGAAACGGCATTTGGTCTGGAAAATATCCACTTGATCAGGCGTTGAAATGACAAAGCCCTGGAAGGCAAAGTTGAACTCAGTCCAGGGACAATCAGGCTCAGCAACGAACATCCCGATCTTGAGATCGGCGACTGATACAATTTCCATGGTCATTTTTCTGATTCTTGCTCAAGCGCCAGCCGCTTCAAGCCTTCGAGTGGAAGATTGTGCGCGACCTGATGCGGAATGACAAGATAATGCCCGATCAACTCTGCGTTCCCCCCCGAGAGCATGCAGCAGGCCCCATCATCAGCCAGGCGGGCGAATGCTCGCTCTATTGCACCCACCTGCGCCTCGATCGCTCCCGACACTATTGCATCATCGGTGCACTGGGGATAGGCGGCATAGACACCATTCGCAACGGGCAAGGCAGCCGTTTCACGCGCAAGTGAGCGCCGCATTAGTTCAAAGCCAGGAAGAATCACACCCCCGAGAAATTCCCCCTCGGCACTCAGGGTGTCGATGGTAGTCGCTGTACCAGCCATGACCACGATCGTTGACGCGTTGCTCATGCCGCGAGCGCCGACCAGCGCACACCAACGATCGACACCCAGTTGCTCTGGATGTCGATAACGATTTGTAACGCCACATCGCCTGAATTCAGACGTCACGTCCCGAATAACGGGTAGCCACCCGGCAAGTTGGTCGCGAATGCGTTTAGCGGCTTCAGGCCCGGCGACATTGGCAAGCACGACTTTAGCGGGATGCGGCCATTCGACGGGGAGGCGGGCCAGTTGCCCGACATCGTCATGAGCGACGGCACCTTGTGCCAGCCACTGCACGCCATCATGCACCCCCCACTTGATGCGGCTATTCCCGCTATCCAGACAGACAATCATGCGCGACGCAGGCTGACATCGCCTGAAAATATGCGCTCAACACTACCGCCTGTCTCGATGAGAAGTGATCCGTCTTCATCAACACCCAGGCAACGTCCTGTTGTCGGCACCGTACCGTCACCAAGGATTTGCACGGCCATATCCTGCCAGGCGTGATAGTGCTGCCATTCCGTTTTTAGGCCAAAAAAGCCGTCGACCGCGAAAGTATCTAAAACCTGGGCCAACTGAATCAAAATTGCCGCCAATACGGCGTGTCGATCGGGGAGTTGCGGACACGCCTGGCACAAACCAGCAGCCGGCTGGGGAAGTTCATCAGCCGGTGGCGCCAGATTGACACCAATACCGACAATCACCTGCGTACCCCTGCGATCAGACACAAGCTCAATCAAAATACCGGCCAATTTGGCGAAGTCATCACCCGAGCGAAGCAGCACATCGTTGGGCCATTTCAGACAGACCCCCGTCGCGCCCAAGGCCGCCATCGCTCGCACCAAGCCAACCCCGACCGCCAGCGACAATCCGCTGAGTCCAGCCGCATTGCCTGAGAACCGCCATAACAACGAAAAGGTGAGACTGGACTCCGGTGACGACAACCAGTTCCGGCCGCGTCGACCACGACCGGCAGTTTGCCGGTCAGCCACGATTACCGTGCCAGCAGGGGCCCCCTGTTCAGCGCGACGCATCAATTCGCTACTGCTGGAATCACACGCGTCCAGCACGTCAACATTGAAGCGGCCGGCAAGAATGCCCAGCCGTTCTTTCAGCAATACAGGGTCTATCAGTGTCATGCAGCGGATTCTACTCCGCCGGGTGATCCTTGCTGCCGTCGATGCCCAGTTCGGCAATCTTGCGGGTTATCGTATTACGCCCAATCCCAAGCGCCTGCGCCGCTTCAATCCGCCGACCACCGGTATGCGCCAATGCTCGCGAGATCAGGATGCGCTCGAACACCTGCGACAGAACGCCGTGAATATCCGGCACACCACGCGCCAGCATCCGATCAGCCTCGCCCGCCAGCGCGCTTTCCCAGTCGGTTGCCAACGATGACGGGGTCGCGTCACGCAACTCCCCAGGCAGGTCACCGACCTCAACCTGCTGTCCTGGTGCCATCACGGTCAGCCAGTGACAAAGGTTCTCCAATTGACGAACATTGCCCTGAAAATCCAGACCGCTAAGATACTTCAAGGCCGGGTCAGACAGTCTCTTGGTTTCGACGCCGAGTTCCCGTGCACTCTTCTGCAGGAAATGACGGGTCAGTAGCGGAATATCCTCCCGCCGTTCACGCAGTGCCGGCAGACGAATGCGAATTACATTA
>DAOLIO010000300.1:0-2763 GCA_035328505.1 Azonexus sp.
CGCCGAAAAGGTAGCGCCAGCCGCTGCCGCACCGGTCGCTGAAAAAGCCAAGGCTGCCGCCCCGGCACCCGCCGCTGCAGTCGCCACCGCAGGCGTTTCGATCAACACCGCCAGCGCCGCTGAACTCGGCGCCATCAAGGGCGTCAGCAGCGCGCTTGCCAAAGCCATTGTGGCCGGCCGCCCCTATGCCAAGCTGGATGATGTCGTCAGCGCCAAAGGCATGGGCGAAAAGCTGCTGAAAAAGATTCGCGCCAACCTCAAGCTGTAATTTTGGCGCCGCCGCCCAAAGCGGCAATCCACTCGCAAAGAGGCTGCTTCGGCAGCCTCTTTTTTTGTTGCTGATTCCGGCTGAATCGCGCCATCCATTTTCGCTTTGGGCCAATTTTTCCGGTTGACCGCAGCAGTCGCGTGGGACGCAGTTCAAGGCAACACCATTGAACCAACGCCTGCGCAGAAACGGCTAGCAGTGATGGCCGAAGGTCAGGCCAGCGATTCCAATGCAGCCCCCCCCAAAAAAATGGGTCGAGTCAGAATCTAGGCGCGACCAGAATTCGACACCCGTATTGAAATTCATGATTAAACAATCAATTCACAATTGTTTAAGTTTTTGAATTAATTGCAATTAATTGGCGAATATAGATTGACATTGTCGAATTTGATAAATAATACTTGGGATTACTAAAGTAATACATTTCTGGCAGCCTGGGGGGGCAACAAATGTTCAATCGTCAGTCCATACGCTTTCGTATTGCCGTCATCGTTGCACTGGCGGTTTTCATCTCGCTGGGCGGATTTGCACTATTTTTGCACGCGGAAATTCGGGGCGTGAATGAGCGCGATGAAACCGCCAAGCTGAAAAATACGAATGAGCTCCTCTTGAACATGATCGCGCAGACGGATGCCATCCTCCGCCAGCAAGTCGACAGCTGGTCTCATTCCTTTACCGCGACGCTGGCCGGCAATTACACCCTCGAAGCGGGCGAGACGCCAATTCTCAAGTTGAATGGGGTCACACTTAACAGCAACACGAACTATGTGGACGGCTTTAGTCAGGCCAGCAATGGCAACGTCGCGACAATATTTGTCCGAAAAGGGGATGATTTTGTACGGATTTCGACGTCACTCAAAAAGGAGGATGGCAGTCGTGCCACGGGGACGCTACTGGGCCAGCAGCACCCTGCCTACGCCATCCTCCTCGAGGGCAAAAGCTTCGTTGGCAAGGCCACGTTATTTGGTCGTCACTACATGACCAAGTATTTGCCGATCAGGGATGCAAAAAGTGAGGTCATAGGACTGCATTTTGTCGGCATGGACATCATGAGCGCGCTCGATTCCATGAAACAGAGCATCAAGGGGGTGAAACTTGGACATACCGGCTATACCTATGTGCTCGATGCAAAACAGGGACCGACCGCCGGCTCGTTGCTGATTCATCCGACAGAGGAAGGAAAAAACATCCTTGATGCAACCGATAGCGACGGGCGCGCCTTCATCAAGGAAATCATCGAGAAGCGCAATGGCATCATGCGCTATCCGTGGCTGAACAAGGAAGCCGGCGAAACCCATGCCCGGGAAAAGATCGTTGCCTACAACGAGTACAAGGACTGGAACTGGATCGTCGTGTCCGGCAGCTATGCCGACGAAATCTTCAGCCTCGCGGAGCATGCACGCAACATCATGATGGGCGCCACCTTTATTCTGACCATTGTCTTGCTCGGCATTCTGACGTTTTATCTGAACCGTATCGTGATAACCCCGCTCGACAGGCTGGTGGTGAGTTCACGCAAGATCGCCGATGGTGATCTGACTGTGAGTATCGGCAGCTCGCGTCACGATGAAGTCGGCAAGGTCATGAACGCCATGCATGAAATGGCCGGAAAACTCAGCACCGTCATCGGTCAGGTCAGGCAGGCCGCGGACAAGATCAGCCTTGCCTCACACAATCTTTCGACGACCGCCGACGAGATCAGCATCGCGACCGACCGGCAGGCGCAGTCCACGGCGGCCTCAGCGTCAGCGCTGGAAGAAGTGACAGTGAGCATCAGTGAAGTATCGGCCCTGGCCAAGGATACCGAAGACAGCTCCGAACGCACCTCATCGCTGACCCAGCAAAGCGTGCAGTCCATTCACAACGCGGTCGACGAAATGGCGTCTATGGCCGCAGCCGTACAGTCATCCTCTAGCCAGGTAGGCAATCTGATGACGCGCACCGAGGAAGTTGGCGGAATAGCCAATGTCATTCGGGAAATCGCCGACCAGACCAATTTGCTCGCCCTGAATGCAGCCATCGAAGCCGCTCGTGCCGGCGAGATGGGCCGTGGATTTGCAGTGGTCGCCGATGAAGTTAGAAAACTGGCAGAGCGGACCGCCAAGGCCACTCATGAAATCAGCGCCGAGATCAAGCAGATTCAGGATGACACGCGAGTGACCGTGGAGGATATGCGGGCGGTTGGACCGAAAGTCCAGAAAGGACTGGATCGGGTCAATGAAGTCTCCGGGATGCTGGACAGCATTACCCACGAAGCTGCCGATTCCCGGCGCCGTGCCATGGAAGTTGCCGACGCCACACGGGAACAGGCCATTGCCGCTAACGAGATCGCACAAAATGTCGAACAAGTTGCCCAGATGACCGAGGAAACCAATGCAACGATTCACAGCAACGCCGATAACGCCTTGCAGTTGCAGCAAATGGCAGCGCAACTGCGCCAACAGGTAGCCTATTTCAAGGTTTAAATGTTTTCCAAAGAACAAGGCGGCTGAATT
>DAOLIO010000301.1:0-2695 GCA_035328505.1 Azonexus sp.
CCATCAACAAGGACCCGGATGCGCCTATATTTCAGGTGGCAGACTATGGGTTGGTTGGCGATCTGTTTGAACTTGTCCCGCAGATGGTGGGAGCAGTCGGCTAAAATAGCCATGTGAATCTGACAGATACCTTGATGGGCGAAGGGTGGTACTGGGCGGCTTGGGTCGTCTGGGGGCCACTCTTCGCTTTTTGTATTTGGCGAGCGCCATGGACGCGTCTCAGGGATTCCGAGCAACTGAACGTATGGCTCGGCATGGTGGTATTGCTGACATTGGTTTGGAGCATGAAGGCAGGCGTCAAACCCGGATTGACATTTCATTTGCTGGGTGCGACAGCCTTTAACTTGTGTTTTGGGCCGTATTTGGCATTCGTGGGCCTGAGTATCGTGACGGCTGGAATTACCCTGAACGGCGCTGCGGGACCATTCGCCTATGCGCTCAATGCCTTGCTGCTGGCTGGCGTTGGTGTTGGATTGAGTCAGTTTTATTACCGGATATTCTCCGGTATGCTGCCTAGACATTTCTTTGTGTATATCTTCGTAAATGGCTTTCTTGCTGCGGCGCTCACAATTATTGGCGTTGGCTTTGCGGCAACACTCCTGATGGCAGTGGTTGGTGCCTATGAGTGGAGCTATTTAATCAGCGAGTATTTCCCCTATTTCGTGTTGCTTGCTTTCTCGGAAGCCTGGTTGTCCGGAATGGTGATGACGTTGTTCGTTGTTTACCGCCCTAATTGGGTCGTAAGCTTCGATGATTCCAGTTATCTGGTTGATAAATAGCAGCTACAATTCGAATAATTTGTTGTCATTGGGGGCAGTCTCTTTGAATCGCTTTGCACTTCGCTATTCCTTGCCGATCTTTATGTTGGCCTTGTCGGGAAGCGTATCTGCGGTCGGTCTCGGCGAATTGCGCGGACAGCCTGCCCTGGGTGAGCGGATACAACTGGAAATCGACCTGTTAGGTAGTGATACGCAGAAGCTTGATGCCAGTTGTTTTCGTCTGGTCCAACCGGCCGGAGGGGGAGATTTTCCCTGGCTGAAAAAGGCCACATTGCGTGTTCGCAAAGGTGCGCGACCCGTTTTAGAGATCGCTTCTGATACACCGTTGCGCGAACCCATCGTGCAGTTGGCAGTTCAGGTGGGTTGCGGACTGGAGGTTTCCCGGGATTACATTCTCTTGGCCTCGCCGCAGAGCGATACGTCCCTGCCCACTGCAGAAAGACATTCGCAAGCAGTAGAGTCCCGGCCGCTAGCCAAGGTGGTGCGAAAACCTGTCCGGGTTCGTTCGGTAGCACCAACTTCAATTGAAGCACCAGCCAGACTGGCTCCCAGGCGAGCGAATAAGCCATCCAGAGATGTTGTCCTGCCGGACCGCCTGATGTTGTCCGACGGTGGCGTCGGCGACCCTTCTTTGCGACTGGCTACCGTGCTAATGGCGGCACCTGAGGCGCAGGAAGAGCAGCGCGAGATTTTGCGCATTGAATACCGAATGTTGATGGCCATGCATCAACAGGCTACTTCTCAAATGGCGACAGCTGAAAAGCTGAGAAATATGGAGTCCACCTTGGGTGAACTCCAGCAGCATGCCGCTGGATTTGCTCAGCGTGTTGAGATTAGTGGTAGCACCCCGGCGGTGCCGTCCGGAACATCTCAAACTTCTCAGCCGCTCCCGTCCTCTGCAACAACGGCAGAGCCGCATCCGGGCGTCGCGGATAGCGTGGGCGCGAAATCGATGCCGACCCCGCCGGTTGATGCCGCTTCAGGCGGACTGTCCGAATGGAGCCTCTATGGCGTTCTGATCGGAACGGTGCTTGGGCTTGCCGGGTGGCTAGGATGGCGAAATTACCGTCAGAAAAAGTTAAGCGGTGATGAAGTCGGTTCGCCAATTCCTGTTCCTGATGTCAAGGTCGACCCGAGGCGCTCTGACGAGCGAGAGGAGCGCGGCGGCATTGATCTTCCTTTCGAGTCCGCGGCCATGGGGATGCCCATGCAGGTTGACGTTGAGCTCGATAGTGGCAAGGAAGAGCAATTCAAGTATTCGGAAATTCCTGCAATGTTGCCGTCACAGGGGCATGACTCGGTTCTCTCGATTAGTGCTACCTCGTTGGATGAACATTTTGAAGCCAATCCTGTGATGGAACTGGCGGACATCATGCTTTCCTTCGGTCGGGTAAAAGGTGCTGCCCAGGCATTGCAGGAATACATCGACAATAATCCTCAGGAAGCCTTGCAACCTTGGATTCGTTTGATGGATGTGTATCGCATGGCCGGTATGCGTGCGGAGTTTGAAAATGTGGCAAAAAATCTGAACATGCATTTCAACGTTGAAGTGCAGAGTTGGGATGATGGTTTGATGGCAACGGGTGTTCCCTCTACGGACAATGCCAGTGAATTGCCAGTTGCTCCTCGGGCAGCATGCCTGGAGGATTTGCCTCGTTTAATGAATACGGTCATCGGATTGTGGACTGCTGGCGATGTGGTGGGCTATCTGTATCAGCTGCTGCGTGACAATCGTGGCGGTCAGCGCATGGGATTTACCCTTCCGGTTGTCGAGGATATTTTGTTCCTCATCGAACTTAAGGAAACCGCCAATCGTATGGAAAATTTCCAATGATTGAGGCGCTTTGTGTGGTAAACGATAAAGCCTGTAGCAATCCCGTTTGAACGTGGCCGCCCTAGTTTCGTTTCGTACGGGC
>DAOLIO010000302.1:0-2686 GCA_035328505.1 Azonexus sp.
CCTGTTCTTCGCCATCGTACCGTGACGACGGGCGCGCGGCCGCGCGGCGAACGCTGGATCAGGCTCAGTGGAAGCAGTCGCTGCTCCCCGCCCCGCGCCGCAGCGTGAAGGACTTGCCCGCGGCACTGGTCGCCGGATCGTAGTCCAGGCTCGCAGGCCAGCCGGCCACTCCGGGCGCCGTCGTGTCGAGCTCGAAGCGCTTGTCCGCCGCGTCGTAGGTGTAGCGCAGTGCCGGCAGGCCGAGCTCGGTTCCGGACGCAGCACTGCCGCGATCGGCAAGGCCGGATTGCCGGACCTGCAGCGAGCTGCCTTCTCCGGTGGCCAGGCTGGCCAGCAGCCAGCGCCGGCGGACCGCCGGTGCGCCCAGCCAGCCGAAAGCCATGACGAAGGCGGCGGTGGCCACATGGCCGCTGACGAAGGAGCAATTCTTCTCGCACTGGTTGGTTGGGACGAAGGCCGGCGTGAATTCGAGCGGCCCGCCGAATTCAGTCACCGTCGCCGGACGCGCCCGATGCCAGCCATCCTTGAGCGTCGCGTCGACAAGCAGCACTGGACCGAGCAGGGCGGCGGCAAGCAGGAAACCGAAGGTCGTCCGTCGCGCATGCAGCCAGCGCAACCGCTTGACATTGCCCAGCAGCAGGCCGCTGGCGAGGATGATCAGCAGCGCCTGTCCAACCCGCGGCGTGCCGCGGTAGATCAGTTCGAACAGCGGCCAGTTGCCGCCGGAAAACGCCCATGTGCCGTCGTGGTAAAAAACCCGGCTGGCGGCCAGGTCGATCTCTGGAAAGGCGACGAAGAGCACCGCCAGCAGCGCAAAGACGACGCCGGCGATGCGCAGCTCAATAGCCCTTGAAGTCATGCAGCAGGTAAACATCCATGTCGCGGCTGGTTGTCGCGTCGAGCGGCGCTTTCAGCGTGGCGAGCTTTTCGACGCGGGCAAAGCGGGGGGCGACGTCGGCCCCCGGCGCCGTATCGGTAATCAGCAGGGCATTCTTGCCAACATAGGGGCGCAGGTCGGTCGTCAGCTTGTAATGATCGCTCGCCACCCCGGACGGATTCCAGCTCGCCGCTGCCGGCTTGATGTCGCGCAGCTCGTAGAGCATGTGGGCAAGCAAGGTGCGGTTGTCGGCGATCAGCACGGCATCCCGGTGGGCCGTTACGATGGGCTTGAGTTGCCGGCCCAGTGCATCCCAGCCCATGGCGCGCTTGAAAGGATTCAATTTTGCCTGTTTTTCCGGGTTGACCGTGGCAATCAGCTGCGGCCAGTGATAGACCAGCCCGACGATGGCCAGATTGATGGCAAGGCCGGCGATCAGCAGCTTTTTCTTCTCGCGCTGCAGCAGCCAGGCCACCACAGCAATCACTGCAGACGCAAAAGCCGGTGCCGCCCAGTTGGCGTTGGCGCTGCTCTTCATCGCCTGCATCGAAACAACCGCCCACAGCGGCAGGGCAAACCAGAGCAACAGGCGGGTGCTGTCGTCGCGCCAGCTCTCCCGTGCGCGAACCAGCAGCAACGCGAAGACGCTACCCAGCACCGGGCCGAAGGCAATCCACTGGGCGGCCCAGAATTCGCCGAGCGATGCCAGGCCGCCACCGGATGTCCGGTTCAAGGTGATGTCGGCGGTGTGCTTCAGGGTTGGAAAGTCGTGGGTGAAATTCCAGACGATGTTCGGAGACAGCATCAGCAGCGCCAGCCCCGCGGCCAGCCAGGGCTTGGCCGTGGCCAGGCGGGCCCGTTGATAGACCAGCAGGTGGAGGAAGGCGGCGCCCAGCCAGGCGGCCATCGTGTATTTGGAAAGCAGACCCAGGCCGCAGATGGCGCCGAGCAACAGCCAGTCGCGCCAGGCATCGGAATCCAATGCCCGCAGGTAAGCCCACAACGCCAGTGCCCAGAACAGGGTCAGCAAGGCATCCGTGGAGACAAACAGACCCAGCCAGGAAAATATCGGCAAGGTGAGGACGGCCACCGCAGACCAGAAAGCCGTGCGTTCGTCGTACAGGCGGCGGGCAATTGCCCAGCACGCGGCAGCGGCCAGCGGGTAGCAGAGTATGGAGAGCGCCTTGACCCCGACCATGCCATCGCCGAGCAAGGCCGTCGATAACCAGATCAGCGCAGCAACGCCGGGCGGCTTGGAGAAATAACCCCAGTCAAGATGTTGCGCCCAGGTCCAGTACTGGGCCTCGTCGACGTAAAGCGTGATGCCGAGATTGGGGAGTAGCCAGAAGCGCCAGGCGAGCAGGGCGGCCGTCAGGCCAAACAGCCATATCAGGCTGTTTTTGCCGTTGACCGTAAAACTCACGCCGATTTGTGCCAACCTTCGTCGGCCGACAGCACGCGCTCCGGCCGTGCCGAGTACGAGCGAATCGTACCGGACTCAAAATAGATGCGAGCCAGCAGCTCGGACAGCACGCCGGTCGTGATGAAGTGAATGCCGGCAATCAGCATACCGATGCCGACGATCAGCAGCGGACGGCCGCCGATGTTTTCGCCCAGACCGAATTTGACCCAGGCCAGCCAGGTCATGATCAGGCCGGACAGCGCCGTCAGACCTAGGCCGATGCCACCGAAGAAATGGCCGGGACGGGCGCGGAACCGCATGAAGAAATACACCGCGATCAAGTCGAGAATGACGCGGAAGGTGCGTGAAATGCCGTATTTCGACACGCCAGCCGTGCGTGCGTGGTG
>DAOLIO010000303.1:0-2679 GCA_035328505.1 Azonexus sp.
ACGTAGAGCGTGCTGCGTGAAATTCCCAGTGTTCTTGCAGCCATCGATAGGTTGCCGTGGCTGCTGGCAACTGCGGCATTGATTGCTGTGCGCTCCATTTCAGCCAGGCGGCCGGCTGTCATGGCCGGCGTTACCTCACCTCGTGCCAGCACTGCATCAACCGTAGTATCTGCAATGTGCGGCGGGAGCAGGCTACCATCGATGCGATTTCCATCGCTTAGCGCAAACATGGCTTCGAACACATTCTTCAATTCACGGATATTTCCTGGCCAGCGATAACGCAACATGTGGTGCAGGACTTCGGGTGCCAGGCTCTTCGGCGGGCAGCCATACTTGCGGGCCAGGCGCTGGTTGAGATAACAGATGATCGCTTCAGTATCCTCCGGGCGCTCACGCAAAGGTGGCAGATGCAGGCTGACAACACAGAGCCGGTGGAACAGGTCTTCGCGGAAGCGGCCGGTGCTGGAATCCGTATGCAGGTCGCGATTGGTCGCGGCAATAATGCGCACTGCCACTTTGCGTTCCTTGGTGTCGCCCAGCCGGACGACCACGCCATCCTGCAGCACGCGCAGTAAATGAGGCTGCATGTCGAGCGGCATTTCGCCGATTTCATCGAGGAAAAGGGTGCCGCCGTCGGCCTGTTCGAACTTGCCAGGCAGCCCGCCGCGGCGAGCGCCGGTAAAGGCGCCTTCGGAGTAGCCGAACAATTCGCTGGCCAGCAACTCGCGGGTCAGTGCGCCGCAATTGACGGCGATGAAAGGCCCTTCCGGTTTGCTGCTCGCCTTGTGGATGGCGTGGGCAAAAATCTCCTTGCCGGCGCCGGTTTCACCGAGCAGCAAGACGGGAAGGTCGAGCGGCGCGATTCTTCTGGCCCGGGCTTTTGCAGTCGAAATGGCCTGGCTGCTGCCGATGATCTCGGCAAAGACTTCGTCTGTCGCTTTGCTCGCCGGCGAGGGGACGCTGATCGCTTGTCGAGCCGGTGTGCCGATGGGGATGACCAGCAAGGTGCCGAGGTCCCCATCGCGGGAACGAATCGGGTGTAGCCACTCCGGGCGCAGCCACAGCGGCGCCTGGCGGATGCGCTCATCGGGATGGACAGCGAAATCGAGAGAAGGTAGCTGGCTACCGACCTCGAAAGGAAGGCGCACACCATACATCTCGCGGGCCTGCTGCATGCTGCCGCTGGTTTTGACGATACGGCCGCGCTGGTCGAACAGTACGACACAATCGTTGCCATAGCGACTGAAACCATCCATGGCGTGCTCGAGCAGGCGGCCATGCAATTCGGCATCACGTCGGGCCAGGACACCTTCTATTTGCTTGGCGGCCGAGATGACCAGACCCAGCGTATGGCCATGAAAGGTTTCCTTGACGCCGGAGACATCGACGACACCCAGCAGGTTTCTGCCCAGCGGGTCGAGGATGGGAGCTGCGGCGCAGGTCCAGTGCTTGACGTCGATGCAGTAGTGCTCGCTGGCGTAGATCTGTACCGGTTGATGCGTGGCAATGGTCGTGCCAATGGCGTTGGTGCCGATCAGTTCTTCGCTCCAGCAACCGCCCGGTGCAAGGTTGATCTGCTCCCCTGCATCGCGGGCGCGGGTTTCGCCATTGAGGTCGAGAATGGTCCCGCTCGGGTCGCTCAGCATGATCAGCGTGCCTGACTCGCGCAGGATTTCGCGCAGGGTTTCAAGCACTGGCTTGGCCGCCTCGTAGAGATCATGGGAGCGCGCACGTAACTGGTGAATCTTGTCGCCATCGGCCGTCGGGGCGCTACCGATGTTCGGATCCACGGCCTCCGAACGGCTGCGTCGCCACGAGTCGAGGATCACATTGCGCACGCCAACACCGGGCAATGGCCGGTTCTCGAGGAATCGTTCCCATGAACTAGCGACGGCTGACTCGTCACCGATTCGTGGAATAAGAAGATTGCTGTAGGGGGTCACATCGGGCTCGTGGCGGGCTCCGGGATATTCACGGCAAAACAATAAATTAACTTAATCATAACCGTAGCCGACGATGGGGTTGAAGTCAATAAAATCGTTGTATATCAATGGCTTGTGCGCCGCAACAAATGGCTTGTGAAGTGTCCGGAATCCGGACAGTTCGAGATTGGCGTCGTTATTCAGGACGTTTTTCGCTTTTTCATCGGACAGCTGCCGTTTTCCAGAAGTTTTCGCCAAGTTGATGATTCGTTGATGGAATTCTGTGAATCGCCAGCTTTTTCGCGGCCTGGCCCGGCCCTTGCCATTAAGTCAGCGTGGGATAACTCGCCACGACACACCAATGACAGGAGACAAACATGGAAACTCAGCAGTCAAACGTACAGGTGATGGGAATCGATGCCGGCGGCACGATGACCGATACCTTCTTTGTCCGGGCCGACGGTCGTTTCGTCGTCGGCAAGGCGCAAAGTAATCCAGGCGACGAATCGCTCGCCATCTACAACTCTTCGGTCGATGCGCTCGAACACTGGGGCCGCAACGTCGATGACGTCTATCCGGAACTGGCGACCTGCGTCTACTCCGGCACAGCGATGCTCAACCGTATCCTGATGCGCAAGGGCCTTGATGTCGGCCTGATCTGCAACAAGGGGTTCGAGCAGATCCATTCGATGGGTCGTGCCTTGCAGAGCTACCTGGGCTACGCGCTCGAAGATCGCATCCACCTCAACACCCACCG
>DAOLIO010000304.1:0-2666 GCA_035328505.1 Azonexus sp.
GGTCGAAATTGCAAAGTGCGCCAGCGAGCGCTGGGTTTGTGCCCCCCACAGACGCTCTGACGCCACGTCGATGGTGCCGAACGAATCCTTCTCAAGACGTTTCATGTCGCCGTCCTTTGCTGCCCCGGCGAAACGTTTCAGCCAATGGCTTTAACTATCCAAGGCATGCAGGTTGGAGTCGATTCATTGTCATTGGTTCGGTCGTGGCCGGACTGCAGGCAAATATTTCTTGGCGATTCCTCAGCAGCCGATCACCTTGAACTCGACGCGACGATCCAGCGCGTCGCTGGCATCGTCACGGCCGGTGCCCACCATCGTCTGTCGCGAGCCCACGCCATTGGCAATCATTCGCTTGGCAAGGACAGGAGCGGCGCTGGCCAGTTGCCCTTTTACGTACTCCGCGCGCAACAGCGACAGACGTTCGTTCAAGGGCTCGGGGCCGGTCGGGCTGGTATGGCCGGTTATTTCCAGGCAACTGCTGACCCCCGCGGTTTGTCGCGCGATGGTTTTCAGCCAGACCGGGTAGGGGCCGCTCAGTTTCCGGTCCTGGACAAAGGCGGTGGATCCGGGACGGAACAGGAATTTGACCGCCAAGCGTTTGTGCTCAAGTCCGTAGTCGACAATCCTGGCGAAGGCGGCTTCCGCCTGTTGCTGACGCCCCAGCTTCCAGTTGGCCAGATAGATGCCGTTGTGTACGCGGAACTGGTTGCCGGCCGGTGTGGCCAGCGCACTCTGGTAGAGATCAAGCGACGCCTGATAGCGCCCGGCATCGTAGGCATCAATCGCTTCGGCCACCAGCGAAGCGGCGATGATGCGATCGAGGTAGAGCGGGTTGATCGGATCGCCCGCCTTGGTGCCTTGGCAAGTCTTGATGTAGCCCTCGGTCGCCGGGTCATCAGACCATGCCGGCGCGTCGCGGAAAAATGCCAGCGGGGTCGGGTCGACGCCCTCGGGCAGCGCGAATGCCAAACCCTTGCTGACCAGTTTGCCGCTTCGCAAATCGGCCAGTGCAAAGCAGATCCGGTAAGTGTCGCGCAGCCCGGCGGTCTTGCGCTCGGCATTGACCCCGGTGAAGGTGCCAATCAGCACCAGCGGGCTTTTGGCCACATTGGCCGCTGAAAATGCCTGCACGTCAAACTGAGGGTAGCGTTCATGCATCAGATCCGTCAGCCGCTTTCCCATCGAGCGCGTGGTGACCGATTGCGCCCCGGTCATGCCATCAATCAGCGGGTCGATCACGATGGCGTATTTCGACTGGGCGGGGGTGCCGGTGGGCGGCAGTTTGGCATTGGAGAACAAGGCCGTTGCGGCGCTCAAGACCGCCTGGTCGTAAGGCTGCGCGGGGGGTGGGGTGCCGGGTGCCGCGGCCGGCGACGACGAACTGCTGGCCGTGGGTGGCGCGGCCGTCGGCGTCGACGAACCGGTGAATTCCTTGAGGTTGTCGCAGCCGGCGACCAGCAACAGGGTAGCGAAAGCAGCACGGACCAAGGCTGAAGCAAAAAGAGGCTTATATGTAGGGTTCATCTTTTGCACTTCCCGTCAAAAATGGTTTGCTCGACACTATTCAGGGTCTCGCCAAGCTGGATCTTTGCCAGCATTTCGCTGCAATGGTCATAGGGCCGGGATACTTCGCCACGTTTGGTGCTGGCCGCAGCAGTAGACGGCAGCTTGCTGTGCGAGCGCGTCGATGTCGTGGTCTCCACGGCCGCTCGTGAGGCCTCCAGGGCGGTGAACGCCGCATCGATACGCTCGCGCTGAACGCTTGCGGAGGGGGGCGGCGTAGCGGCCGGGGTCATCGGCGGCAGGCTGATCGCCGGTTGCTGGCTGACCGGGGCCGGCACGGTATGCTGGCGCGATGATAGTCCGATGGTCACCACGGCCGCTGCCAATAGCAGCGTGCCGGCCAGCACCCAAGGTTGCCAGCGAGTGTTGCCATGAGGCGCGGTGGGTTGCGAATAGCCGGGTCTTTCAGTCTTGCCGTAAGGTAAATCACGGTCAGTATCGGTATCGCCGTGACCGCTCGGGGGTGGGTCTGCTGTCCCGTGTTGAGCGGTAGCCTGAGAGGCCGGTTTGCCGAGCAGATTCTCGAGGTCCGCCAGCAACATACGCAGGCCATCGAAATCCGGCGAGCCATCCCAGCCGCTCAGGTCGGCAGCCTGAATTTCGCGAAAGCCGGCCGGCGGGCGTACATTCTCTATCATTACCGGCACCAGCTTGCGTTGGCGGCGCCCCTCGCTGGCCTCTTCGTAGACCCACTCGCTTTCGATCGATTTGGCCGACCACAGGACCACCATGCAACGCATGTCTTCCAGCGCATGGTCAAGCACGGTTCGCCAGGTTTCTCCGGCCGGAATCCTCCGGTCCCACCACACGGTCCAGCCCGCGGAACCGAGCGCCTCGGCAATTCGTCGCGCCGTGTCGCGGTCCCGCTCGGTATAGCTCAGGAAAATATCGGTCATCCCTTCCCCCCGTGAGGCCAGAAAAACCAGAAAGCTCGTGGATGGGCCAGCCCGCTCAGTCGGCGGGGAGTGCCTTTGATGCCAGCATGCCGGCTAACCTCGTCTGGTCGACCGCACAGATAGTATTCCGTTCAATGAGCACGCACTGCGTTGAAAATCGGGTTGTTGCCTGTGGCTGGGCGTTCAAGAGATTCGTCGTGCCGACAC
>DAOLIO010000305.1:0-2651 GCA_035328505.1 Azonexus sp.
CTGCGCAGATTGTTGACGTCACGTTCCAGCATCTCGGCCGCGGTGCTGTTCGCTGCGGCATCGATCGCCTGCGGCAGGTCGATGATGACCGGCCCGTTTTTATCGACGAGGATGTTGTATTCCGAAAGATCGCCGTGAATGATCCCGGCGCACAGCATGCGCACCACTTGATTGACCAGCATGGCGTGATAGTCCAGCGCGACCGCTTCGCTCAAGGCGACATCGTTGAGCCGTGGGGCCGCACCGCCATCGGCATCCACCACCAGATCCATCAGCAATACGCCATCGAAGCAGATGTAGGGCTGCGGCACTCGCACGCCAGCGTTCGCCAAGCGATACAAGGCATCCACTTCGGCGTTCTGCCAGACTTCTTCCTGCATCTGGCGCCCGTAGCGGCTGCCTTTCTCCATGGCGCGCGCCTGCCGGCTGTTCTTGACCTTGCGGCCTTCCTGATAGGAGGTCGCCTTGCGGAAGCTGCGCTGCTTGGCATCCTTGTAAACCTTGGCACAGCGGATATGCTCGCCGCAGCGCACGATATAGACGGTGGCTTCCTTGCCGCTCATCAACTGCCCGATCACCTCGTCAACAAGGCCTTCTTCAACGAGCGTGGTGAGTCTTTTCGGGGTTTTCATGGGCGACAGGGCTTTTCTGACAGACGTGGCAAGGCTGAAAAATTTCAGCCCCGAATCAGATCACGAATTGGGCAAACAAGCCACGCCTGAACATCAATAGCCTTTGTTGAAGAGCACGCCATTGCATTTGGGGCAGGGTGGAACATGTCCGGTATGCTTGATGTGAACTTTCTGGCCACAACCCTGACAGGTCAGTGTTCCTGCAGAGGTCATCTCGCCGGTTTTGTAGGTGAGCGTGTCCTTGGCCTTGTCGCGCAATGAGCGCAATGCGTTGCCTGTCATGTCGAGTACGGTGACGAGGGACGAGAGTGCGCCAGCCGTCAAGCGCGCCGGGTGGAGTTTTTCCTTGGCCTCTTCACCCAGTTGCTGGGCATCTGCGATGGTCTGATCCAGGTCGCGCGAGAGAAATTTTTTCAGTTCCTCGCCTTGTTCAGCGCTGAATTCTCCAACGGCGGTCAATTGCTCCCGGGCTTTTTCCAGCGCCACGTTCATTGATTCGCGACTGCGCTCCTTGCCGGCCAGATAGAGTTCATTGAATTTACTGGCAAACAGATCGTATTGCCGGCTCAGCCGGTCTTTTTCCTGGTCGTTGTTGTCCATGATGAATCTCCGGTGAATGGTGGGTTAGCGAAAAGCGCTAGCTGCGAATGCCTGAAGCACCAGTCTTTTCCAGGCGATCTTCGAGTTCGCCGATGTAGGCGGCAAGGGTGTTGCCCGAATTTTCGGTAACGGCACGAAGGTCGCGTTCCAGCTGATCGATCCTGGAAATGACTGTTGTTCTGGACTCGGCCTGCAGATTGTTCTGTTTGGTCAACTCGGCGTCCAGAAAGGTCCGTAATTCGGTAAAACGAGATGCCTCGGCCTGATCAGCCAGTTCCTTGTTGGCCTTCAACTCGCGCGAGATGCGCCGGTTTTCCATCAAGGCAGTGCCCTGAAGGTAGACGACAAAAACCAGAAACAGTGCTGTGAGGAATATCAGCAACCCGAGCATGACCAATCCCAGCGGCATCTGAATTTCAGTAATGCCAAGACTGAGCGCCGTTGGCGTAATGAATACGCCCCAGTTCAATGCGGAGAAAGCCGCAATGGCTGCCAATACGATCAGCAATAACAATGATTGAAGTTTCATCTCAAGTATCCTCGTTTTTATGTGGATGCGGCATCTTGGCAAGGTTATCAAGTTGGCTTCTGCGGCCATCGGCCCTGTCGATGGCACCCCATGTTTCTCGGCATGAACCGACTACGGAATTTCCGTGGAGTGCATATTGGCGTTGTGTTCTTCAGAAGCATTGAAAGGAGGAACGCACCGCGCCTTTTAATGGTAGACCAAAAAATGGCTCTGAATTGTGTGCTTGCCCACATACAAGCGGCACGGACAAGCTTTTTTGCCAATTCGGACAAGACCGAATTGGCAATTTGTCAGAGGCTGACGGTGCTCACTCAAACATCCGCTTCGACCAGCCCGCCATCCTTCTCCATCCATGCCCGGCGGCCGGCGGCTTCGCCTTTGCCCATAAGCAGGGTGAAGGTTGCAGTCATTTGTCGGATAGTCTCGCGGCTGGCCTGGAAGGGCACCAGGCGGCGGGTATCCGGGCAGAGCGTGGTTTCCCAGAGCTGGTCCGGATTCATTTCACCCAGGCCCTTGAAGCGGGAAACGGTAATCTTGTTCTCATGGACACCTTCGTCACGCAGCTTGGTCAGCGTCTGTTCCTTTTCGGCTTCGTCGAGGCAATAGACCTTGCGCGTGTGGCCACGGGCTTCGACATCGATGCGGAAGAGCGGCGGCTGGGCGACATGGATGTGACCGCGCTCGACCAGCGCCGGGAAGTGTTTGAGGAAGAGCGTGAACAGCAGCACCTGGATGTGCGAGCCATCGACGTCGGCGTCGGACATCACAATGATGCGACCGTAGCGCAGGCTGGTGACATCGATGCTGTCGATCTGGTCAATGCCGTGTGGGTCGACGCCGATGGCCACCGAAATGTCATGGACTTCGTTGTTCTTGAACAACTGGTCGCG
>DAOLIO010000306.1:0-2591 GCA_035328505.1 Azonexus sp.
GGTGAAGGCTCCAAGAAAGCCGCCAAGCGCGTCGGTCGTGGCATCGGTTCCGGCCTTGGCAAGACCTGTGGCCGTGGCCACAAGGGTCAAAAGTCCCGTTCCGGTGGCTTCCACAAGGTTGGCTTCGAGGGCGGTCAAATGCCTTTGCAGCGTCGCCTGCCGAAGCGCGGTTTCAAGTCGCTGACCCGTGCTCGCAACTACGAAGTTCGTCTGACCGATCTGGATCGATTGCCGGTTGAGGAAATTGATCTCCTCGCGCTGCAGGCTGCCGGTATCGTTCCGGGTGACGCTCTCTCCGCCAAGGTTATCCTGTCGGGCGCTATCGCCCGCAAGGTTGTCCTGAAGGGTGTCGGCGCCACAAAGGGTGCAAAGGCTGCTATTGAAGCAGCCGGCGGCTCGATCGCTGAGTAAGCAGGGAAAGGTTAGAATTTTGGCTGCAAATCCTAATACCGTTGGCAAGGGCGGAAAGTTCGGCGATCTAAAGCGCCGGCTGTGGTTCTTGCTTGGCGCGCTGGTTGTTTACCGCATTGGCGCCCATATTCCGGTTCCCGGGATTGATCCCAACGCTCTGGCCGATCTCTTTAATTCGCAACAGGGCGGCATCCTTGGCATGTTCAACATGTTCTCGGGTGGCGCTTTGTCGCGATTTACCATTTTCGCACTGGGGATCATGCCGTACATTTCGGCGTCGATCATCATGCAATTGATGAGTGTCGCGAGCCCGCAACTCGAAGCCCTTAAAAAAGAAGGCGAAGCCGGGCGGCGCAAGATCACTCAATATACCCGCTATGGCACCGTTGTCCTCGCGCTCTTTCAGGGGCTGGGTATCGCCGTGGCGCTTGAGGCGCAAGCCGGGCTGGTGAATGATCCTGGCTTCATGTTCCGACTGACCACCGTGTCTACGCTGCTGACCGGCACAATGTTCCTGATGTGGCTGGGGGAGCAGATTACCGAGCGCGGTTTGGGCAACGGCATATCGATCATCATTTTCGCCGGTATCGCCGCAGGCCTCCCCAATGCAATTGGTGGCTTGCTAGAATTAGTTCGTACTGGCGCGATGCATCCGCTTACGGCTTTGATTATCTGCGTTCTGGTTGTTCTGGTTACTGCGTTTGTTGTTTTCGTTGAGCGTGGTCAGCGTAAGATCTTGGTGAATTATGCCAAACGCCAGGTCGGAAACAAAATTTATGGTGGTCAGAGTTCGCATCTGCCGCTCAAGTTGAACATGTCTGGTGTTATCCCGCCGATTTTTGCTTCGTCCATCATCCTGTTTCCGGCGACCGTCGCCAACTGGTTTGGTGCTAGCGAGTCAATGCACTGGTTGAAGGACGTTGCTGGTACATTGTCGCCTGGGCAGCCGATCTACGTGATGCTTTATGCATCGGCAATCGTGTTTTTCTGTTTTTTCTATACTGCCCTTGTGTTCAATTCCAAGGAAACCGCAGATAACCTGAAAAAGAGTGGCGCATTCGTACCGGGCATTCGCCCTGGTGAGCAAACCGCTCGCTACATAGACAAGATCCTGATGCGCCTGACGCTGATTGGTGCCGCCTATATCACCGTCGTTTGCTTGTTGCCAGAATTCCTTATCTTGAAGTGGAATGTTCCGTTCTACTTTGGCGGTACGTCGTTGCTAATTATCGTGGTTGTGACCATGGATTTCATGTCTCAGGTGCAGGCCTACGTGATGTCTCACCAGTATGAAAGCTTGCTGAAGAAGGCAAATTTCAAAGGCTCACCGATGATCAAGTAATTGCCTATGGAAAAAGTAATTACATAGAAATGCAGGCGGAGGTCTTTAAAAACCTCCCGAATACGGCCTTCAGGGTCAAGTTGGAAAATGGACAAATGGTACTGGGCCTTATTTCCGGAAAAGATGCGTATGCATTACATACGAATTTTTCCTAGTGACAAGGTAACCGTGCAATTGACGCCATACGATTTAAGCAAAGCCAGGATCGTTTTCCGGGCCAAGTAAAGAGTTCTCTACGCAATAAACCGCAGGGCAAGGAATCACGGCTGCTTCCAAGCTCTCGCAGACGAGGAGTAAAACATGAAAGTGCAACCTTCAGTGAAGCGCGTTTGCCGCAATTGCAAAGTTATCCGTCGCAAGGGTGTCGTTCGCGTCATTTGCAAGGATCCGCGTCATAAGCAGCGCCAGGGTTGATTTCCTGGTGAGTCTGGCATTCGTTAATTTTCGAAATATTGGAGTGATTCAATGGCCCGTATTGCAGGGGTAAACATTCCGAACCATCAGCATGCAGAAATCGCTCTGACTGCGATCTTCGGCATCGGCCGTACCCGCGCACAGAAAATCTGTGACGCGGCCGGCATCGTTCGTTCTACAAAAATGAAAGACTTGTCCGATTCGGACATGGATCGTCTGCGTGACGAAGTCGGCAAATTCACTGTTGAAGGTGATCTGCGCCGCGAAGTCACAATGAACATCAAGCGTCTGATGGACCTCGGTTGCTACCGTGGTCTGCGCCATCGCAAGGGCTTGCCCTGCCGTGGTCAGCGCACCCGGACCAATGCTCGTACTCGCAAGGGTCCGCGCAAGGCCATTGCTGGCAAGAAGTAATAGGGACAGA
>DAOLIO010000307.1:0-2541 GCA_035328505.1 Azonexus sp.
TGATGTCGGCTTCTTCCACGTTGTCGGTTTTGACAACGCCTTCCGAGGCGTTGAGTACGTCGGCCATCTTGTCCGAATCGTACTCATTCATCTGGCACCCAAACGTGCGGATGAACAATTTTTTAGGCATGGGCAATACTTCGCGAAACAGTGAGTGCCGCTTAGGATGAAATGCGGCAGAAAAGTTCGGCATTATACCCGACCGCAAATTCGGTTGACCGGCGAACCACGGCAACCTATAATCCGCGCCCTCAAGCGTGGTGATGTAGCTCAGTTGGTTAGAGCGGTGGATTCATAACCCACAGGTCGGCAGTTCAATTCTGCCCATCACCACCAGAAAAGCAAGAAGCCGTTGATCCGCAAGGGTCAGCGGCTTTTTCATTTGCCGAAGCCTGCCGGGTGGGTCACAAAGGTGGGTCACAATGGCTGGCGAATATCTCAAGGCATCTTGGCATGGAACGGTATTTTATTTCCGGCGACGTGTGCCGGATGATCTACGCTCACTGATCGACAAGCCTTTCAACGAGCGTCAACACACGTCAGCTCCAGCAAGAGCTACAGCCTGGCTTTTTGGATGTTATGGCATAGAATGGCAATATCTGACATTCACTTGGAGCCAGCAATGTCCCTCAACGTATCGTTGCCGCCAGAACTCGAAAGCCGTGTGCGCCAGCATGTCGAATCAGGACTCTACAGTTCAGCCAGTGAGGTGATCCGGGAAGCACTGCGCTTGTTTGAAGCCTATCAAGGCGTTCAGGCCGCCAATTTGGCTGCGCTCAAGGCTGACATTGCTCAAGGTGTTGCCGATATAAACGCCGGTCGCGTGCGTGAAGTAAGCATGGCCAGCATCAAGGAGCGCGGCAGAGCAATCCTGGCAACACCAAAGCCGGTCTAATGGCGAAAGTGTTCTATACAGCCAGTGCCGAGAATGACTTGCTGGAGGCTTGGCTATACGTTGCAGAGGATAGCGTCACTGCGGCGGACCGCATGCTTGACCAGATAGAGGCAGAGGCCATCCGGTTGCTGGATCAACCGCGGATGGGCAGGGAGCGCCCCGCGCTCTCACCCGGCATACGGAGCTGGCCGACTTCGACGCCCTACATTCTGTTGTACTTCCCAAATGAGCATGGGGTTGTCGTGGCTAGAGAGCTGCATCACGCTAGAGATATTCCGGCCCTCGACCACTGGCCTGCGCACTGATGTGACACAAAGGTGGGTCACAATTTCAACCGCTTACTCAGGCAGGCGTTTTGAACCTCTTGTGCAGCAACGGATTCTTGGGTGGCCACAGGTCGGCAGTTCGATTCTGCTCATCACCAGTAACACGGAAACCCGTTGATTTGTCAGCGGGTTTTTTCGTTGACATCTGATGGAATGGCTTGGTGTCCCGACACCGTGATCGGCTATGCTTTCTGCCTCTGTCAAAGGATGTTTTGTCCGGAAAAACGCCTGATGCGCTGCCTTGTCTTAGCCATTCTGATTGCTTTGTCTGCCCAGGCTCGTGCGGATGAGTGCGAGCAGTTGCCGCCGCCGTCGGTGGTGATCAAGCGCTTCGACGAAGGCGTGGCCCTGAACAAGCAGTATGGCTACAAGACGCTGACCACTCTGGGGGCGAAGCTGGCGCGGCCGGGCAATCAGGTGCTGGGGCTGACGCGGGGCAATGCGGTGGTTCAGTTTTCGATGTCGGCTCAGTCTGTGATTGATCGTACTGGCCGTTGGGAGTGCTTTTCTCCGCAATTGACGTTGAGCTATGGGTTTTCGCCGATGACGGTATTTGTGGCCAATGAGTTTCCGGAGGGCAGTTGTGCCTATAAGGAAATTTATGAGCACGAGCTGCGTCATGTGAAGGCGTATCAGGAACACATGGTTGGTATTGAAAAGGCTTTGCAGGAGACCTTGAACCGTCGATTTGCAACGGGGGGTCCGTGGCGCGGCCCGGTGGGGCAAAAGCGGGCGCTTTTGCAGCAGGAACTGGATGAACGCTGGGCGCGTTATGTCGAGCGGGAAATTGCGCGGGTGGAAGTTGCGCAGGCGTTGATCGATACGCCAGAGGAATACGCGCGAGTGGCAAATTCGTGTGACGGGGAGATCAAGCGGCGAATTCAATAGTGGACGGACATTGCGTGCACGCTTCACCCCACAAAAAAATGCAAAGGCCCACCGGGATTGGCGGGCCTTTGCTTGGCGTCTCGATGCCGAATCAGGCCGGGGCGGATGTCCTGATCAGGTGATCAAAGGCGGCAAGCGAGGCGGTGGCGCCGGCGCCCATGGCGATAACGATCTGCTTGTAGGGCACGGTCGTACAGTCGCCGGCGGCGAAGACGCCCGGCACGTTGGTCTGGCCCTTGGCGTCGATTTCGATTTCGCCACGATTGGACAGGTTGACCGTACCTTTGAGCCAGTCCGTGTTCGGTAACAGGCCGATTTGCACGAAGATGCCGTCGAGGTCGATGCGCTTCACTTCATCGGTGTCGCGGTCCTTGTAGACCAGACCGTTGACCTTCTCGCCGTTGCCGGTGACTTCGGTCGATAGCGCTTTGA
>DAOLIO010000308.1:0-2520 GCA_035328505.1 Azonexus sp.
CAGCGCCGTGCGCTCACGGGTGCGCCAGCGCTGATGCCAGAGCTTCTTGTCCTCGCGCTCGCTGCCGCAGGTCGTGTGCCCGACGATGGGTGTTTTGCGGCGGCTGCGGCTCATAACGTAGTGGTCTCCAAGAACATTCAGGACTGATCCCAGGCGTCGATGGTCAAGACCTGATCGGCAGGACAGGCGGCTACGCGGTCGGGAACTGGATGGTGTTCAGTCTCATGCCGACCCCATTCGATTGATCGCGTCGCTTGCGGCACGCTGCGACGCAAGGAGGTTTGCGACCTGGTTTAGCAGCCGTGTCCGCTGCATGTCTGTTACCTATCTCCCCGACCGCTCATTGGACCAACTCCAGAGATTGGGCTCTATCGCTCAGCCAATACGAAACCGGCATTGGCTGATGCCACAACCGAGACGAACACAAATGGCTCGGTACCTGTATTTCGCGCCCCGTGCACTTGGCCCGGTCTTGCCACGGCTATCTCACCTTCCCTGAGGGCACGAACAATCCCATTGCCCTGAAAGTAATCAGCCATTCCCGACAAAACAGTCCACGTGTCTTGGCCGTGAGGATGAATGTGAGCCGCAATTTCCTGCCCGGGATGGACATGCCAAACCACGATAATTGAGTCTCGGGTTTCAAGCACAACGGAACGAATAGGCTCGCCTTCGGACGGCTGAACATACTCGGCTACAGAAAATATTCTCGATTCAACAGTCATCGGAGATCCCTCTTTCACAGTGCCCCCAGACAGGCTGGATATGAGTTCTAACTCGAATTTGAACGGGAGGCTGGTCGTGCGGTCGTGCAGTTGCCGATGAGCGTGTCGGCTGCTGCCTCCTTGCCCACCAGCGAACTCACGTCCGTTGCGGCCATCCAGAAGGTCTTGCCCGAGCGCGGCTCATAGGTCGCGGGATCGAACACGCCAGAGGGGCCGAACATCGGCGGCTTGATTGGTCATGGCTCCATGCCTTTGTCGTTACGGTCTTCATCGTCGGCATCCTGACGCACGGCGGGCAATTGCTGGAGCAACGCCGGCAGCCATTCCTGTACCGTCTCCCACACCACATCGAGGTTGATGTCGAAATAGCCGTGAGCCATGCGATTACGCATATTGCGCATGCTGCGCCACGGCACGTCGGCATGCGCCTGGGTGAACTCGACGTAGCCATCCATCACCTTTGTGGCCGCCTCGCCGATGACGATCAGGCTCATGATGACGGCCTGCTGGGTGCGCTTGTCGGCCAAGAAGTCGTCCTTGGCCATCCCTTCCACGAAGCTGCGCGCATCGGTTGCGGCCTGCTGAATGTGGTCGAGGTAATCGGGCAGGCGGTTCTCGCTCATATCGGTTGCGCCTCCGCGAGCACCTTGGCCCGGAACTTCGGCGGCAGGTCGCCGGGAGTCAGCAGATCGACGTCAACGCCGAGCAGCGATTTCAGTTCTTCTTCCAAATCGCCCAAGTCCAACAACGTGGCACCGGGCAGCGCATCGACCAACAGGTCGAGGTCGCTGCCATCCCGGTCGGTGCCATGCAGCACCGAGCCGAAGACGCGCGGGTTCGCGGCGCGAAAGCGGCCTACCGCTTCACGCACTGCGCTTCGCTTCATGTCAAGCACAACAGACGGTCGCATGGGCATCCTTTCTTATCGAAACTCGTTGAGATGATATGCAATCAAGAATAGAATTTCAAGAACTATTTTCGAGAATCGCAATGCCTTGATTCCCGTGCCGCGCCGGTTGCCTTGGCGGGCTTGTCACAAACCTACGTTTTCAAGAAGAAGGAAACCGCATGCCCCGCCGTTCGATCCTCTCCGCCGCCGAGCGCGAAAGCCTGCTGGCGTTGCCGGACACCAAGGATGAGTTGATCCGTCACTACACGTTCAGCGAAAGCGACCTCTCCATCATCCGGCAGCGGCGCGGCCCGGCCAATCGGCTGGGCTTCGCGGTGCAGCTCTGCTACCTGCGCTTTCCCGGCGTCATCCTTGGCGCTGATGAGCCACCGTTCCCGCCATTGCTGAGACTGGTCGCCAACCAGCTCAAGGTCGGCATCGAAAGCTGGGACGAGTACGGGCAGCGTGAGCAGACCCGACGCGAGCACCTGGTCGAGCTGCAAACGGTGTTCGGCTTCCAGCCGTTCACGATTGGCCACTACCGGCAGGCTGTCCAGTTGCTGACCGAGCTGGCCATGCAAACCGACAAGGGCATCGTGCTGGCCAGAGCCTTGATCGAGCACCTGCGGCGGCAGTCGGTCATTGTGCCCGCCCTCAACGCCGTCGAGCGGGCGAGCGCCGAAGCGATTACCCGCGCCAACCGGCGTCTCTACGACGCCTTGGCTGAGCCGCTGACGGACGTGCATCGCCGTCGCCTCGACGATCTGCTCAAGCGCCGCGACAACGGCAAGACGACGTGGCTGGCCTGGCTGCGGCAATCCCCGGTCAAACCGAACTCGCGGCACATGCTGGAACACATCGAACGCCTCAAGGCGTGGCAGGCGCTCGACCTGCCCTCCGGCATCG
>DAOLIO010000309.1:0-2443 GCA_035328505.1 Azonexus sp.
TGGTCGATTCGGCCAAGGGCATCACCAACTTCCATTCGCCCAACGACATCATCGTTGATGCCTCCATGCCGGCCATGATCCGTCAGGGCGGCAAGATGTGGGGCGCTGACGGCAAACAATACGACAGCAAGTGCGTCATGCCGGAATCGACCTTTGCCCGGATTTACCAGGAGATGATCAACTTCGTCAAATGGCATGGCAACTTCGATCCGAAGACCATGGGCACCGTGCCGAACGTCGGTCTGATGGCCCAGCAGGCCGAAGAGTACGGCTCGCACGACAAGACCTTTGAAATTGCCGAAGCCGGCATTGCCAACATCGTCGATAACGCGACGGGTGAAGTGCTGCTGACGCAGAACGTTGAAGCCGGTGACATCTGGCGCATGTGCCAGGTCAAGGATGCACCGATCCGCGACTGGGTCAAGCTGGCCGTCACCCGCGCCCGCCAGTCGAACACGCCGGCCATTTTCTGGCTGGATACCTATCGCCCGCACGAAAACGAGCTGATCAAGAAGGTCGTTAAATACCTCAAGGAGCACGACACCAACGGTCTCGACATCCAGATCATGTCCCAGGTTCGTGCCATGCGCTTCACGCTGGAGCGCGTTGCCCGCGGTCTCGACACCATCTCGGTCACCGGCAACATCCTGCGTGACTACCTGACTGACCTGTTCCCGATCATGGAACTGGGCACCTCGGCCAAGATGCTGTCCATCGTGCCGCTGATGAACGGTGGCGGCATGTACGAAACCGGTGCCGGCGGCTCTGCCCCGAAACACGTGCAGCAGCTGACGCAGGAAAACCACCTGCGCTGGGATTCGCTGGGCGAGTTTCTGGCCTTGGCCGTTTCTCTCGAAGAGCAGGGCATCAAGGATGGCAACAAGCGCGCCATTCTGCTGGCCAAGACCCTCGATGCGGCCACTGGCAAGCTGCTCGACAACAACAAGTCGCCGTCGCCGAAAACCGGTGAGCTGGACAACCGCGGTTCGCAGTTCTACCTCGCCATGTACTGGGCGCAGGAGCTGGCCGCGCAGAAGGAAGATGCCGAACTGGCAGCTCACTTCGCCAAGCTGGCCAAGAGCCTGACCGACAATGAAGCCCAGATCGTGGCCGAAATGAAGTCGGTACAAGGTCGGCCGGTCGATATCGGTGGCTACTACAAGGCTGATGCAGACAAGTGCAAGGCAATCATGCGCCCGAGCCCGACGCTGAATGCCGCACTGAAGGCGGCCCGCGTCTAAGCGAGCCAATTTTCCCGGCAGTTGAGCGCCGGACCAGAAAAAGCGAAGGCCGATCCGGTCTTCGCTTTTTTGTTTTTGGGCATTTTTTCCGGTTGACCGCAGCAAGCACGGTTGGCCGAACCATCGCCTTCCGGCCGGATAAATGGCTGACACCGGTTGCGGTTTTACGACATAATTCCCTTGATTGACCGGCGCCTGTGACTTGCTTTGTCTATGGCCGGTCAATGCAGTTCGCGGCTGACAGCCCCTGAATACAACGCAAGGAGTGGAAATGACTTCTCACATCACGGTTCCGCCAGGTGGTTCGAAAATTGTTCCCGGGCAGGCTACGCCGGACAATCCGATCATTCCCTTTATCGAAGGTGATGGCATCGGCATCGACATCACGCCGGTCATGATCAAGGTCATCGACGCAGCCGTAGCCAAGGCCTACGGTGGCGCGAAAAAAATTCACTGGATGGAGGTTTTTGCCGGCGAAAAATCTACCCGCCTCTATGGGCCGGATGAGTGGTTTCCCAAGGAAACCTTCGATGCGCTGAAGGAATACGCCGTCTCCATCAAGGGGCCGATGACGACGCCGGTCGGCGGTGGCATCCGCTCGCTGAACGTGGCCTTGCGTCAGGAGCTTGACCTCTACCAGTGCGTTCGTCCGGTGCAGTACTTCAAGGGTGTGCCGTCCCCGCTCAAGCACCCGGAGCTGACCAACATGGTCATTTTCCGCGAGAACACCGAAGACATCTATGCCGGCATCGAATGGTCGTGTACATCGGAAGGCGCACGGAAAGTCATCAAATTCTTGCAGGACGAAATGGGCGTCAAGAAGATCCGCTTCCCGTTTTCATCCGGCATCGGCATCAAGCCGATTTCGGCCGAAGGCAGCTCGCGCCTGGTGCGGGCCGCCATCAAATATGCCATCACCAACGACCGCAGGTCGGTGACCATCGTGCACAAGGGCAACATCATGAAATACACGGAAGGTCTGTTCCGTGATGTTGCCTATGAACTGGCCCAGAAGGAATTCGGGGCCGAGCCGATTGACGGTGGCCCGTGGTGCAAGATTACCAACCCGAATACAGGGCGCGAAATCATCATCAAGGACGCCATCGCCGACGCCTTCCTGCAGCAGATTCTGCTGCGCCCGGCTGAATACGACGTGATCGCCACCACCAACCTGAACGGCGACTACATCTCCGACGCGCTGG
>DAOLIO010000310.1:0-2404 GCA_035328505.1 Azonexus sp.
TACGTCGTGGCGACTGCCCTGGAGGGCATTATCGCGCAACGACTGATACGCCGGATCTGCCCGCTTTGCCGGGCGCCAGCAACACCATCGGCAGACCTGGTCTCCCGCCTCGGCAGCACCTTCAGCGGGATCGGCGAAGCTTTCCGCGGCAAGGGATGCCCCAGTTGCCACAATACCGGCTACAAAGGCCGTCTCGCCATGTATGAGGTACTGTCGTTCGACGACGATTTGCGCGACCGCATCGGTAGCGGCGCCACCATGCTGGAAATCCGCCGGGCAGTTCGTGAGAAAGGGCTGCGCAGCATGGCCAAGCACGCGGCCGAACACGTTCAGGACGGTTCAACAACCCTTGAAGAAATCATGCGCGTGCTCGGACCACGTGCGGGAGAGGACTGACGCGATGGATGCCTTTGTCTGGAATGAAAGCTATGTCACCGGCGAAACCGTGGTGGATAACGAACATCGGGAACTCGTTCGCATCATCAACTGGATCATTGAACATCAGAATCTGGCGCAGGAGGGCAAGGAAATCGAGCGGGTATTGGCACAGCTGGTCGACTATGCCGTCAATCACTTTGCCCACGAAGAAGAATTGATGATTGAAAGTGGCTGCGACCCGCATTTTGTGCAGGTGCATGTCAATGTTCATCAGGATTTTGCCCGGCAGGTGGGTAAAATGCGCGAATTTCCGGCAAGTCAGGCGGATATTGAATATCTGCTGCGTTTCCTCAGCAGCTGGCTGGCACATCACATCCTGGGTATTGATCAATCGATGGCCCGGCAGATTCGCAAAATTCGCACGGGCATGCCCGCTACCCAAGCCTACGAGGAAGAACGTCAGCGGGTACTCGACCCGGGCACGGCCAGCCTGCTCGACGCAATGAATGCCCTGTTTCGCCTGATCGCCGCCCGCAACGAGGCGTTGGAAAAGCTGAACAGCGGCCTGGAAGCACAGGTTGAAGCACGCACCATGGCGCTGTCAAAAACCAATGTGCAACTCATGGTCGAGCAGGGACGCCTGCGTGAAGCCATGGAACAGGTGGAAGTCACACAAAAGAAACTGCTCGAATCGGAACACCGGCGTTCTGAAGCGACGCGGCGCAATATGGAAAAGCTGCTCGCCCAGATCATCGAAGGCGACCCCGTACCGACTCTGGTGATCAACGCCCGGCACCACATCACGCACTGGAACCGGGCCTGTGCCCTGATCAGCGGCCACAGCGCTCAGGATATGGTGGGCACCAACAAGCATTGGCAGGCTTTTTACCCGGAAGCCAGGCCGTTGATGGCCGACCTGCTAGTCGACGGCTGCACCGAGGCAGAATTTGAACGTTATTACGGTCACTTGTACCGCAGATCGAAAATTATCGAAGGCGCATTCGAGGGGGAAGCTTTCTTCCCGCACGTTGGCCAGGGACGCTGGCTGCTATTTACCGCAGCACCCCTGCACGATGACGACGGGCAGCTGATCGGTGCCATAGAAACGGTGCAGGATGTGACCGATCGTCATCTCGCCGAAGAGCAATTGCTTCAGAACCAGAACCAGCTCGAACAACTGGTCAGCAAACGTACCTCCCAGCTGGCCGAGGCCAATGCCAATCTGGAAAGCGACCGCAGGGAACTCGAACAATTGCTGTCCAAGATCGAGGAAGCCCAGCAACAGCTATTGCAATCCGAAAAGATGGCCGCCATCGGCCAGCTGGCGGCAGGCGTCGCGCATGAAATCAACAATCCCGTCGGCTTCGTCAATTCAAATCTCGGCACGCTGAAGACCTACGTCGGTCGGTTGATGACGCTGCTGAATGCCTATGAAGCGGTGGACGCTGGCGGCGACCGCGGCCAGCTGGAACAGGCCAGAAAGGCGGCCGATCTTGAGTTTCTGCGCGAAGACCTGCCTTCCCTCCTTGCCGAATCGCAGGAAGGCCTCGGTCGTGTCACCAAGATCGTCCATGATCTGAAAGATTTCTCACGGGTTGATCAGGCTGAAACGCAGCTTGCCAACCTCAACGCAGCGCTGGAAAGCACCTTGAATGTCGTGTGGAACGAGCTCAAGTACAAGGCCGACGTGGTCCGCGAACTGGGCGATATTCCGGAGGTGCAGTGCGTGCCGGCACAGATCAACCAGGTGTTCATGAATCTTCTGGTCAACGCCGCGCAGGCGATCGACCAGCATGGACGGATTACCGTGCGCTCGGGTTCAGAAAACGGACATGTCTGGTTCGAGATCGCCGACACCGGCCGGGGAATGCCACCGGAAGTCCGTAGCCGGGTCTTCGAGCCGTTCTATACCACCAAGCCGGTGGGCCAGGGGACTGGTCTGGGTCTGTCAATTTCATACGACATCATTGTCAAAAAACACGGCGGGCGCTTCGATCTCACCAGTACGCCAGGGCAAGGCACCACT
>DAOLIO010000311.1:0-2253 GCA_035328505.1 Azonexus sp.
GTTCCACTACCTCAGCTCAATGGCCTGTATCATGTTGCCGCCGAACCAATCGCAAAGCTGGATTTGTTGCAGCTGGTGGCTTCGCAGTATGGCAAGGAGATCGAGATTCGGCCGGATGATGCGTTGGTGATCAACCGCTCTCTCGACGGGACGCGTTTTCGCGAGGCCACCGGTTATGTGGCACCTGCATGGCCCGAGCTGATTCGCTTGATGCATGTGGAGCGGTAGGAGGTTAAGGGTTTTCTTCGCTGCTTCGAATTGGCTGGGAAGCGTGGTGTGTGACGTGGCGACAACTTAACTATTTATTTGCGCGGCCTAATTGGACGCGTTTACGATCTGGAAGGTTCTATGTTCGACGACAAGGTATTGATGATTACCGGGGGCACCGGTTCATTTGGCCATACGGTGCTCAAGCGCTTCCTCAATACTACGGTGCGCGAGATCCGCATCTTCTCCCGCGACGAGAAGAAGCAGGAAGACATGCGCATTGCCCTGGCAAACGACAAAGTCAAGTTCTACATTGGCGATGTGCGCGACTACGATAGCCTCAAGCAGGCCATGGTCGGTGTCGACTACATCTTCCACGCGGCGGCGCTCAAGCAGGTACCTTCCTGCGAGTTCTATCCGATGGAAGCAGTGCGTACCAACGTCAACGGCACCGAGAACGTCCTCAACGCCGCCATTGCCAGCAACGTGAAACGTGTGGTGGTGCTCAGTACCGACAAGGCTGTATATCCAATCAATGCAATGGGTATTTCCAAGGCCATGGCAGAAAAACTTATGGTTGCCAAGTCGCGCATGATTCCGGCGGGTGGCACCGTGGTTTGTGCGACTCGTTACGGCAATGTGATGGCCTCGCGTGGCTCGGTGATTCCGCTGTTTGTCGATCAGATGCGTAGTGGCGAGCAAATTACGGTCACTGATCCTCATATGACGCGCTTCCTGATGTCTCTTGAAGACTCTGTGGATCTTGTGCTGCATGCCTTTGAGCATGGCGAGCAGGGCGACCTGTTCGTGCAGAAGGCGCCGGCCTCCACCGTCGGTGACCTGGCCCAGGCGCTAAAGGAATTGTTCGGTCGCGACAACCAGGTGCGGGTAATTGGCACCCGTCATGGCGAGAAGCTCTATGAATCGCTGGTCTCCCGCGAAGAAATGGCCAAAGCCGAAGATATGGGGCGCTACTACCGCATTCCAGCGGACAATCGCGATCTCAACTACAAAAAGTACTTCGTCGAGGGCGAAGAGAGGATCTCCGAGCAGGACGACTACACCTCGCACAACACCGAGCGCCTGGATGTGCCAGGCATCAAGCAGTTGCTGCTCAAGCTCGACTACATCAAGGAGCAGCTCGATGCTTAAAGTCATGACGCTGGTTGGCACCCGGCCCGAGCTGATCAAGATGAGCCGGGTGATCGCCGAACTCGACCGCCAGGTCGATCACGTTCTCGTGCATTCGGGGCAGAACTACGATTACGAACTGAATCAGGTATTTTTTGACGACCTTGAAATCCGCAAGCCGGACCATTTCCTCGGGGCTGCCGGTGAAACGGCGGCACAGACGATTGCCGAGATCATCGCCAAGGTCGACTTGATATTCGACAGTGAAAAGCCGGATGCGCTGATGTTGTACGGCGACACCAACACATGTCTGGCTGTCATCCCGGCCAAGCGGCGCAAGATTCCGGTATTCCACATGGAGGCCGGCAATCGCTGCTTCGATCAGCGCGTCCCGGAGGAACTGAATCGTAAGGTCCTTGACCATCTGAGCGACATCAACATGGTCCTGACTGAACATGCCAGGCGCTATCTGCTGGCCGAGGGCATTCGTCCGGAAACCATCATCAAGACCGGTTCTCACATGGAAGAGGTGCTCGACTACTACATGTCGCGCATCGAAAAATCGGACGTCCTGGTACGCGAAGGGCTGGCAGAGGGACGTTTCTTCATCGTGAGTGCCCACCGCGAAGAGAATGTCGATACGCCGGAAAACCTGCGTGATCTGCTCGATACCTTGCGTGCGCTGGCCGACGAGTACTGCCTGCCGATCATCGTCTCGACGCATCCGCGCACGCGCAAGCGCCTTGAGGCGCTGGGCGAGTCGCTGGATCATCCGCTGATCCGTTTCGCCAAGCCCTATGGTCTCCTCGACTACATCAAGCTGCAAATGTCGGCCTTCTGCGTCCTGTCGGACAGTGGCACGATTACCGAAGAGGCTTCGTTGCTGAATCTGCCGGCGATCACGCTGCGCAACGC
>DAOLIO010000312.1:0-2114 GCA_035328505.1 Azonexus sp.
GCTGAAATCGAATCAGCTGCGCTGCAGCAGACGCCTTGACGTTTTTTTGACGCCGCCGTGGCCGGTATCGAAATGGACCATGAAGTAGCTTTCTTCCGAGGGCATCTGTGGCACGCCTTCGATGCGCCATTCCCAGATTTCTTCGTGCAGGTTGTCGAATCGCTGCTGGGTGGCCGGGGCGCCGAGCAGGCGGCGGACATCGTCCTTGCTCATGCCCTCGCGCACCTTGGCGTAGTTGGCCTCATTGAGTACCTGTTCCAGCTTGCTGACGACTTGATCGCTATTGAAGGTGATCATGTAGCACTTCATGCCGTTCGGTTGCCGGGCATATTCCCAGGTGGCCGTGCCGTCATCGTTCCAATGCACGAAACCGGGTTCGCCCATGCGGTTGCGGACCTCGGCCTGCGTGGTGACGCCCGGCTTGATCTCCTTGGTATTGACGTAATCGCAGGCGGGCAGCGCAGCGGCGACGATGGCCGAGACGGTGGCGTTGATCCAGGTCGGGAATTTCATGCAAGCTCCATGCGGTCGGGGAGATCGAGTTTACGTCGATAGCGGCTTGCTTTCATAATATCCGAGTCTTCTGATTTTCGAATGCACCGATGCGCTCACTTGATCCCCGTGCTGCCTGGACGCTGCTTCAGCAAAATCCCGAGGCCGTGCTTGTCGACTGCCGGACCGAAATCGAGTTCATGTATGTTGGCCATCCGGTGGGTGCAGAGCATGTGGCCTGGCAGGAGGGGCCGGATTGGGAGATCGATCCGGAATTTGTCGACAAGGTGAAGCGACTGGTGCGCAATGACCTGACACGGCTGGTGTTGTTGATCTGTCGCAGTGGGCATCGATCTGCCTGTGCCGGCGATGCCCTTGAACGGGCCGGATTTTCGAGCGTGATCAACGTCGTGGAAGGCTTCGAGGGGCCGCTGGATGAAAACTATCATCGCGGCAAACTCGGTGGCTGGCGCTGTCGCGGATTACCGTGGCAGCAATCGTGACCGGTGGTGGAGCGTGGCGGCAATCCCGCCCGCAAGGAGCAGCCCGGCCATGCCGAAAGACATGGTCAGCGTGGAACCCCAGAGCGCCGGTGCAATCAGGGCGGCAGTGATGCTGTTGAAGCCGGACTGAAAGAAAGTCTGGCACGAAGCGGCCAGCCCGCGCTGTGCCGGGAAGGGATCAAGGGCAAAAATGGTCAGGCAGGGCATGGCCATCGACATGCCCATCGTGTAGATGAACAGCGGCATGACGCTCCACGGCAGGCTGGGTGGAAAGGCCAGGTTCAGTGCCAGATTGAACGTGGCGGCGGTGGCCATGATGGCGTAGCCGATCGCGATGGTGCGGCTCAGCGAGATTTTGCCGGCCAGGCGGCCAGACAGCCCGGCACCGATCATCATGCCGCCCATGGCAGGTCCGAATAGCCAGAGAAAACCGGTTTCCGGCACGCCCAGATGTTTCATCAGAAAAACCGGCGCTGACAGCACGTAGAGGAAGAAGCCGGCAAAGTTCAGCGATACGGCGGCGCTGGCGAGCAGAAAGGCCGGCGAGGTCATGACTTTCCAGTAGGTCTTGCCGAGGTAGGCCGGCCGCAGTGACTGCCGTTTTTCCGGACGCAGGGTTTCTGGCAGCAGTTTCCAGCAAGCGAGCCACAATGCTGCGGTCGACACGACTAAAAAGGCAAAAACGGAACGCCAGCCAAAGAAGGTTTGCAGCCAGCCACCGATCACCGGGGCAATGGCCGGCGCCAGCGCAAACATCATGGTGATTTGCGACATCAGGCGCTGGGCGGCCGCGCCGTCATAGAGATCGCGCACGATGGCGCGGCTGACGACCATGCCGGCACCGGCTGTGATTCCCTGCATGGCCCGCCAGAACCACAGATGCTCGATGCGTGTGGCCAGCGTGCAGCCGGCCGAGGCAAGCGCGAACAGGCCGAGGGCCACCAGGATGACCTTGCGCCGGCCGAAGCGGTCTGAAATGGCGCCATGCCACAAGGTCATGATCGCAAATGACATCAGATAGGCGGACAGCGTTTGCTGGACTTCCAGCGGTGATGCGTTCAGTTTTTCGGCGATTTCATGAAAAGACGGCAGGTAGGTATCGATGGAAAACGGACCCAG
>DAOLIO010000313.1:0-2003 GCA_035328505.1 Azonexus sp.
CCTTGCCGGCGGCATACCAGACCCAGTCAGCAATCACCGAGGCGACAATGGCCGCTGCCAGCACCAGGCCCAGGCTGCCGGGCGTCGCCGCCAGGCTGCCGGCCAGCATCAGCGTCGGCACGGCTGGCAATGGCAGTCCGATCTGCTGCAACAGCACATTGGCGAAGACCACGATGACCGCGTTCTGGCTCAAATTTTGATTGATTTGCGAGATTTCGATCACGGTGCGTCGAGGAATGGCGTCCGAAACATGAATGGGGCGAGCTGCCTAGTCTAGACTTGGTGCGCAGCGGTGTCGTTCCCTATTTTGCCCGCGCGACCAGATAAACACCGCTCACCGCGACGACCATACCCAATGCTGCGGTCAACGACAAATTTTCGCCAAAAACGAAAAACGCAATCAGCGCGGTGGTCGGCGGGGTCAGATAGAACAGCGCCGCCACATTCACGGCGCTACCGCTGCGGATCAACAGATTGAGCAACGTGATTGCGCCAAGCGAGAGGACCAGCACCAGCCAGCCTAGCGCGAAAATGAACTGGCCGTTCCACTCGATCCGGTAATCCTCGAAGATCGCCACCGCAACCGCCGTCACCAGCGCCGTCGGCACGAACTGGATAATCGAACCGCTACGCAGGTCGAACTTCGGGCAATAACGCTTCTGGTACAACGTGCCGGCGGTAATGCCGAGCAGGGCGACGACCGCTGGAATCAGCATCGGCCCCAAGGCACCATCGCCCAGCTTGCCGGAAACGACCATGCCGACACCGACAAAACCCAGCCCCAGCCCGCCCCACTGGCGAGCACTCACTTTCTCGCCCAGCAGCCAGCCCGCACCGAACCCGGTCAGCAGCGGCTGCATGCCGACGACCAGCGCCGTCACGCCGGCCGGCAGGCCATGCTTGATGGCGACGAAGACGCCACCGAGGTAAACCGCATGCACCAGAACGCCGGAAACCCCGATATGCAGCCAGTCGCGCGCTTTTGCCGGCCACGGTGCACGGGTCACCAGCGCGACCACCGTCATCAGCGCAAGTACCAAACCGTAGCGCGTCAGCAGGAAGGAGAGTGGCTCGGCATAGGGCAGCCCAAACTTGGCGCCTATGAAGCCGGTACTCCACAAAAAAACAAAGAGAAAAGGATAGAAGCGTTCCATCCGATCAGGCTGTCCAGTTTGGCGCACAGGATTTCTTCACTGCCATCAGCGTTTCGAACAAGGTCCGCGCATCACCGCTCGCCCGGTGGCGACGCAGTTGCAGGCGTGCCTCGACGGCCACCCGGGTCGCGTGCCACAAGGATTGCTCGCAATGTTTCAGCAATTCTCGCAGATCCTTCAGATCGAACGACGGCACCAGATCGGCCGCGTCGTACATCACGCTCAGCCAGACATAATCATAGGCCCAGGCATCACAATAGACCTGCTGCCCGCGCAGGTTGCGATTGAGTTCAAGACAGATGTCGACGACCGGCCGGCCCTTCGCCACAAGCAATTCGCGGGCGATGCCATGCACCTTTTCAGCCGAAGCATCCCAGTGAGTCCACCCCGCCTCGGGGCGAATCAACGCGCAAAAGGACTGCCCGTCCGGTCGGTAGTAACCAATCTCGATCGGGTAACTGCCCTTGCCGAAGCCAGAGGCTTCGATATCGATCATGACCGGCAGCGGCAGATCGCGCCGCTCGTCGCCGCTCACCGGAAATGGCGCGTCAGCCCGCACGGAAGAACGACACGCCGGTTTCGGTTGCAAATGGCCGCAGCAGCAGCGCTCGCGTTTTTATTGTCGATGGCACAGACGGCTTTCGTCCGAACGAAAAATTAATGCCATCAGGATAAGCGCATACTGCAGCCGGATCGTGGCAGGCGACGGTCGCCGCAGTCACAAAGACGCAGGGCGGTAGCACACAAAGCCGGGACAAGCTGACGGAAATGCATGGTATATCCTTGGGTGACAACTGCTGGCATTGTAATCACCCGACCCCCACGCCAGCAGGCGTAGCCAGGTACAGC
>DAOLIO010000314.1:0-2000 GCA_035328505.1 Azonexus sp.
TGAAAGTGGCGGGCGGCAAAACCACCCGAAATTCATTCGGCTCATTGCCATCCAGCAGCATCAGGGCTGGCGTACCCGCCGCAGCGGCATAGCTCGACGATTGGCGCGCCCTCAGTTCGATGGCAATCACTTTCGTGGCCAGCGCCTGAATTCCCGCACGCGCTTCCATTTGCCCTTCCCGGTGGTAGCGTCGAATAACCCCCAGCAGCCAGTTTTCGCCCCCCTCTGGCTGCATCGCCACCAAAGCCCCCGCCTTGAGCCATTCTTCGGGAATGTTCTTCAACACTGCACCGAAGCCACCGCGACTGACGTTTTCCACAACCCAGCTTTCGATCTGCAAGCCTGACGGGCGGCCGCCAAACTCGTCGGAAAACACCACATATGCGTTAATCAACCCATGAAGCACTGACATCCGGTGCATCACGCGATGACGATCATGCTGACGCTGTGGCGGCGTTGCCGACAGGTAATTGGTCAAATGCCGCAGGACTGCGACCAGGAGCGCCACCGGATACTGCCCGCCAAGAGCAATCTCAGCCGGCATCTCTCCACCACGTTCAAGGGTTTCAAGTACGGAACGCATGGCTTCGTGGGCAGGACCGGGCTTCATGAAACGTTGTGTCGGCTCAGCCTGAGCCGGCATTCGCGCCAGCCGCAACGGCGGTTGCGCAAGCTTGAGATCCGACCAGTACACACTGTCTGGCAACGATACCGTCGTAAAAACGAAACCGCTGAGAAAATGGGAGATCAGGCGCTCGGCTACTTCAATCTCAATAGGCAGCAGGCTATCCAGCGATGCCGCCTGAAACGCCATGACTCGCTGGTACTCCTGCACGGGGGTTGTCATTCCGCTCTTACCCGGCAGGGCGACGGCCTTGCCCGCCACCCCCTCCGCTTCGGCAACCAGCACAGCAGCACCCAGGCGACGCCAGTAGTCGCCTCGTGACGGACCATAGTGAAACTGCTCCCATTTAAGCAACTGCCCCAAGGCTGAAATGAGCCTGATCGTCAGCAACGGTAAATTCGATTTTGACAATTCTCCGGCACGGTTCTTTTCACCCAGCTTCGACAGGCAACACTCGTAAGCGGTGGCCAAACGGCCCCAAAAACCATGATTGATAAACCACAGGCGCCTTTCTTCGGTGCGCGACAGGCGCGCAGTCTGGAAATAGTCGCGCGCCAGGCGCTTCAGCATCGGCTGGGCGGCGGCTTCCAATTGCTGGACAATGTCGAACAGGCGATCACCGGGAAAATCCGCCACACCCGCCAGGGAGTCAAACCATCCGGCAATCTCGTCGAGCGCCTTGAACGCGTTGTCCGACGGCAGTTCGGCCAGCACTTTCCGCAACTCCCGCTGCTCAGCGAGCGGATGATCGATTTTCTGGGTGAAGAAGCCGCCCAGGCCTGCTACCTTGTTGAGCACAACGCCTCCGGACAAAATGTTTTTTTACAGTGTAATCCAAATATTCTTTGCGCCGCCGTGAGCTATTCCCTTATGCCAATCAAATCACAACCCGGAAATCGATCCGCGCTGACGGGCCATCGCGCCGACATGTAAAATAGCCAGGTTAATAGATCGCACGGATAGCAGATTCAATGCAGCCCTACCATGACCTGATGCGCCACGTTCTTGAGAACGGACATGACAAATCCGACCGCACCGGCACCGGCACGCGTTCCGTCTTTGGCTGGCAAATGCGCTTCGATCTTGCCAAAGGCTTCCCGATGGTCACGACAAAGAAATTGCACCTGAAATCCATCGTTCACGAACTGCTGTGGTTCCTCCAGGGCGATACCAACATTGCCTACCTGAAGGAAAACGGGGTTCGAATCTGGGACGAATGGGCCGACGAGAACGGTGATCTCGGCCCGGTCTACGGCAAACAATGGCGTCGCTGGGAAACGCCGGACGGCCGCCTGATCGACCAGATCAGCCAACTGGTACACAGTCTGAAAAACAATCCCGACTCCCGCCGTCACATCGTTTCGGCCTGGAACCC
>DAOLIO010000315.1:0-1904 GCA_035328505.1 Azonexus sp.
GGCAAAGACGGCCGACAGCGCTGCCCAATAGAACCAACCGGTTGATTCGGACATATTTCTCCCTGTGATAAAATGCGGCACACGTATGATCCGATAGCCGATCATGGGTATCAATCAGACGAACTATACTGTCGCTGCTTGCCGGTGACAAACGGTCACGAAGTCAACCGTAATCTATTCACGAGCATCGAAATTTACAGCCCCTATTGTTATTCAGTATCCCATAAGATACAATAGCCGTGACCATCGAAATTCGTCAGACGAAGGTTTATCAGAAGTGGTTTGCCAAATTACAAGATCGGCAGGCACGCGCCCGAATCGATGTTCGCATTAGGCGCTTGTCACTCGGTAATCCCGGTGATGTAAGACCAGTGGGTGAAGGCATCTCTGAACTACGCATTGATTATGGTCCCGGTTATCGAATTTACTATGTTCAGCGCGGGCAGCAGGTGGTGGTTTTACTGACCGGTGGCGATAAAGACTCACAGGATCGAGACATTCAAACAGCTAAAGACCTGGCACGTGGGCTAAAGGAGCCTTAAGATGACTCAAAAAACGGTTGAAACGCAGCCGTGGGATGTGGTCGATCATCTGACGACGGAAGAAGATATGATCGCCTATCTGGACGCTGCTTTTGAAGACGGGGATCCGGCACTGATCGTCGCCGCGCTCGGCGATATTGCTCGCGCCAAGGGCATGACTCAGGTCGCGCGCGAAGCAGGGTTAGGTCGCGAGAGCTTATACAAGGCATTGTCGCCAACCGGCAACCCCGAATTCACTACCATCCTCAAGGTGCTCAACGCCTTGGGCCTGCGCTTTCATGTCGAATCGGTATAGTTAAGGACATTAGCTGGTTAAAACATCTCAATTCTTTACTTGTCTTTCGTCACTCATCATTCGTAACTTACCATGACCCACACCATCCGCGCCCCACGAGGCACCATACTCCGCCACGAGAGATGCCTCGTCAATTGTTTGATCCGGATCGGAAGCGACTCGATACAAATAAGCTCTATTAGCGTATAACTGGAGAGCGCCATGGACTTTGATACACAAGTAAAGCTGGCCATTTACAGGCACTTCGCGACCACTGCCGTCCGGCCCTCAGCCGCGACCGTCGCCGCGCAACTCAACGTTGAGCCACAGGCGGTGCTGGATGCATTTCACCGGCTCAGGGCGCAACGGATGCTCGTATTGGAGGAAGATAGCGAGTCGATACGCATGGCCCCGCCGTTCTCCGGCATGCCGACGCAGCACGTTGTCACCGCCGATGGCCTGCTCTACTTCGCCAACTGTGCCTGGGATGCCCTCGGCATTGTTGCCGCGTTGCACAAACCGGCTGTTGTTCATTCGCGTTGTGAGGGTTCTGCCGAGCCGCTGCGCCTGCGCGTCGGCTTGGATGGGCCTGAAGCGTCCGACTGGGTGTTCCACTGTCTGGTGCCGGCCGCGCAATGGTGGGCCGACATCGTTTTCACCTGAGCAAACATGCTCTTCTTCCGGTCGGAAGAACAGGTGCGGGTCTGGTGCGCGGAGCGCGGTTATCTGGTTCGGCCGCTGGTGAGGCTGGACCAGCTCTGGGGCATGGCCACGACCTGGTATGCATCCCGCCTGCAGGAGAATGCCCGCCGGCCCAAATCGGACGAGATACGCCATATCTTCGCCGGTTTGGGCCTGGACGACGATTTCTGGGATCCTCAGTCCGATTCCTTTGGGTGATCGGCTACCCCTTTGCTCCTTAATCGGCTACGATAGGCAACATGACCACCCACACCCCCCGCACCATCCGCGCCCCACGGGGCACCGCACTCCACTGCAAGGGCTGGCTGCAAGAGGCCGCCTACCGCATGATCCAGAATAATCTCGACCCCGAAGTCGCCTATGACCCGGAGCATCTGATCGTCTAC